>CAZJDV010000102.1:673-7830 GCA_964544865.1 uncultured Dehalococcoidia bacterium | reverse complement strand
TCGACGACGTGGAGGTCGCCCAGTCGGTGAACATGAACTCCACCGACGACTTCTTCGCCGCCCTGGGAAGCGGCGCGATCACAACCGCCCAGGTGGTCAAGAAGCTGGCGTCGCAGGAGATCAAGCCACAGGAAGAGCACCTGGTCGCCCTTCCCAGCACCGGACCTAGGTCCGGTAACACCGTGCTGGGAGTCGGAGACCTCCTCACAAGGATGGCGCAGTGCTGCAACCCCATTCACGGCGACGAGATAACGGGCTACATCACCCGCAGCCGGGGAGTCACCGTCCACCGCGAGGCATGCCTCAACGTGGTCAACGAGAGCGAGAAGGAGCGACTGGTGCAGGTCGACTGGGGGGAGACACAGACCGTCTATCCGGTGCGCATGAAGATAGAGGCCTGGGACCGCGTCGGACTCCTGAGCGACATCGCGTCCCTCGTCTCGGACGAGCGCGTAAACATCGAGTCCTGCGTCTCGGAGGAGCGTGACGACGTGAGTATCATCTCATTGACCGTGTACATCGACGGTATCGACCAGCTCAGCCGCCTGTTCTCCAAGCTGGAGGGTGTAAAGGGAGTGAGCCACGTCGCGAGGGCCCGTTCGTGAGGCTCGCATACTACCCTTAATCCCCGCGGGCGATGAATCAAAGGACAGGCATTGAGTGTGCCAAACCGGCAGGGGATGCTCCCTGCGATTGCGTCAAGCCACCGAATAAGCGGATAATTGCAGTGACCGAATAACCAGGGAGGACTAAGAAATTGCCCAGCGCGAGATCGGCCCGTGTTCAGGAGAGAAGGCGCATCAGAAACGCGCCGCTGCAGTCCAAGGCGAAGACAATGGTGACCAAGGCCCGCCGCCTGATGGAGTCAGACGAGGTTGAGGCGGCCGGGTCCGCCGAGGCTGCGGTGAAGATGGCCGTGGTCGCCCTCGATAAGGCTGCTCAAAAAGGCGCCATCCACCACAAGAACGCCGCCCGCCGCAAGTCCCGTCTAATGAAGCAACTCCACACCACCATCGGCAGCTAAAGCTCCGCTGGAGGGGACGTGTGGGGAGGTGCGCAGCGCCTCTGGCCGATACGCTGAGAGCCTGCCGCCACGGCGGACTCAGCGCGGGCTCTGAGTCCTTCAATGGCAAGGGGATCGAGGGGATGGTCGAAAGGGTCATTAGGCCGCACCCCTGGAGACAGCTAGCTTCCTCAAGACACTCTCAGGGGATTCCAGAGCGGAAGGCGGACTTGGGTTTGGCCCTTTAACACGGGCTCCCTGGGATCGTAGCCGTCATTCCGTGCGGTGTTCTTGTGCTGCCTGCCCCGGTTAACTCCCGAATGCAAAGACCAGTGCTAATGGGCTGGCACTTCAATTATTCTGTGGTTCGACGAGCTCACCACGAGCGGAGTTTGATTCCGGTTCGCCCTGGACCTGTCGAAGGGTCTCACTGGCAAGAGACAACCGAAACACCCTGATCCTCAGATAAGGAGCCCTTGACTCCCCCTGAGTGTCGTGGTACATTTGTTCCGCACATGCGTACTTATGGCCCGAGGGACCGCCTGAAGATAGCGAGGACGCCGATGAAGAAAAAGAACCTTTCGCCGAGACAGGAGCGCATGCTGGAGTTCATAGGTTACTTCATGGCCGAGCACCAGTACCCGCCCACCGTTCGAGACATCCAGCACGGGTGCGAGATAAGCTCTACCTCTGTGGTGGACTACAATCTGCGGATCCTGCAGCGAGAGGGACATCTGAGACGCGATGCGGAGGTGTCGCGAGGCATCGAGCTCCTGGGCGCCGCGTCCCGACCTCGGAATTCTTTCGTCACCGTGCCGATCGTCGGCAACATCGCCGCCGGCGACCCACTCCCCACGCCCCTGTCGGGCTCCTGGAGCACCGAGGAGGTCGACAACATCGACCTGCCCGAGTTCCTGACCCAGAGCAAGGAGGACATCTTCGCGGTCAAGGTAAAGGGCGAGTCGATGATCGACGCTCTGGTCGCCGACGGGGACCTCGTGCTCCTTGAGCCCGTCGACCAGCCGCAAGAGGGCGACATGGTGGCGGCATGGCTCACCGACCGTGAGGAGGTCACCCTGAAGCACTTCCACATGGAGAGCGGCATGGTGACGCTCCAGCCCGCGAACAGCGCGATGAAACCGATCACGGTGCCGGCAGACAAGGTCTTTGTTCAAGGCAGGGTGATAGGGGTGGTCAGGACCGTGTAAGCGCACCTTCACCACGTTATAGGACCAAAGCCGGGCCGTGTGCCCGGCTTTTTGTTCATTCTTACCCGTCGTGTTATGTTGTCGGCGCCGTCCTCGGGTAGAACGACATCCGTTCGGAGAACAGCCCATGAGGATCCCCATCACAATGTGCCACGGCATCCGGCCGGACGGTGACAGGCCGCTCACCGTCGAGCACCTGGACCGGCTCGTCGGCATCGCCCGGGAGATGGGGTTCGAGTCCATCGACTATGACGACCTAGCCGCCTGGCGCGACGGGACCGCCACACTCCCGGACCGGCCCATCATGTTCGACTTCGACCATCCTGTGAGGTCCATGCGTTATGAGGTCCGCGAGGTGCTGGCCGGCCACGGTTACGCCGGCAACCTCTTCATCTTTACCGCTCCCCTGGACCCGACCTGGTCCGGATCCCAGGCCACCACCGGCGACACTGAGGAATTCCTGACCTGGGACGAGCTGCGGAAGCTCGTCGATGCGGGCTGGCACATCGGCGCCCATACCGTCACCCACTCCGACCTCGGCGTCGAGGCCCCCTCGGGAAGGAGAATCGCGGAGGAGTTGGACCGATCTAACCAGGCGATCGAGGCCGGATTGGGCTTCATGCCCAGGGACTTCGCGTTCACATCCACCACCTGGAGCAGCATCGCCGAGCGGGAGGTCAAGTAACGCTACCGTTTCGGGCGGCTGTGGATCATCGGCTAGGAGTATCGCGCCGACGGCAAACCCGTCAGCTACGCCGAGCTTGCGGGCGTCGAAGGTTCCGACGAGGCCAACGGCGGCCCGCCCTACGCCGCCCGATACATCACCCGTAACTCGAACCCGTACCGTTTGCCCTCCGTGGACTTCCAGTTTCTTATCCACCAGCCCGACGCGTTCCGCATTTATCTGGAAGGCACTTTGAGCGACGGGTAGAGCGATGCCTTTTCCGACTCGAAACGATTGGTACGGGGAGCGACGTCATATGTCCCAATTCGTAGCAGGGCAGACATGAAACAACGCCTGTTGTCGTTTCTTGCGGTGTTGGTATTGTCGTCAATCCTCGCCTGCGCGCGGTCTGAGCGACCTTCAGTCGAGCCATCTCCGCCGGCGATTTCCGAGGCGTCCGTAGCCACGCCGGCCTCCACGCAGCCTGAGAAGATCTCGGTGTCTTCCTTCCGTGGCGTTGATGGAGAGATGGTGCATCTCCGGCCGGTTACCCGCCGAGGACTAGCCTGGCAGCTCGAGCGAATGGAGCCGGTGACCGTGGGAGGAGAGACCGCCTATTTCCGAACGGGCGCCTGGATCACGTCGCCTCGTGCGATAGGGTCCAAGTACACCATATCGAAGTGGGACGACGAAGCCCTGGCGCTCCTCGTACCTTCCGGAGAAGACGACATGTGGCTGGAGTTGACCGTCACCCTGGCGAGCGGCGTCCCGGCGGACAGAGCCGGGCTGATCGAGACAGCCGAGAGCAGCCCCTTCTTTATGTTCGGCAGCTAGCGCGCGCCAACCAGCCCGCTGGCCCGGTGACGCACCGGTCGCCCCCCAGGCGGACAGCACTCCCTCGTGCGAGCAACCCCTCCATCCCCCACGTTTCACGCCATGTTGTCATTATCGAATGGGGTTGATTATAATTTGCCTCAGCTTTCTGCACAAAGGAGTGCATAGATGTCCCAGGCCCTGGCCTACTTCCGAGGTAAGATCGTCCCGCTGTCCGAGGCGAACGTCAACATCACGACCCACGCACTGCACTACGGAACGGCCGTATTCGAAGGGATTCGCGGCAACTGGAACGAACAGGCCGGAAAGATGTTCGTCTTCCGTCCCAGGGAGCACTACGAGCGCCTTCTCCAGGGATGTAAGATCATGTTGCTGGACATCCCTCACTCGGTCGACGAGCTCATGAAGATCACAATCGAGCTCATCGAGCGGTGCGGCTACCGGGAGGACCTGTACATCCGCCCAATCGCATACAAGAGCGAGGAGCTGGTCGCAAACCTGAAGCTCCACGAGCTCAGCAGCGACTTCGCGCTGATAACCGTGCCCTTCGGCTCATACATAAAGGCCGACGGCGCCATTCGCTGCTGCACGTCGTCATGGCGCCGCATCGACGATACCGTCATTCCGCCCAGGGTGAAGATCTCCGGCCACTACGTCAACAGCATCCTGGCTAAGACGGAGGCGGTGCTGGCGGGCTTCGACGAAGCCATCTTCATGAACCAGGATGGGGGCGTGTCCGAGGGCTCGGGCGAGAACCTGTTCATGGTCTCCAAAGGCGTGCTCTACACCCCGCTGGTCGGCGACAACAATCTGATAGGCATCACGCGCGACTCCGCATGGAGGCTGGCGGAAGAGGAGCTGGGTCTGAAGGTCGTCGAGAGGGGCATACGCCGCAGCGAGCTCTATCTGGCCGACGAGGTCTTTCTCACCGGGACCGCCGCACACATAACGCCGGTGGGAGAGCTGGACAACCGGCCCATTGGCAACGGCGGTGTCGGGCCTATCACACAGCGGCTTCGGGACCTCTACCTCGACCTCATTCGGGGCAACAATCCCAAATACTTTGACTGGACTGTCGCCATCACGCCCGGCGGCTAGGTGCGGGCGCCTGCCGGCTCGATGCCGCGCTCATCGAGAACGCGATCAGCGTAGTCGCTAACGGCCCAACAATATGCCCGTACTAAAATCCTTCTCGATCGACTACTACATCCTGGTCACCGTAGCTGCATTCGGAGTCCTCCAGATAGCGGCGAGTCTCGGCGGTCTGAGGGGCCTGCTGATATTCGGCTCCGCGGTTGTGGCCAGGCTTCTCGGGTTCGGTCTCGCGCTGGCCGCGGCCTTCTGGTTCTTTGGGACGGAGGAACGCAACATCAGCGACCATCTGGGCGGCCTGTCCTCCAACGAGGTGGCGATGGCTTTCTTCATGGGCGCGCTGACCGCCTGGTTGCTCACCGTCGTGGTCACTTCGGTCACGAACGCCCGGACGTACCGCGGCGGCCCGTCGCCCCGATTTGGGCTGCACGCCCTGCAAGACTCCACGTACTTGAGGGCCGTCGCCCAAAACATTCACTACTGGTCGAGAGAATGGCGCGCGCAGACGAAGTCGTATTTCTCCGAATAAATGGCTGGGTGGGCACACTTGGGCCTCTCGACAGGCTCGTGGAGTGGCTGGTCAGCGACTACCTGGCTACGGCCGTCCTCGGGCTTGGCCTGCTGGCGCTATGGTTCGCGGGAGCGGACGGCGGGACGCGGCTGAGATACCAGCTCGGCGTGCTGACGGCACTTGCGGGGATGGCGCTGGCGAACTGGATGGTGTTCATCGGAAACGGTATCTTCTTCAGGCCCCGGCCCTTCGTGGAACTGGACGTATCGCTGCTGTTCTACCACCCTACCGATTCCTCGATGCCGTCCAACTCGGCCGCCGCGTTCTTCGCCCTGGCGGCAGCGGTGTGGGGTTTCAACAGGTGGGCCGGCACGGCTATGCTCGCGGTCGCGGCGATTCATGGGTTCCTGCGGGTCTACGCCGGGGTCCACTATCCGTCGGACATCATCGTGGGGGCGTTGATCGGCGTCGCCGGGGCCGTCGTGGCATACCGGCTGCGGGGCCTGCTGGGGCCGGTCCCGATCATGGCCATCAAGGCCGCGCGAATACTTTGCCTGGCCTAGTAGTCAGCCCACCTGGGTCTCGCCAATGTCATTTTGAGCGGAGCGAAGAATCTGGGGGTGGATGGGGCCACGCGACGCGCCCAAGCGCGAAAGAGCTCCGCTCCTCACAATGACATACTGGGTCAATACGAACTGGACTGATTGCCGGCCGAAAACGTGAGCGAGGTCTCTTAGAAACATGTATTTCAACCTGCGTCTGTTTGCATTGAGCAAAGGGTTGCGGATGCGCATCCTGCTGGCGGCCGTCGTTGGCATGGCGGCGCTCGGAGCGGGCATAGCGCGACTCGCGCTGACAGGCTGGATCATCGCCCAGGTATTTCAGGGCGAGTCTCTCCGCGCAATTGTCATGCCGCTGGCCGTGCTCGGAGCGCTCATAGCAGCCCGCGGCGTGTTGCAGTACCTCCGCGATTCCATTAGCCATTCCACCGCGGTGCGGACGAAGATTGAGATACGGGGGCGTCTTTACCAACACATATTGGCCTTGGGCCCCAGCTTCATCGAGCGGCGACGGACCGGCGACATCCTAATGTCCCTCGTCGACGGAGTAGAGAGCCTGGAGACCTTCTTTGGGCAGTATCTGCCCCAATTCATGGTGGCGCTGGCCGCGCCGGTCCTGATATTCGTCTTCATGTCCGTATTGGACGTCCAGATCGGTCTGATTTTCCTGGCGTTCGCTCTCTTCACCCTTTTCATACCCAGGATGCTGCGGAGGTGGACGGACGAAAACAGCCGCAGGCGCAGGCAGGCGTTCGGCGGTCTGGGCGCGGAGTTCCTGGACAGCGTGCAGGGGCTGGGCACACTCAAGGCGTTTGGCCAGAGCAAGATCAGGGCCGCCGTTCTGGCCGAGCGCGCGCGACGTCTGTATCGCAGCACGATGGGGATAGTCGCCGTGGACGGCGTGTCTTCCGGCGCGACGGTGCTGGGCACCTCCGCCGGGGCGACGGTCGCGCTGGTGTGGGGCGGGTTCCGGGTGAGCAGCGGCGATCTGGAGCTAAGCACTCTGCTGGTCGTGCTGATGCTCGGGGGCGAAGTATTCCGGCCCCTGCGGGAGCTGGCCGCGCTCTACCACCAGGGCATGGTGGCCATGGCCTCTGCCGAGGGCATATTCGCCCTCCTGGACACGCCCGTAGCCATAAAAGGGCTGGATGCGCCGCAGCCACAGCCGGCGCCGGCGCCGGAAATTCGATTCGAGTCGGTCACGTTCGCCTATGAGGGCGGGCGCAGGCATGCTCTGGACGACCTGTCCTTCACACTCCACGACAGGGAGACCCTGGGGCTGGTG
>CAZJDV010000102.1:0-663 GCA_964544865.1 uncultured Dehalococcoidia bacterium | reverse complement strand
TCAGCGGAGCGGGCAAGTCCACCGTCGTGTGGCTGGCCCTCCGCTTTTACGACCCGCAGCAAGGGCGCGTCCTTCTAGGAGACCGCGACCTACGCAACCTGCCCCTGGACACCCTGCGGGAGCAGGTCTCGGTCGTCACGCAGGACACGTATCTATTCAACGGGACGGTGGCGGACAACCTGCGGGTCGGCATGCCCGGCGCGACGACCCAGGAGCTTGAGGAAGCCGCCCACGCCGCCAACGCGCATGAGTTCATCGCCGCGCTGCCGGAGGGCTACGGCACCATCGTCGGCGAGCGAGGCATCAAGCTGTCCGGCGGGGAGCGGCAGCGAATCGCCATCGCCCGCGCCCTCCTGAAGGCCGCGCCGATACTCATCCTCGACGAGGCGCTCTCCAGCGTGGATGCCGAGAACGAGGCCGCCATCCAGGAGGCCCTGGACCGGCTCATGGCGGGAAGGACCACGCTCGTCATAGCCCACCGGCTGTCCAGCGTGGTCGGCGCGGACCGCATCCTCGTGCTCGATGACGGGCGTCTGGTCGAGTCCGGCGGCCACGGGGAGCTGGCCGCCGCGAACGGCGTCTACTCGCGGCTGATGGCCGACCAGCAGGCCACGGTGGAGCAAGACTCCATCGCCGATGCGCTGGATATCCAAGAGGCGCCGG
>CAZJDV010000101.1:0-7972 GCA_964544865.1 uncultured Dehalococcoidia bacterium | reverse complement strand
GGTGAGGCAGATGAGCATGGTGCTGCAGGAGCCGTTCCTGTTTACCGGCACCGTCCGGGACAACATCAAGTACAACCACGAGAACGTGTCCGAGGAGCAAATGGTCGAGGCGGCCAGAGCGGTAGGCGCAAACGACTTCATAGAGAAACTCGAGGGCGGCTACGACACGTTCCTGCAGGAGCGCGGAGTCAACCTGAGCGTGGGGCAGCGCCAGCTTATCAGCTTCGCCAGGGCCATCGTGGCGGACCCCCGCATCCTGATCCTGGACGAGGCCACCGCCAACATCGACAGCTACACGGAGATGCTGATCCAACGGGCCCTTCAAACACTCCTCAGAGGGCGGACAGCCATCGTGATTGCGCACCGCCTGTCGACGATTCGGGGCGCGGACCAGATCGTCGTGCTCAACCACGGTAGGGTCGAAGAGACAGGGACCCACGACCGGCTGATGGACGGCAATGGGCTGTACGCCCACCTCTACGCCATGAATTTCGCCGCCCTGAAGGAGACGCCGCCGGGCAACGGGGAGGGGTAGGTGTTGGGCGTTGGGGATGTCGGGGGTAGGGGTGCGTCGGCCTTGAATTCGATCTCTGCGCAGTTATGCTCGTGGGATGCGGCCCAGTTTGGTGGCGGACCGTACAGGTCGTCTTATTTGAGTATTTCAGCCAGGATGCGTTAGAAAAAACGTGGTTCTCCAGCGCCCCTTTGACACGGCACGGAGTGCGCCCACCACGACAAATGGCCCCGACTTGATCGGAGCCCTTCGTTCACGCGCCGTGGCCGGGTTCGCGGCCTGCGTCGGCCCGAAATGCCCTACCCGTCCTGCACGCCCTTTTCGTTGAGGTAGTCGATCGCCTTCTGGACCGTGGTGATGCCCTCCGCGTCCTCGTCGGATATCTCGATCTCCGTGGCATCGGTGCTGAACTCCTCTTCGAAGGCCATGATCAACTCGACCAGATCGAGGGAGTCGGCGTTCAGGTCGTTGACGAAAGATGCCCCCGGCACGACCGCCTCCTGCCCGACTCCTAGCTTCTCGGCAACCACCGTCTGAACACGTACGAAGACCGTCGCCATCGCCTGACCTCCATGTTTCAACTCTTGCAGCTAGCTCTTTTCGACCGCCGACTGACTTCCAAATACCGACCCCAGGACCCCGTTGACGAACTTGGGCGAGGCGTCGGATCCGAAGACCTTGGCCAGCTCGACTGCCTCGTTGATCGCAACCTTCGGCGGCGTCTCTTTACCTATGACCAGCTCGAAGGTCGCGACCCTGAGGATGTTCTTGTCAACCACGGCCATCTGGCCGATGGGCCAGGAGGGCGCGTAGGTCGATATTATCGTATCTATGCGCGCCCGGTTTGCAAGGACCCCAGCGATGACTTCGCGGGCGAATCCCTCCGCCGGTGTGGGGATGGACTGCTCCCGGAGCCTGTTCTCGAAGGCCCGGTCCGGGTCGTGCCTGGCGCCGTCTATCTCATACAGCACTTGCAGCGCGATGACCCTCGCTCTGCGCCTGGCGGTGGGAGCCCTGAGTCCCTCGGACGCCGGGTTGCTCAAAACGATGTTTCAGGCGACTCCGAACCGACGATCTTCCAGACACAGTACCGAGAGCGCATCGAGGATTCCTTGACCTGCGCGCCGGCCCGTCAGTTCCTGTTCAGGCGCAGGATGGAGTCCATGTCCCTCACGCTCACTGCGTCGGCCGAACCGTCGATCCGCTTGACCATGCTGCTAAGAGTCCTGCCCGGGCCGATCTCGACGAAGTGCGACACCCCCGACCCCAGCATGTAGTCCATCGTCCGCTTCCACTGAACGCAACTGCATATCTGCGCGATTATCTCTCGCTTGACGTCCTCTCCTTTGACAAGCGGCTCCCCCGTGCAGTTGGCCACGATGGGCACCGCCGGGTCTCTGAACGTGAGGTCGCTGACGGCCTCCACTAGGCCCCGCCTGGCCGGCTCCATCAAGGCGGAGTGAAAAGCCCCACCGACGCGCAACGGAATGGCTCTTTTCGCGCCCCGCGCCAGCGCCAGGTCCAGTGCCCTGGCCACTGCCATTATCTCGCCGCTGACAACTATTTGATGCTCGGTGTTGACGTTGGACACGTAGGTGCCCGTCTCCCTGCTTATCTCCTCGATGGTCATGTGGTCGAGTCCGATTATTGCGGCCATGCTACCCGGCCGCTGCTCGCAGGCCTCCTCCATCAGCCGCCCGCGTTCCTGGACGAGCCTGGTGGCCTCTCCCACGTCCAGAACGCCGGCGACGGCCAGCGCCGTGAACTCGCCCACGCTGTGCCCGGCCATGAACGCCGGGGCGGGCACGCCCCCGGAGCCAAGCTGCTCCTGCATCGCCATCACGCACGCCAGGCTCATCGCCATGATCGCGGGCTGCGCGTTCACCGTGTGGCGCAACTGGTCCTCGGGCCCCTCGAACACGAGCTTGGCGAGCGGGCGGCCCAGAGCAGTGTCAACCTCGTCGAACACGGACCGGGCGGCGGGAGACGACTCATAAAGCTCCTCCCCCATTCCCACGGTCTGCGCACCCTGCCCGGGAAATAGATAACCCACGCCGTTCGACGCCCGCGTGAAGTTGAAGTTCATGCCATGCTCCCGTCGCATGGACACCCATGCTCAGCCAGCATCGGCATTCTACTCCTCGCCCCCGCCCGACTCGACCGCGACGACCTCACGTCCATTGTAGTATCCACACGATGGGCAAATCGTATGGGGCAGCCGCGCGCTGTGGCATTGGAGGCACTCCGCAAGCATTATCCGGCGGAGTGCATGGTGGGACGCCTTCTTGCCCTGCCTTCCCTTTGAGTGTTTTTTCTTTGGAAGTGGTGGCACTAGTTGCTACGCTCCTCGATTGACTCGGTTGGGCTGAGCAGATCAAGCAGCTCGCCCCATCGACTATCCCAGACCACCATATCACATTCGCAGCCAGACTCGTTGAGATTGGACCCGCATCTGGGGCAGATGCCTTTGCAATCCGGACGGCACACGGGTTTCATTGGGACACACAACTCGGCGTACTGGCTCACAGCGCCGGTCAGGTCAAGGATATGGTTCTCGTCTATTCTGAGTATCTCCCCCGTGTCGTCTGACTCTTTCAGGTCCGCGCCGGCCGGCTCTCCCAGCGGATGGGTCTCCTCCTCGACAGTGATGTGGATGGCCTGGCTGTATTCAACCAGACACCGGCTGCATGAGACCCAGGCGTCCGTGTCCAGCGCCGCGCTCACCCAAATTCCCCTGTCGGTCCCCAGCAACCTGACGGTGCCGCGGACCCGACGCGGCTCGGCGCCGCCCGTGAGTAGGAGCTCCTCCTCAAGCTCGTAGACCCGGGAGGCGCCGCTGGGCTCCCTGATCAACTGCGACACATTGAAGAGCATCCCATCACCACCCGCGCATTGTAGTGGCCGAAGCCGCACCTTCGCAGCGGCGTATTCTAGTGCTTCCCGGCTATTGTGTCAAGATTCACATAGGCCACATTGGCGCCGATTCACGTGGAGCGGCGCCGGCCGCCGGCATGCAGACGGCGCGGTCGCTCGCATCTGGGACGCTCCCGCCGGGCGATTGTTGACATGGTGGACCAGAATCTACAGAATACCAGCTTGAGGTGGAAAAACCATCGACGACGATGCGCCGTAGGTCAAATGTAGGGCCGGGAGGCGGCGGCGCCATGAGCCACGCGGCCCCGATCTGGATGCCGGGGCGGGAGGAAGGCAGTCCGATGAATCGTTACCTCTGGATCGTCGCGCCGTTCTTGCTATTACTGGTGTTGTCCGCATGCTCCGGAGAACCGGACACCGTTGCTGTTTCCGTGGAGCCCACGCCGCCGTCGTCGAGAGAGCTGCTTGTGCTCGTCGGCGCGGGCGAGAAGACCACCGCCATCAACGTGTACTTCCCCCGGAGTGTCAGGATTCGTGCCGGAGACACAGTCACCTGGAAGATGAACACCCAGGCCGACCCACAGACCGTGACTTTCAGCGACCAGCGGCCCGAGGACGACGTGATCCCGGTGCCATCAGGCGGTTCTGGCGACTCCCTTTTCGGCGGCGGCTCCTCAAGTTCCATGTTGAACCCGAATATGCTCTACCCCACGCGGCGCGAGGACGACCCTGTCGAGGCCTGGAGAGGCGCCGGCTACGTCAACTCGGGGATAATGTTCCCAAAGCCCCACCTGCCCCCGGGATTCCCTCAGATCGACACCTTCTCCTTGATATTCGACAAGCCTGGCGTCTATCCCTATTTCTGCGGAATCCATGACTTTCACAAGGGTGTGGTCGTCGTCGAGCCTCAGACGGCACTCGACGTGCCCGGCCAAAAGGAGATCGACGAACAGGGCGAGAGCGAGATGGAGTACTACAAGGAACTAACGGGGGGCCTTCGCGTCGTCCTTACGTCGGACCGGATCATGGACAAGGAGGCCGGTCCCGGCGGCTCCAGCGTGTACCTGGTAAGTGCAGGCATGGGTCCCCCCGAAGCCGAGCTCACCGAGTTCATACCCAGGCGCCTCAAGATCAACAAAGGGGACACCGTCGTATGGGCCTCGTCCCGCTGGCACTCGGTCGTGTTCAATCCCGGTGGCGCGTTTCCCCCCATGTACACGCCGGTTGAGGGGGATGACGGCGAGCTGTTGATGGTTATCAACCACCAGGTCTTGCTGCCGGTCAAGGCCGGGGAGTATTTCACCGGCGAGGGGCTCTACAGCTCGGGACTGATCGGCTACGGGACCCGTCCTGGCGGCATCGGCTACTCGCTGACATTCGCCGTTACCGGCACCTTCAGGTATTCGTGCCCAATCCATCCCGGCATGGTCGGTACCATCGACGTGCAGGACGGGGATTCCTGACTCATCGGGATTTTGCTCCCGCCCTTCGCCGCGCATGAGGTCTTGATGGCGGCGCGAAGGGCGGGTCATGGCGACGCCGTCACCCGCTCTCCACGATCCAGCCTCCGCGCTCCCCCCGCGCCGTCCAACTCGAGGCCGAACCCCGGCGCATCAGGGACCGTTCTCATACCGTCCACCAAGCCGTAGCCGTCCGCCGCGACCCCAGGCATCGTCATGATATCGGTCTCGCCGGTGGTGAAGTGCGCCGTGCCTCGCGCGAACTGGGGGATATAGAACCTCGACAGGTGCGAGCCGAAGTTGTGCGGCGCGGTCAGCGCTCCCGTCTCAGCGATCACCGTCATGTAGCGCATCCAACGCGTCAGCGTGTACTGGCGCATGTCGAACTGCACCACGTCGATGCCGCTGGCCCGCACGATCCCGGTGAACTCCGCGTCTTGCGCCTCCGACCCCTCACCGTCCGCGACGAGCGTGTCCCAACCCCCGTCGCGGATGAAGCTCCTAAGGGCCACGGACTCGTGCAAGTCCTCGCTGAAGGGCTCCTCGAACCAGTAGATGCCGCACTCGCCGGCCTCGCGCATGACCTGCCGAGCCTCGTCGGGGGTGTAGCCGTTGTTGGCGTCGATGAGCGGCTTCATGTCCGGGCCTATCAGGTCGCGAATCGCGTGCAGCACGTCGATGTCGCGCCTCATTCCGGCCCGGGTCTCCATCCACTTGAAGCCGCGGCCGACCTTGACCTTGAACGCACGGAAGCCGGCGTCGAGGCCCATCCGGACGGCGCTCAACATGGGCGCAAGGCCGTCGTCCCGGCCCGTGCCAGGGTCCACCTCATCGATGTAGATGGTGCCGTCGTAGACCGGCACCGTGTTCGCGCCGCCGCCCCCCAGCATTCCGTGAACCGGCCTCCCCAGCACGCGCCCGGCCAGGTCTCACAGCGGAAAGTCGAATGCGAGGTAGTCATCGGCCGTCCCATCGGCGGCGGCGAAGACCTCGTGCAGATTCTTGCCGGCCAGGGCCTCCGCATCCTCAGCCGTGGCCTGCGACCACCCCCAGCCGGTGACTCCCTGGTCCGTGTGCAGCCGCACCACCGGGGCCGACGCCACGCGGCCGTGAACGTCGACATGGGAGTTGCGGCCGATGGTCCGAGGGCGCGTCCCCTCGAGCACCACGGCGTCGATCCTCGTGATGGTTACGTTCTCAGGTATGGTCATTCCGGTCCCTCAGTGGGAGTTGGCCGCCCGCTCCAGCAGCTCGGCCAGCGACATGTCGCTCAGCGCGTCCAGGCGAAGGTCCGCGTGGCCGACGGACATGTCCTTGGTCATGGGGTTGGTGACGACTACGCAGAACATTCCGGCCCTCGTGGCCGCGGTCACCCCGTTGGCCGAGTCCTCGATGGCCACGCACCGACGCGGTCGGATTCCCAGGCTCCCGGCCGACGCCAGGAAAAGCTCCGGGTCTGGCTTGACGCTCGTAACGTCGTCCCTGGAGCGGACCGAATCGACGAGCCTCATCAGGTCCCGCCGCACCAAGTGGCCCTCGACCCACTCCCTGTTCGAGCTGGAGGCCACCCCGACCTTCAGCCCCAACTCCCTGACCTGGGCCATGCAGTCGGTGACGCCGGGCAGCAGGGGGCTGGACTCCACGATCTCAAGGTAGCGTCGCCGGCGCCGCGTCCGTACGAGCTCGCGGTCGATAGAGCGCCCCAGCAGCCCTTCGAGGTGCGCGTAGACATCGAAGGTCCCGGCGCCGCCGCCGATGAACCTCGACCACAGCGAGCGTTCCAGCTCGACGCCGTGGAGCTCGAACTCATCCCTCCAGGTCCCGAAGTCCGGGGTCTCCGTATCCAAGATGACCCCATCGAAGTCGAAAATCAGCGCCTCGATCACGGCGATGCCCTGAACGATGGCATGCAGATATTCGCCCTTGCCTCGGCCTCCAACGGTCTCACGCTCCCTCGTCCCGCTGCGCCACCGCCTCGCGGACCAGATCCACTATCTCCGAGGTGGGCGTGCCCGGCCCGAAGACCGCCTTCACCCCCATCTTTCGCAGGGCCGACCTGTCCTGGTCCGGGATGATGCCGCCGGCGACCACCGCCACGTCGCCCATGCCCCGGGACCTCAGCCCCTCGAACACCCGAGGGAAAAGCTCCATGTGGGCGCCCGACAGGATGCTCAGCCCGATGACATCCACTCCCTCCTGGAGCGCAGCCTCGGCGATCATCTCCGGAGTCTGACGGATGCCGGTGTAGACTACCTCCATGCCAGCGTCGCGCAGGACACGAGCGATGATCTTGGCGCCACGATCGTGCCCGTCGAGACCAGGCTTGGCCACGAGCACCCGAACTATCCTGGGACGGGTCATATTCGTCCTTTCGAGAGCAGGCCCCTCTCTCATCGCCTCGCCGTGTCCTGGTCCACCAGCTCGATCAGCACGCCGCGGGTGGAACGCGGGTGCAGGAACGCGATCATGCCCGACAGCCCCTTACGCGGCGTCTTGTCAATCAGCCGGACACCTCCGGCGTCCAGCCTGTCCAGCTTGTCCTGCAGATCCTCGACCTCGAAGCAGATGTGGTGCAGGCCCTCGCCGCGGCGCTCGATGAAGCGCGCCACCGTGCCATCCGAGTCAGTCGGCTGCAGGAACTCGAGCTGTGTTCCTCCGACGGTGACAAGCGCTCCCAGCACTCCCTGGTCCTCCTGCTCCACCACCTCAGCGCCGCCGGCCCCGAACACGTCCCGGTAGAACGCCAGAGTCTCCTCGATGTCCTGCACCGCGATACCGACGTGGTTAATGTGCCTGGCGACGCAGACGGGTTGTTCAGTCGACATTACGTATCCGTCCCTTCACGGGCTTCGTGCCGGTCATCGTGCTTACTCCGTATATTTCGCGAATCTATAATCCGCTGCATCTCGAAGGCACCCTCAGATCACACTGCATGCGCCGGCAGGATCGCTCCGTCCAGCATCGGTAGCACCCGTGTGCAGGCCGCGCTTACGTCGGCATCGTGGGTCACGAGGACGATTGTCTGACGACCCTGCTCGTTGAATCGACGCAGCAGCGCCATCACCTCCGCGGTGTTTGCGGAATCCAGGTTGCCGGTCGGCTCATCCGCCAGCAGCAGCTCCGG
>CAZJDV010000100.1:0-7980 GCA_964544865.1 uncultured Dehalococcoidia bacterium | reverse complement strand
CGTGGCCCGTGCGACCCTGGTGATGTTTACCTAGTATAATGTCGCGGAGCGCTGTGCCATTTGCCTGCGGGCTGGATGAGAAATCTTACATGAGGAAACTGAGATGCTGATAATCGACGGCGACTATCCGATGGCTGTCGGAGCGCTACACTGGGACAGGGACCTGTCCTGGGAGTTGGACCGTATTCGCACCGCCGAGCCGGGCACCGTGAAGGGAGGAAGCTGGCCCGACGCGTATGCCATGGCCTGCCTCCCGGAGATGCGCAAGGCGCAGATAGCCGCAGCCCTCGTCAAGGTCGTCTCGTGCGTCAAGAGGCCGGGCCATCCCCACGGCGAGTACCGCACCCAGAACATCGCCTATGCCGGCTCGATGGGCCAGCTTGCGTACTATCGTCTGCTGGAGTCCCAGGGCGAGGCCGCGATCCTGACGACGCGCGAGGGGTTTGCGACCCACATGGAGGCCTGGTCGAACACCACCGATCACTCCGGTATGCCGGTCGGCCTGGTAGTCGGCATGGAGGGCGCGGATGCGATCGTGTGGCCGGAGCAGGTCGGCGAGTGGTGGTCGAACGGCCTGCGGGTCGTCAGCCTGTCCCACTACGGCTTCAGCGCGTACTCTCACGGCAGCGCCACGGGCACCGACGGGGGCCTTTTCCCGCTTGCCAGGCCGCTGCTCGAGGAGATGGACAAGCTCGGCATGATACTGGACGTATCCCACACGTCCGACGCGTCGGTGCGCGAGGAGCTGGAGATCTTCGGCGGGCCTCTGCTCGCCAGCCACCAGAACTGTCGCGCCGTCACACCGGGGGAGCGTCAGCAGCCCGACGACATCCTGAAGGCCGTCATCGACCGCGGAGGGGTGATAGGCTCGTCCATGGATACGTGGATGATCTACAAGGGGGGTCTTGATTGGAGCGCGCCAATTCCCGACCCCTGGGAGGTATTCCCCCGCGAGTCCGTGACGCTGGAGGACTACGTCGACCACATCGATTACGTGTGCCAGCTCGCGGGCAACTCGGAGCACGCGGCCATAGGGGGCGACACCGACGGCCAGGGCGGTGTGCCCGAGGCCCCGTACGAGATCAACACCGTTGTCGACTACCAGAAGGTCGCGGGCGTGCTATCGGGCCGGGGCTATAAGAGCGACGATATCGAGAACATCATGTACCGCAACTGGCAGCGGTTTTTCGGGAGGTGGCTGCCGTCCGAGAGCGACCTGACATAGGCCGGGGCAGCCCCCTGGCCGCTCGGCGTCGACTGACGCAGGTGGACGAGCTAGTTTCCTGTCGACTACGGCCCTGTGGACCGCAGTGTATGAGTAGCAGCTATAATGATCCCAGCGGCAGCAGCCCTGCCTTCGCGGCGATGAGCGACGCGATACTGGCGATCGCGGCGGAGCTATCCATAGACGCCGTCCTCAAGAAGATCGTAGACTTCGCTCGCCGACTGGCCGATGCCCGGTACGCCGCCCTCGGGGTGCCCGACAACAGAGGCGCATTCGCCGAATTCATCACGTCCGGCATGAGCGCAAGACAGTGGGACGCCATAGGGCCTCTGCCCCGCACGCACAGCCTGCTGGGAGCGATGCTCCATTCCCGGGAGCCCTTCATGACCCGCAACATCCAACAGGACTCGCGGTTCGAGGGGTGGCCGGACCACCATCCCCATATGAAGTCTTTCCAGGGTGGCCCCATCGTATCCAAGGACGAGGTGATCGGGGCGTTCTACCTCACCGACAACCTAGACGGAAGCGGGTTCACGCAGGCGGACCGGCATCTTATCGAGATACTGGGCGCCCACGCGGCCGTCGCCATCGAGAACGCGCGGTTGTACGAGCGTAGCCGTGAGCTTAGCATAATCGAGGAGAGGAACCGGCTGGCCCGGGAGATCCACGACACGCTGGCTCAGGGCCTGGCGGCGATTACTTTGCAACTTGAGACCGCCGAGGCGCTCATGGACACCGACGCGGACGCCGGGCGAATCCGGCATTCAGTGAGTTGGGCCCTGGCGCTGGCTCAGGACAACCTGGAAGAGGCCCGGCTCTCGGTACTTGATCGGCGGGCGGCGCCCCTGGAGGGACGTACGCTGGTCGAGGCGCTGACCGCGCTGGGGAAGGATTCGGCAGCCGACGGTGGGCCGCCGGTAGACTTTGAAACGACAGGCGAGCCCCGGCCTTTGCCCCCTCGAATCGAGATGGGACTGTACCGGATCGCCCAGGAAGCTCTGACTAACGTCGTCAAGCATGCCTGGGCGCGGCAGGTCGCCATGCAACTCGTGACCACACCCAACTACGTCCAACTCTTCATCGAGGATGATGGACGCGGCTTCGACCCATCCGAGGTCTCTCACGATGCCTACGGGCTGATAGGCCTGAACGAGCGCGCCGAGGTATTGGGAGGCACTCTCCGGCTGGAGAGTGGCGACGGCGTGGGACTAGCGAGCATATTGCTCCACGCCGGTGTGTCCAGCCTGGAGGTGCAGTCGGAGGAGCTGGAAGACCAGGTGATGTACGCCGAGCCTTTCCGCGTATCGGAAGCCACGGCCTAGGCCGTTAACGAGGCCAAGACAGAGGGCAAGAGAGTGGTGGCGGTGGGCACGACGGTCGTGCGCGCGCCCGAATCGGCATGGGACGGGGAGCAGGTGCACTCCGCCTCTGGGTTCACCCGGTTGTTCATCCGCCCTGAGCGAGGCCTCTTTGAGGCCATTGCTCTGCTCACCGAGTTCCACGATCCAATGGCGAGCCACCTGGCGATCCAATACGCGATCGCCGGGGAGGAGATGGTCCGCTCGGCCTACGTCGAGGCCGTCGCGAACGGCTACCTGTAGCTTGAGTTCGGCGACAGCAACCTGATTCTGACGCGCTATGAGAGCGTCGTGCCGTAACGCGCCTGAGATCGACCTGAGCGTCCGTCCTAGAGAACAGTTCTTCCTGTTTCCTCTCCAGCGCCTCGACAAGCAGAGGGCCGGCTTCCGAGCATGTCCCAGAGTGGCTCAGCGTCGAGGTTCACTCTCCCTTACCAGGGGAGAAGAAGGATAATTAGTAGCGGGGGTATACCCCCAGGCCCCACCCGCGGGGGCGGCCCCGCGGGACCCCCCCCCCCCCCCCCGATTTTCTCCTGAGCGTCATTCGCCGAGCGCATCCTTTCACCGGCTCACGACGAACGTGTGGGCGCTTTCCGTTCGTGTTGAGCCAATCGAACCACACTCGTATCAGCTAGCCGCCGGTCTTTGAAACGACCCCGCCCACATGTGATATTACCTTGACCGCCGCCGTTGGAGTCAGTATTATTCCTAAATAGAAGGATAGGCGGCGGCTTCGACGTATGCAGGGGGAAATGATGACCGCGGACATGGAGTTGATGGCCCACCTGATGCGCCGCGCAGGATTCGGCGCGACCCGCGTCGAGCTTGAGGAGCGCACAGCGATCGGTTACGAGGAGACGGTCGAGGAGTTGCTGCGTGCGGATAGCCAGGACGGCGTTCCGGACGACCTGCTGTATCGCTATCATCCGGACTACCAGGGCGGACTGGGAACGACGGGGGCTGCGACGTACTGGCTGTTCCGGATGATAAACACCAGGGGGCCCCTCCAGGAAAAGATCGCGTTGCTATGGCACTCCATATTCGCGACCGGCTACCCAAAGGTCACCCAGGGCAAGGTCCTGATGGACCAGCTCGCGATGTTCCGGAAGTACGGCACGGGCAGCTTTCGCGACCTGCTCGTGCAGCTCTCCAAGGACCCCGCCATGATCATGTGGCTGGACAACCAGGACAATCACAACGGCGCCATCAACGAGAACTTCGGCAGAGAGTTGCTCGAGCTGTTCTCCATGGGCATGGGCAACTACAGCGAGCATGACATAAAGGAGTGCGCCAGGGCGTTCACAGGCTGGACCGTCGCCAACACGGAGTACATGCACATGCGCGTGGAGCGTGACTCACTCTGGCCCTATGGCCGCGGCGCGTTCCGGTTCGAGTTCCGGGCCGAGGACCACGACGATGGCGAGAAAGAGTTCCTGGGCCAGCGTGGCAGCTTCGACGGCGAGGACGTAATAGACATCATATGCAGCGAGCCGCCCACGGCCAAATTTCTCAGCAGGCATCTGTACCACTTCTTCGTTGCCGACGAGCCTCCGGTGCCGCAGTGGCCCTATGAGCCGCCCCGAGACCCCGAGGCAATTGAGGAATTATCGCGGGCCTACTTCGATAGCAATTATGAGATCGGCGCCATGCTTCGGACGCTGTTCAGATCCGAATTCTTCAAGTCGGAAGACTGCCGGTACGCCAAGGTGAAAGGACCCGCGGAGCTCGTGGCTGGTGTGTTGCGGCTGAGCGGTGAGTACCGTGCGCCGCACCCGAGCCTGCAGGCCCAGGCCACCCAGATGACCTTCATGGGCCAGACGTTGATAAACCCACCGAGCGTCGAGGGCTGGCACCAGGGGATCGAGTGGATCGACACGGGCACCGCCATGGAGCGCGTCAACTACGCCGCCGAGCACCTGGGCGACGCCGGCAATCCAGGCGTCAAGGCGATGATCGAGAGACTCATGGAGGAAGCCGGTGAGGCGATATCCCCCGAGCGCCTGGTGCAGGGGTGTCTAGGCCAGATGGGTGCGATCTCCGTGAGCCGGAGCACTCGCTCCGCTCTCGTCGGATTCGCCGCGGGAAACGAGGAGCCGGAGGCGGGCGAGCCGGCGGAGAAAACCGAGCGGCGTGCGGCCGAGTTGCTGAGGATGGTCGCCGCCACCCCTGACTTCCAGCGCGAGTAGGCCCCCGCCGTGGACGAGATCGCGCTCTCCTGCAGCTCACGCAAGCGGGAAAATTGGAGGCGTTGCAAGGGGCGGTAGTGGGCGACCTGGTCGGGTACGAGTGGAACGGCGAGGGCGGTTCCCCATGGGTGCACACGAAGGTGCTGGAGGAGGTGCTCACGGAACGCTTCCGCTCTCTGGGTGTGCCGGTGATCTACGGGCTCCCATTCGGTCATGGAGACCATCTAGCGACGTTACCACTGGGTGTGCTAGCTATTCTAGACGCCGATGCGGGCAGTCTCTCGGGTTACTGAGCCTTCGCTCCGGCAGTCGCCCTGAGGCCCACGATATCATGGCAGACAGTTGTATTGGGACAGATCGTCATCGTTAACGGCGTCCCACGGTCAGGCAAGTCAAGCATCGTCGGCATGATCCAGGAGACCTTCGTTGGTCCATGGATAAACCTTGGTGTACGATACGTTCAAGGAGCACGTCGCGCCAGAGCGCTATAGTCCAGCGATCGGGCTGCGCCCTGGAGGAGAGCGCCCCGACCTCGAACCTCTCATTGTCGTGCTTTACGCGGCCTTATATGAATCCATCGCCAGCCACAGCCGATTGGGCCTGAACGTCGCCGTCAATGTCGGCCACCATGACGCGTACGCAGTCCCTCGCGGAATCTTGGCCGATAGTGCCCGGCGTCTGAACGGACTGCCCGTCCTCCTAGTCGGGGTTCGCTACCCCTCGAGGTCATATGGGAACGACGTCGGAACACGTGGCTCAAAGAAGAGGAAATTCCAGCAGACGCTCCCGTGCCCGACGCGGTTCACCGTTGGCAGCGTGAAGTGCACCAGCCTGGTATCTACTATGACCTTGAAGTCGACACATCCTCCCTGAGCCCCGTTGAGTGCGCCGACGCGATACGACTGCGCCTCGAAGCGGGTCCGGCGCCGTCGGCAATGCAGCGACTCGCGGCGATGTCGCGAAGCGAAACTTGATGGCACGTAGTGTATAGACGCGCACCGACCCATCATCATCGGGGATTCGGAGGGCACATATGACCGGCACCGTCGGGACCGCGCTTCGATACCAGCTTACCCTCGGCGTGGCCGCCATGGGGGGCCGAGGTTTCTATTACCCGGTGGACACGGCCATTGGCGATGACGGCAGGATCTACGTGCTTGGCCGGTCCCACGACGGCGACCCGCGTGGGATCCAGGTCTGCATGATGGACCTGGACAGCGAGTTCTTCGGCACGTTCGGCTCGGTCGGGGAGGGGGACGGCCAGTTCATCTGGACGGCGGCCATAGCGTTGGATAGCTCCGGGCGGGTCTATGTCAGCGACGAGCACCTGAACCGTATCTCCGTATTCAGCGCCACAGGGGAATTCCTCTCGAAGTGGGGCGAGCCAGGCTCCGTGCCCGGCGAGATCGACGGTCCCTCCGGGCTGGCCTTCGACGCCGACGACAACATGTACGTCGTGGACCACCGCAACCATCGAATCCAGAAATTTACCCGGGACGGCGAATTGCTGTCGAGCTTCGGCGGGCATGGCACGGGAGAGGGGCAGCTCGATCTGCCATGGGGCGCCACCGTTGCGCCCAGCGGCGACGTCTACGTGGCCGACTGGGGCAACCACCGCGTCCAGAGGTTCTCCCACGACGGGCGGTTCGTGGCCATCTACGGCGGGCCCGGCTCGGAAGATGGGCGCTTTCACAGGCCGTCGAGCGTGGCCGTCGACGACGGCGGCTACATCTACGTCGCCGACTGGGGCAACGAGCGAGTGCAGCTTCTCGATCCCGAGGGCGGGTTCGCGGCCTCGGTGAGGGGAGAGGCGACGCTGTCGCCCTGGGCCCAAGACTTCCTGAACGCCAATTTCCAAGAAAAGGAGTCTCGGGAGAGGTCCGATCTGGAGCCCGATCTGGCCTTCCTGGGCAGCGACGTCCACGAGGAGGCGCACCATATGGAGAAATACTTCTGGTCTCCGGTCTCGGTAAAGCTCGACCGGGAGGGCAGGCTTTACGTAACCGACCGCAACCGCCACAGGGTCCAGGTGTACGCGCGGTCGTCGTCGCCATAACCCCGTGGAACGGGACCGGCTTATAGACGGGCGAACAGTCACGAAAGCCAGGGCGACGTGCCGGTAGACCGGGCCCTCTTGCAGCGTCTCGAATATGACCCGGCGGACTACTCACCCGCCGATTGGCAAGTCGCGACGTTCGCGCCTTTTCGGATGACGTCCTACACCTCGCTCGGCGTCAGCTTTGCGGCTCCCGTTGGACGCATCGACGCCTAGACCGAAATCGAATCTGTAATTGACCAACTGCTGGGTGAGGCGCGCAAGAAAAAATGCAGCCTGGCATTGGAATTCAACGAGCTGTCGTAGCCCAGCATTGGTTCCCGGCTCGCCGCCGCCGGGCTCACTCTGGAGAAGCGTGAGACTCTGATGGCCTGCACCCCCGGCACGTTCCAGTCCCTGGCAAGACCCTCGGTCCATGTACGATACCTGGAACCCGCAGACCAACGGGCCGAATTCGACGCCTTTCAGTCGATCGTCGCGGCCGGCCTCGGCGCGAGGGAGCAGCCCCTTTCAGATGCGGTGCTCGCGAAATTCAAGGAGGGGATCGGACTGGGCGAGTCGGTGCGCGCCTTGATCGCTCGTCGTGAGGGGCGGTCTGTTGGGACCAGCCATAGCTGGTCCCAATCTGGGGCGGACACAGATCACGCGGATCCACACGCTCGGAACGGCCAGACGCCGCGGAGTGGCTTCGACAGTCACCAGCGAGCTCGTGCGCGACGCCTTCGATCGGTGCGGCGACCTTGTCTGGCTAACCGCTTCCGGTCGACCGGCGGTCGGATTGTACGCCAACCTCGGGTTCGGCCGTCTGGGCGACAGGCTGTTCTATCGGGACGGCGCTGGGGCAGAGTAGCTGAGACCCTACGGGAGAACGGGGTGCATCGGCACGCCGTTCAGATGGTTTAGTCGCCGTTGGGAAATACTTGTCCAGGGTGCCTCCAGCTACGAAAGCGCCCGGCTAACGAGTCGTTTGGCGTCCCAGGCAGGATTCGAACCCGCGACCCACTGCTTAGAAGGCAGTTGCTCTATCCCCTGAGCTACTGGGACGATTCTGATCGGACGACCCGGACGGTAGAAGTGTACCAATGTCGCTCCGAGGCGGTCAACTGGCAGCGGCGCGCGGTCGCGACCCGATCGGCGATGAGATCGGCTGGGTCA
>CAZJDV010000099.1:0-8060 GCA_964544865.1 uncultured Dehalococcoidia bacterium | reverse complement strand
CTGTCGGTCGAGCAGTACGGGCTGAAGCTGTCGGCCCTGGAGAACGTGCCGACGACGTTCTACGACCAGGTGATGCTCGGCGGGCCAAAACGCGACGAGCAGATCGAGAACATGATATTCAGCATCCGAAACATCGCTCGGGCGGGAATACCGGTGTTTGGGTACCACTGGATGCCTTCGAGCGTGTGGCGCACCACCCCCGCGTCCATCCGCTGCGACGCCATCGCCTCCGCTTTCGACTACGATGAAGCCAGGAAGCTGCCCATGACCCACAGCCGGGAGTTCACCGAGGAGGAGGTCTGGGAGAACCTGGACTACTGGATCAAGATCATCACCCCAATCGCCGAGGAGGAGGGAATTCGCCTCGGGATTCACCCGTGCGACCCGCCGGTGAAGACCCTGGGCGGCCTCCCCATGGTGATGCGCAGCTTCGATTCGTACAAACGTCTCATCGAGATCTACCCGTCGGACTCCAACGGAATCGAGTTCTGCCAGGGCACGTTCTCGGAGATGGAGGGCGACGACATCTACGAGATGATCCGCTACTTCGGGGAGCGTCGCAAGATACTATACGTGCATTTCCGCAATGTGTCCGCTCAGGTCCCCACCTTCCACGAGGAGTTCATCAACACCGGCTACGTGGACATGTACAAGGCCATGAAGATCTATCATGAGGTGGGATTCGACGGCTTCTTCATCGACGACCACGTGCCGCAGACGTTCCAGGACACGCCGTGGGGCCACCGCGGACGCGCATTCGCCAACGGCTACATCCAGGCCATGATCGAGGCGGTGGCCAAGGAGAGTGGGGGATGAGACCTTAATTCAGGAAGGGACGAGATGTGAGGAAGCTGAAGTTGTATATCGCCTCGACCCTGGACAGCTACGTCGCCGGCCCCAACGACGAGATCGACTGGCTCGAGACCGGGGGCGACCTCGACTACGGCTACCGGGAGTTCTACGCATCCTTAGATACGACCCTGATGGGCAACTCCACGTATGGCCTGGCACTCACTGCCGACGAGTTCCCCTATGCGGAAAAGACGAACTATGTCTTCACCAGGAGCGCCCTCGCTCCGGGTACACCCTACGTGAAATCCGTGTCAGGTGACATCGCGTCCTTCGTTCGCTCTCTCAAGGGCCAGACCGGCGAAGACATCTGGCTTATCGGCGGCGGACAGGTCAATACCACAATGCTGAATGAGGGCCTCATCAACGAAATCATTCTGACCGTTTTTCCTCTAGCGCTTGGGGAGGGCATCTCCCTGTTCGCCCCTGGCGCCAGGGGCGAACATTTCGAGACCGTCGGCTGCGAGACCTTCCCCACCGGTCTCACCCAGTGGCGACTCGCAAAGGCCCAGGCGTAAGTCACGCGTGGAGTGAGGCCTGCTCCTGGCATAGTCGCCATCACGCCCTTGAAAAGTCTTTGAGAATCGGCACGGGCGAACTCGCTCTGTAGCCCCTTTGAAAAAGGGGGCTTAGAGGGATTTGATGTGATCAGATACAACCCCAAGCTGAAGGGGAATGAGCGGCGCCTCCGCTCCCAGATGACCGACGCTGAACGGGCTCTGTGGGCGCGGTGGCGCCGGAAGCAGGTCCGGTCAGTCCAGTTTTGCAGACAGAAGCCTCTCGGCGACTACATCGTGGACTTCTACGGTCCAAAGGCTAGGATAGGCGTCGAGGTGGACGGGTCTCGGCACATGGGCAGTGAGCATGCATCTATGGATTCAGACAGGGATGCCTACCTCGCGTCCGAGAGTCTGTGGGTTCTCCGGTTCGATAATCTCCGGGTGGTTTCGGAATCGCTGGAGGGTAATCCCCCCCAAGCCCCCTTTTGACGAAGGGGGGAACCGGACCGTCGCTCCGCTCCTCACCTCGACAATCAGGTCATATGTGACTGGCATCTAGAAAAGAACGGAGGGTTTTCGACGTGGTCCCGCGGGCCAATCGCACATCAGCAATCCCGGGAGGAAACTTATGGGCACGCAAGGCAAGATCGAGGCGAGCAGAGACACCGGCCGGTTCGACAACGCGATCATCGGAGAAGGCGCCCTCATCGACCAGGACGTCATGATCGGCTACCGCTACCACGCCGAGTGCGGTCCGGCGAGCATAGGCCGCAACTCCATCTTGCGCAAAGGCACCGTGATATACGGCGACGTGAAGATCGGGGACCACTTCCACGCCGTCCACAATGTCGTCGTGCGCGCCATGGTTAAGATGGGGGACTACTGCACGCTGCTGAACAACTCGACCATCGAGGGAATCGTGCGCATGGGGGACGGGGTCCGCATCATGTCCCACGTGTACGTTCCGTCGCGCACGTGGATCGGGGACCACGTTTTCGTCGGGCCGGGTGTAACGTTCCTCAACGACCGCTACCCCTGCCGACGCGATCCCATGCCGGAGCCGCGGGGCGCGACGATCGAAGACGACGTGATGATCGGCGGCGGCTGCACCATCCTGCCGGGGGTAACCATCGGGGAGCGGAGCTTCGTCGCGGCAGGGACGGTTGTGAACAAGGACGTACCGCCGCGCAGCTTCGTCGTCGGCGTTCCGGGGCGCTTCTCGCCGCTGCCGGCGCATCTGGACATGCCCAACAACCGGGCGCTCACCATCCAGCGCAAGGACTTCTGGCATCCCGAGAGCCCCTATGCGGGCGAGTCCATCTGGCCTGGCTACTGGCCTGACCGGTTCGGCGAAGCCCCGGCGGATTAGCGCAGGGCGCGGGCCCCCTGGAGACGCCGGCCTACCGCTCGGCGAACGGGTTCTGCTCGAAGAACGCCTCGGGGGGTTTATAGAGCTGCCAGCTCAGGGGCCACTCCCGTGTCATCATCACCACGTATTGCGCGTTCTTGTGAGGGTCCGGGACCAGCATCAAGAATATGTGGCCGAAGATGGCGATGATGACGCCGGGCACGATCAAGACCGGCCGGGCCCACGCATACCTTGCCCAGGCCCAGCTCATCCCCATGAGCGGCAGCCAGAATATCATCCACAAGCCGTGAAGCACGATCAGGAGCATCATGCCAAGCACGACGGCTATCAGACCCTTGCCAACGAATTTCAGAACCATGTCCACAGGGGCCAGGATCAATGTCAGGATGCTGGTCACCCGCGTCAAGACGAGACGCGTGAGTAGCGTCAGGAAGTCCACGGGCCCGTTGGACCGGGCGAAGTTCACGCGCAGGTCGAAGTCATCTATGTGCCAGAGCCAGGACACCTCGGCAAGCCTCCCTCAGTGCTTCAGTCGCTATCTTTGGAATCGCCCTATTCTACCATGCCTTACGCTCCCGGACTCACTCGTGGTTTGGGGTGGCTTGTCCCAGTACGGTGATCTATACTGGCTCCACTCGCGCATCGCAGGGTCTGGCAGCCCCCCTGGAGGACACAATGCCCAGGCCGCCTGAATACGGAATCATCTACAATTGGGACGGCGCGCCCCACGGCTTCTCCGAAGTTCCTCAGTCCATGGAGACCTTCCTCGAGAAGGTGTATGCGCCGCTTAACGGTACCCAGGTCGGGGCGCATTTCTGGTGCGTAGGGCAGCACGCCGCTACCTGGGAGAGTGACCGACTGGAGGTCGTCGGAGACGCGCAGGGACGGAGGTACGAAGACGCGAGCAGCTACGTCTCCACCGAGAACCTGAGGAGAATGCTGGAGCGCGGCGAGGACCCTCAGGAGGGTGTGGTGGCCCGCGGCCACGAGCTGGGCCTCCATGTCTACGCCTCCATCCGCATGAACGACAACCACCTGGACGGGGCCCAGCCCGAAGACCTTCAGCATATGAACAGCACCGAGCTTACACGCCTGCGGGTCGAGCACCCCGAGTGGCTGCTGGGCGGTCTGAACAGTGAGTGGTTCGCCTCCTCCTGGAATCTTGAGCATCAGGAGGTCCGCGAGCACCGGTTCGCCCACATTGAGGAGGTCTGCAAGCTGTACGACTGGGACGGCGTCGAGTTGGACTGGCAGAGGCACGCTTTCCACCTCCCCGAGGACCATGCCTACCGGCTGCGCTACGCACTAACTGATCTGCAGCGCGCTGTGCGAACGATGACAGACGAGTTGGCGGCGCGGAGAGGCCGGCCCTTCTATCTGGCCGCCAGGGTCGCGCCGACGCCGGAGATGAGCCGGCGAATTGGATACGACATCCCGGCCTGGATTTCGGAGGGGCTGGTCGACATCCTGATACCGTCGGGCGGGTACGCCACGGACCCCTCTATCGACGTCGAGTCCTATTTGGAGATGTGCGCCGGCGTCGCGGTGTATCCCGGTCTCGACGTATGGTATGAGACGATCCCGAGCGGCGAACACTCCGGCGCCGGGCACTTCGTGGGACCCGAGGACCCGGTGGACAAGGACCGGATGCGAAACCGGGCCGTGGCCGGCACGTACCACGCGGCCGGCGCCTCCGGCATCTATGTGTTCAACTGGTACGCGGACCGCGACTCGAAGCGCGAGCTTCTCACCCAGATCGGCTCCCCCGGCAGCCTGCGCGGCACGGATAAGATCTACGCTGCCACACACCGCTACTTGAAGAGCGAGGGGCCGTGGCGCGGCGCACTCCACAACGACAGGATCCATGGCGAGGTGCCGGTGGAGCTGAAGCGCACCCTCACGGGCGACGGACCGACTATCAAGCTCGCCGTGGCGGACGACCTCGCGGTCGATATCCCGAAGCGAATCGAGCTGCGGGTGAGGCTGCGGCAGTGGGTCAGGGGCGACATCGTAAGACTGGACTGGGACGGCGCCGAAAGGCAGGACGTAGAGACACGCTACGACATCGAGAAGGCCAGCACCGCAAATCCGTTCGCCACGGACATCTACGACGTCGGCCCAGCCGTCTGGCTGAGCTCCGTCCTCGGCGCTGGAGACGTGACTATGGGTGAGCACAGCGTCAAGGTGGTCCTGGTCGAGCGCCATCCCCAGATGGTTAGCGATATCGTCTTGACCGACGTCGAATTAGTGATATCTTACTGACCGGCAGATACGCAAGACAGCACTCAGGAGGAGCCAAAGTGGGACACAAGATACATCGGGTCGCCATCGTCGGCTGCGGCAGACTGGGCCAGAACTACGCCGAGGCGTACTCGTCCTACCCGGACACGGAGATCGCGGCCATCGTGGAGTCTAACCCCGAGCGGCTGGAGGCGGTGGGGAAGAGGTTCGGGGTCGAGGCGCTGTATACCGACATCCACGCGCTTCTGAAGGACATGGTGCCGGACATCGTGGCGGTGGTGACCCCGACCCGGTTCTACAAAGAGGCGGTGATAGCCTGCGCGGAGGCTGGGGTAAAGGGGGTGTCCAGCGACAAGCCCATCGCGGCGGTCCTTTCCGACGCCGACGAGATGGTGGAGGCGTGCGAGTCGCGCGGGGTTGTGTACGCGGGAGGCAATCTGCAGCGGGCGATGAACGAGGTGCAGGAGGCCGCGCGCATGCTGCGCTCCGGGAGGTTCGGCGAGATCATCGGAGCGAGCGTTCATGGGTGGGGAAGCGGCGAGATCTCCGGGGGAGGGTGCCAGCATATCTCGGTCCTGAGGCTGCTGGCCGGCGCTGAGGTCGAGGAGGTGATGGCGTGGGGCACGCCGCAGGAGGCCCTGGACGGCGAGAGCGACGACGGGCTGTTCGTCCATGCCATGGTCCGTCTGACAAGTGGCGTCGAGTGCGCGATCTTCAGCCAGGCCACGCCTTACAGGGGAGTTGACGTGTGGAGCGACGATTCTCTGGTCCGATGGGACTGGGGGCCGCCGGAGCTCTACAAGGGCTTTGACGCCGATGGTTCACGCCTGCGAGTCGAGCACGCGTATGCGCCATATCAGTGGAGCGAGCACAGCTACCTGACCGGCTCCGTCCGGTCCTTCCTGGCCGCGGTGGAGACCGGAACGGAGCTCGCGGTTTCCGGCCACGACCTTCGCCAGGCGCTGGAGGTCGCCATAGCGGCGAAGATGTCGGCGAAGCTTGGAAACGTGCCCATAAGGCTGCCCCTCGCGGACCGCTCACTCAGCCTCTATCCGAGGCCATACCGGTGGTCCGGCGGCGACGCCACGGGCCGGCCTCAGACCATCGAGGAGGCCGCAGGACAGCCCAATTCTTAGGTCGGAAACTCGATTGGCGTACCATTGTGACCCTGTGGTACAATGCCCTGTGACTCCGATACATAGCTGCATTCACGTTCCGTGTATTGCGTTTCCGACGATGGGTTTGGCACGTGCGACGCTTGCGATGGATTTGGAGAATCTGATTTGGAGGAGCGCCGCGTGAACATCTATGTCGGCAACCTTTCTTTCGACACCGACGACGAAACGCTTGAGAGCACGTTTGCTTCGTTTGGTGAAGTCACGTCCGCGAGAGTAATAATGGACCGATTTTCCGGCCGGTCGCGAGGATTTGGCTTCGTGGAGATGCCGGACAATGGCCAGGCCGAGGCCGCCATTCAGGCCCTGAACGCCAAAGAGATCGGTGGACGGCCCCTGACCGTCAACGAAGCCAAGCCCAGAGAGGACAGGCGAGGTGGCGGCGGTGGTGGTGGTGGCTACGGTGGTGGTGGCGGCGGCGGCGGCGGTTATGGCGGCGGCGACGGCGAGAGAAGGTGGTAGGTCGTCGAAGGGCGGACCGCCCCCGCGACGCCAAGCCGCTCCTTGCAGGCGGTCGGCGAAACTGAACGAAGTTAGCATGGGAAATCTAGACGGCGGACGCACGCGGGTGCGTCCGCCTTCTCTTGATATGCCGACATGACGGCGGGAGAGGCTCCGAGCCGTTAGAATCTGGCCGCCGTGGGAAGCTCTGCGCATTGAGTTCAGCATCCAACATAGCTAGCCGGGTTCTCGAAGCGCTTGACGGGATGGGAGTATCGTACGAGGCAATCGAGTGCGACCCGGACTTCGCCGACACGGCGGCGTTCTGTGAGAAGTACGGGTACCCTGTCGACCACTGCGGCAACACGATCATAGTGGCGTCGAAGAGAGAGCCGGTCCAATATGCGGCGTGTATCGTGAGGGGCTCGATGCGTCTCGACGTCAACAAGACCGTGCGCAAGCTGATGGGCGTCTCCCGCGCCTCGTTCGCCTCCGCGGAACAGACGATGACTGTGACCGATATGATGATCGGCGGGGTCACACCGTTCACGCTGCCCTCCCACATTCCCGTCTACGTCGACGATAATCTGATGACGCTGGACTACGTGATCCTGGGGTCCGGCAGCCGGTCGTCCAAGATAAAGGTCGGTCCGGAGGTCTTTGACGTGATCCCAAACGCGCAGGTCATCGCAGGTCTGTCCAAACCTCGGACGAGGCCCCATTGATGCCTCGTCCGAGGTCCGTTGAGATACGCCAGCTAGGGAGCCGGAAGCGATGCATCTAGGCATTCAAGGGCTGATGCCCGCACACCTCGGCGCGGTGAGCGAGGCCACGATGGCCGGAATCCGCGCACATGGGTTCACCGGGACCGCCTGCCGATTCTCCGAGCCGCTGGCCGTGACGGAAGCAGACGTCAGGAGATTGAGGGCCGTCATGGAAGCCGGCGGCGTCGAGCCCTGCCAAACGGTGGCGCAGCACCCTGACCTGATCGCCGCCGACCCCAGCGAGCGGCGCGAGGGCATTCGCTCGCTGCAGCACATGTGCAGGGTCACGACCTAGCTCGGGGCGGGAAACCTCTACATCCGCCCAGAAAGCCTGAACCCAAGAGGGTCATGGTACCCGCACCCGGACAACTACAGGTCCGAGACGTTCGACACCCTCGTGGACAGCCTCAAACAGGTGTGCGCCGCCGCCGAGGAATATGGTGTGTTGCTGGCCGTCGAGGGCCACGTCCTGTCCATTCTGGACACGCCTGGACGGGTCGTCGAGCTGATCGACGCGGTCGGCTCGGACGCGCTTCGGTTCAACATGGACCCGGTGAACTTCGCCTATAAGAGAAGGACTACGTCTGGCTGGAAAGAATTATCGAGTCGAGGTGTTCGTTCGGAAGGTAGGCGAAAGAGGGAGATAAGAAACTTGCTTTCCTTAACACTGAGGTGGACCCAATCCTTCGGACACGAATCGGGGCCAGCTAAGCTACAGTCA
>CAZJDV010000098.1:0-8098 GCA_964544865.1 uncultured Dehalococcoidia bacterium | reverse complement strand
GCGTAACCACCGGAGTAAACGCAACTGACATTTTCCCTTGACGGCGACACCCCGCTGGTACACTTTCCCACCGCCCTTGACACGTGGTCCGGTATATGGGGATTGTGTTTGCCGCGGTTTGGTACAGGCATCAAGATTCCCGCAAAGATTGCCCGAAACTATCTGAGGTGGATTCGGGAATTTGCCAGGTAGCTAAACGGGAGTGCTGCTCCTAGAATCAGATCAGGTGCATAGAAGGAATGGGAGGCGTGTTCGGAAGCAGGAGGCGCCGCGCAGCGGCCAAGGCTAGGACGGCCGATTGCCCTGAAGCCGCTCCCGTCTGCACCAAACAACCTTACCCACCGGAGCACGGGGCCACTGACACTCTTTGCGAATAGTGGTGATGCTTGGCCAGGGGTATGACAGGGGGCACCTTGGCTGGATTTCCTCACACGAGTTCAATGAGAATCGGGCAGTGATCACTTGGCCCCCATTCATCCGGTCGGTTGAGTGCTCGAACCTGAGGCCGTGGTCGGAGGTCTGCCGAGGCGAAAACGAAATCAAGTTGCCTCGTGGCACTTCCCGGATCGTCTCGCTTCGTTCTAAAGGTTGGCACATTCTTGCTAGCCCGGGGGAGTTCATTAGGCCAAGGACTTGCCTGAATTCCGCCATCTGGAGCTTGGGGCCCCACAAAGCTGAGCCCGAGAGCCTCCATCCTGAGAAAGATGCTCTCGTAGCGCATCCGCCAGTAATCGCTTCCTTCCTCTCCGTACCCCAAAAGGACGTTCAGGTCACCAGCGACGATGATTCGATGCCCTCTCTGCCGTGCTATCAAAGCTGAGAGGTCCGAGATCAGACGGTGAACCGAAGCGTCTGCGTAGATCCAGAACCCTCTGGCATGGGCATCCGGTTTTTCCCACACGCCGTATAGGGAACCTACGGTTAGCGTTTCTCCGGTTTCGAGATTCGCGACATCTCCGATGGCAAGGGTGCCTCGCCGGCTCACCGCAAGTTCCCCAGGACGAGCCTCCTCGATAGGTTTGAGTGACCTGCCGGTTAACTGGACTCTACCGGACAACTTGACAACAGCTGTACGCCAAGGCCGATTCAGCCCTGCGCCTTCAGTTCTCCACGGCTCGTTGCTCTCAACTTCGAACGAGCCTGCTGCCGAGGGCGGAGGTTCGCGAGCCTCCTGAAGGAGAGCGATATCTGCGCCGAAACGCTGAAGGTGGTCCCATATCGAAGTCTGGCCGTTGATGTTCCGTGAAATGATCCGAATCATCAATCCTCTTGCCCCGTGAACAGCAAGAATATAATGGTTGAGGTGAACCGCCACGTTTGACCAGGTGACACTATTGTTTCATAGTGTCTCGAAAGCTGCCGATCCAGACCTTAAGTAATCAAGCGCAAGAAAATACCCGTCAGGACGACCCGGCAAGCCTCTGCCAAGCGGCTTGGGTCACCGATCGCATGGGGGAAACCTCTCGGGTCTCAAACAGTCCCCCTCTTACCGGTTGCCAATAATTGGCTCCATGCAAGCCCAGCGGCTACCGCACGTAACCGTTCTTGAGGTCCCAGTCGCGGGCGGTCTGGGGCCGGTCCTTGGGATCGCCGTAGCCACCGCCACCGCTGGATAGGCAGACGATGCGGTCCCCGGGCCTGACCAGGACGCCTTCCTCTTTGGACCCCAGCACCCGCTCATTGTCGCCCGACACAATCTTGTAAGTGTGGGGCAGGCCTGGCTGGGCCCCAAACAACCCAAAGGGGGCAACGACTATACCGTCGCCGGCGGTGTTCAGCCGCGCCGGCTCGGCCCCCTCGAAGACCATCTCGCAAATGGCGCCCAGGCCCCCGCGCCAAGTCCCGTCGCCTCCCGAGCCGGGCCGAAGCTCGTGGTACCTGACGAAGAAGGGAAAGCGCTCCTCGGTGAGTTCGACGCTGGGGCTGCGGATCCCGCCGGCCACGTTGACCTCCCCCACGTTGGACCAGCCGTCGAACCCGTAGGACGCGCCGCCGCCGCCCCGGGCCAGGAAGAAGTGCCAGATGAAGCGGCGCCCGGTGCGGGGATCGGTGCCGGTCATGGCCCAGCGGAGCCGGCGGGAGAACCCGGCGTTCACCGCGTGGGGGATCGCAGGGGCCAATGCTTTGAACACTGCCTCGATGATCTCCTCGCCGCAATGGTTGGTGCTCATGCATACCGGGGCCGGAGGGTTGGCGTTGACCACCAGGCCCTTGGGCGCGATCACCTGAACTGGACGCATCGAACCCTCGTTCTTCGCCACGTCCGCCGGGGCCAGGTACATGATGGCGGCGTGGGCCAGAGAGCGGGTATTGGCGTAGGCGCTGTTGATGAACCCGGTCACCTGAGGGCTGGAATCGCTCAGGTCGATGGCCATGGTGTCGCCCGCGATGGTTACCGTCGCCCGGATCGGTACGAGCTTGCTGTCGAACCCATCGTCGTCCAACAATGACTCTCCCCGGTAGACCCCGTCGGGCCACTGGGTGATGATCTGGCGCACCTGCCGCTCGGTGGCAGCCAGGATTTCGGTGACGGCGGCCAGCAGCCGGTTGGGACCGTAGCTGTCCAGGAGCGATGTAATGCGCTGGGAGGCGATCATCACCGAGCCGATCTGGGCGTTCAGGTCGCCCAGGAAGTTCTCCGGGTGCCGAACATTGGTGGCCAGCATCTGGAGCAGGTCGTGCCGGGGCGTCCCCCGGTCGTATAGCTTGAGGGGCGGGATGCGCAGGCCCTCCTGGTAAATCTCACTGGCGGCCGGGTTGTAGCCGCCGTGGGATGCGCCTCCGACATCGCTGTGATGCGCCCGGTTTACCCCATAGAATAGCAGCCGGCCCCCGTGGAATATGGGACGGATGACGGTGATGTCGGGAAGGTGGCTGCCGCCGAAATAGGGGTCGTTCAGCACGAACAGGTCGCCATCGCCGATTTCCTCGCCGAAGTAGTCGCGGACCGCGGCCCCCGCCACGGGCAGGGCGCTGATGTGGACGGGAATCCCTTCCCCCTGAGCGACAAGTTGGCAATCGGCGTCCAGGATGGCGGTGGAGAAATCCCGGCTGGAGTTGAGGATCTGAGACATGGAGGTGCGCAGCATCACTTCGGCCATCTCCAGAGCGACGGACTCCAGACGGTGCTCGACGACGGCCAGGGTTATGGGGTCCGGCTTTTCCCCTTCCACCGCGCGCCGGTCCTCCTCCGCCTCCGTCTGGGCGGCAACCTTCAGCTCGATGCCCCCGTATCGGTCCACCCTGGCTTGGTCCCCCTGCTCGATTAGAACGGTGGTGAAGTCAGACTCCAGGACTGCCGGGCCGGGGACCTCCGCTCCAGCCGGCAGGTCGTCGATAGCGTACACAGGGACATCCCGCCACTCCCCGAGGAACACGCGGCGCTTCCCCTTGCTGGCCTGGCCCACATCCCCACCGGCCCCTCGCTCCGGCGGGTCGACCTTCGGCAGCCTTCCCAGCACATTAACCCGCAGGGTGACCAGGCGGATCTCTTGTTCGGACTGCCGGTAGGCGAACAGCTCCTCGTAGCGCCGGTGGAAGTTGGCAGCCCACTGGGCCAGGAGCGGGCCGTCTTCTTGGGAGAGGCCGGGCACGGTTATATTGACCTCGTAGACCTGGTCCAGGTAGCGCATGTCGGCCGACCGCTGGACCTCTACGTCCTGGTCCAAGACCCCCTGATCCCGCAGCTTCTCCCGGCCCTGGGTCTCCAGCTCGGCCACTATTGACCGTACCCGGTCCAGGCCGATACCGTCGAGGCTGGCCGGGAAGGAGCGGGAGGAGTCGTACTTCAGGTCGGTGCAGAGCATGCCGTAAGCCGATAAGACCGGCGCCGCCGCCGGGATGTAGACCTTCTCGATCTGGAGTTGCCGGGCAACCTGGCCGGCGTGAAGTCCCGCGGCGCCGCCGAAGGCCAGGATGGCGAACTGCCGAGGGTCAACCCCGCGCTGCACCGACGTCAGGCGGACGCCCTCGGCGATGGTGGTCGACACGACCCGGCTGACGCCGCGGGCCGCCTCCACGGTAGATAGCCCCAGGGGTTTGGCGACATGCCGGCTCAGGGCCTCCTCGGCCAGCCTTGTGTCAAGTGGGGCTTTGCCGCCCAGGAAATTGGCCGGGTCCAGATAGCCCAGCGTCAGGTTGGCATCGGTGACCGTGGGGTGGACGCCTCCCTTGCCGTAGCAGGCCGGGCCCGGGTCGGCGCCGGCGCTTTCCGGCCCCACGTGGAGGATGCCCCCCGGGCCGACCGCCGCGATGCTTCCCCCGCCCGCGCCCAAAGTGTGGATGTCGATCATGGGCACGGCGATCTTCCACCCGGCCTCGAACCTGTCATTGGTAAGATGAGGCTCGCCGCCCTCTATGATGGAGATGTCAGTGCTGGTCCCCCCCATGTCCAGGGCGATGATCTTCGACTCCCCCAGGAGCCGCCCGTAGAAAGCGGCGCCGCTGACACCTCCCGCCGGACCGGATAGAATAGCCCGTACCGCCAGGCGGCGCGAGTCGTCGATGGGCGCAACGCCGCCGTTGGACTGCATGATGAGGACTTCCCGGCGTAAGGATGGACCTTCGGCCCGCTCCCCGCTCAAGGCGGCGAGCCGCTCTTGGAGACGCCGAAGGTACTCGCCGAACACCGGGCCGACGTAAGAATTGACCACCGTGGTGCTGAGCCGGTCGAACTCCTTGATCTGGGGAAGGACCTCCTGCGACAGAGAGACGTAGAGGCCGGGGAAGCGTTCTTGAATCTTTTCGGCAACCCGTTGCTCGTGGGATGGGTTGAGGTAGGAATGAAGGAAGCACACCGCCAGGGCCTCCACGCCTTCCTGTTGCAGTTGTTCCAGGACGTGGCCCACGGCCTCCTCGTCCAGGGGCGTCTCCACGGTTCCGTCCCAGCGTACGCGTTCCGGGACTCCCAGCCGTAGGTAGCGGGGGACCAGGGGCTCAACCGGCTTCATCCGGAGATTGTACCGGTCCTCTTTCATCCCCTCTCGCATCTCCAGCAGGTCTTGGAATCCCTCGGTGGTCAGCAGGCCAACCCTGGCGCCTTTTCGCTCCACCAGGGTGTTGGTCGCCACCGTGGTGCCGTGGATGACCAGCTCGGTCGCGTCCAGGAGCCCCTGGAGGGAAATCCCGCAGCCCGCTGCCGCGTCCTGAAGCGCAGCCATGACTCCATCGGACGGATCGTGGGAAGTAGACGGGGTCTTGAAATAGAGCGGCGGTTCCCCCTCCTTCGCCACCACCAAGTCGGTGAAGGTTCCGCCAACGTCGATGCCAATCTTGTACATGGGCGTCTCCCTTGTCCCGGCGCAACCCCGCGGCCTGCACTTCGTTCACCCGCCGGGAGGTGGCATCGATAGCCACGCCATAGTCTCGCCGCGCCGCCTTCAGCGAGAGGAGACCATCACGTGTGTCCCCAGAGACCGGCCTGGCCATTCAACCACAATAAGTTTCCAGATTTCGCTGGGGAGCGTCTAGATGCGCATCTTGAATGACACCGCAAAGTCTACGCGGGGAGGTGTGGCCGGTCAAGACCGCGCAGGTGGAGACCGTCAGCGATAACGGGACACAAATGGGGGCACAAGACTCGGGAGAGGGGATGCGGCGTGATCTCCTGAAGCGAAGGTAAGGTGCTCATGGAAAGGAGCAGAGGTGTCCCATTCAGAAGACAGCAAGGCCCCGGCCGCAGATGCGCGGAGCAAGCACAAACTCTCCTTCGTTCCAACGGTGAGGGCTCCCGCCCGGCGCAAGTACACCTCTGACGTGAAGACCCGTGTTGTGTGGGCAAGCAACTCACAATCGCCTGGTCGCGCCTTGGCCGGGGTCCGAAATGTGAAACCTGGCTACTGACGGGCCAGCGGGCCTCGCCCGAGGTAAGGACCAGATACTCCTGACAGCGACGCGCTCATCGGACGAACACTATCCGCGAATAGTGGTGACGATTCTCTGGCGACATCGGCTATGATGTGACCACTGGGCTCTCATGATGGCTGGTCCGAATACTCGAGAAGGTCCGATCCACCTCACCCCCGGACCGACGAAAGGCTAGGCACCGGAGGATTTTCTTCAACATGAGAGACCTTCCTGAGATGTGATTCCGGATTTCCGGTGGATGGCAGGGTGCCGTGTCGGTGCGACAGGGTTGGGCTGAGAATCGCCGGCCACGATTTCCGTGTTCTATACAACGGATAGACGTGAATCTGCCTGAATGAACCTGACGGATACTTTACGAAGATATTCGTTGCAGTCTGGATCCTCGCAAACCGACGAGCTCAATGTGTGCAAACGGGATGTGGCCCGGAACCTCAAAGGGTCAGGGTCCGTCCCGTGGAGTTTCTCTCCTTTTGGGCAGAGTGGCTGCAGCATTCTTCGACAACCGCCGGGGTGCCCTTCCCGCTGTTTGCGGCCGAATCCGCATCAGCCTCAATTGTCGCGCTCTGAGCTCGCACTACCATCAACAACGCCTTGAGTTGTGATACTGGGTCCGGTAGGTATCGACGACTAATGACGACGGACCCAACCTTGCGGTGTCTACCCACCTGGAGTCTCTTCCAATAGGCCATGCGCAAGCAACGCACGAAGGGCAAGCCCAATCAGATGGTCCGATCCGCAGCCGCTGGCAAGCAACCAACCAGACATCAGAGCACCCGAATCGGCCGCCCGCCATGCTAATTCCAAAGACGCCACGCCGGTCACTGCCACTACTCGAACAGTTGGTAGAGGACTTCCCATGAACTAATTATCCTGGATTTCGCATTTCTGTATAATGGGGGAATCATTAAATACGAAACCCCCACGGCGGTCACCGTGGGGGGCTCGAAAAGACCAAGGGGTCCCCAGCTTCGAGGGTCGATACTATCAGAAACTATATGGCGTCAAGCTCAGCAGTTCTTTGGCCCTCTCAATACCATCACGAACCTGTTTCCGATGCTCGAAATCCCCGAAATCAAGACGAGAGATCGATTTAATGGATTCTCCTGCTACCCTGTGTCGGTAGAGCCAACGAGCGTATCGCTTCAGGCTATCGTTTGTCTTGTCCGGCATTGTCCCGGGAGGCAAAGGTTCATGGAATCGCAACAATCTGGCCTCAACGTCACCAACTTCCCTTCTCATTCGTTCGAGGGCTTGTACCACGGTCTCCCCTGCCTCAGTATGGAAACTTAGCTCCAACACCGGAGCTGGTTCAGCGAAGACGTCGGGTTCCGATGACAGGCCATCAAGATAATGCCACCTGAAATCATAGGCGAATAATCTGGCGAGGAACAATTGAACGAGTTCTATCGCCAACCACGGCCATGGTAGACCCAACTCCACCACAAACGCCTTCGCCTCCTGAAACACACTGCTGCTTGATATGGTTTCTTTGAGCTTGTGGATTGCCTCCAGAAACGCCTTCAGAGCCTCATCAGCTTCACTCACCGCTGCCTGAGAAGCGTCGTCGACTTTCACGTCGAACCCTGTCACGGCATCCCACGGAAGCTGTGAATAGTCCAGCGAAACAAGTGCATCAAGACGACCCAAGGCCACCACCATGCGGTGCCACACTACAGGAAGACCCGTCCGGTCTTGCCAATCCTTGATGATCGATTCGACTCGAGGATCGACACCGAATGCATCCAAGAAGGCCCCACGGACCACAACGCTACGCAGGTTGTCGCCTTCGGTTTGCCCAGCGAGCTTGTCCCGTTCGGGAATGTACTCCTTGCGCCAATCCTCCCAAAACTCCCTCATGTACTCTTCTAGCATACCAACTGAAATCCCACCCCCTTTCCTATGAATCAAGAGTAATAGCTTGTATGCGATCCAATGCAGTGTCTATGATAGGACACCTCGCTGGGCGTGTTACCCTTGGTCGCAACTGAACACCCATCGCCCTCTGGTCTACTCACCACTATCGTCTGGCAGCGACATGGACAACTTACCCAATACGCACTGGAGAGGAGCGTCTTCATCACCAGCAATCAGGCTTCCCTTCTACGCGCTCAGCCTCTGAGCGATCAATGAACCCGTAGTGCCTGGCCTTGCCCGCATCCGTCGGGTCATGGCAAACGTAGTGCGGCCTGCCGTCTTCAGCCCTGGTGTCCCGGATGGTGGCAGCGGCGCCGCG
>CAZJDV010000097.1:0-8244 GCA_964544865.1 uncultured Dehalococcoidia bacterium | reverse complement strand
GGCTCTCCCAGGCCATCGGCTACGCGGCGGACCGCTTCGATGGCGGCGAACGCCTCCGCCTCGCAGCCGGGATCCCCATGAATCACCTGTGGCCGTGAGCCCGCGAAGTGCCGGGTGCGGGCCAGACCTTCGGGCACCTCGTCCGCCGAGGCATACCGGCCGGTCAGCAGGCCCTGGGCAAGGGGTGTGTAGCAGATGATGCCGATCTCATTGGCGAGCAATACGGGCTGAATCGCGTCCTCGATGACCCGCCAGAGGAGACTGTACGGCAGCTGATCGGTCTCGACGGCGCCGACCTCCAGCAGGTCCGCAAGGTCTCGCACACCGAAGTTGCAGACGCCGAGGGCGCGGACCTTGCCCTGCTCCTTGAGCCGTTTGAGCGCGCCCATCGTCTCGGCCAGCGGAACGCTCCAGCTCGGCCAGTGGACCTGGTACAGGTCTATGTATTCGGTGCGCAGATACTCCAGGCTTCGCTCGCATGAATTCATTATGCTGTCGGGCGACAGGTTGGAAGCGCTGACCTTGGTGGCGATAACGGCCTCATCGCGTCTCCCCGCCAGCGCCAGGCCCAGCACTCGCTCGGAACGGCCATCGCCGTAGCCCTCCGCCGTGTCGAAGAAATTGATCCCGGCGTCCAGGGCCGCGTGGACCGCCGCGATGGAAGTCTCGTCGCTCTGGTCCCCCCAAATGTCTCCACCCGCGAATGGCCAGCACCCCAGCGCGTACTCCGACACCTCGATGCCGGTACGCCCAAGTTTCTTGTATTGCATTGCCTCTCCCAGCCCAGACCGCACCGGCGCCGGCCCACCTGGCAGAACGCTCTTCTAGCTCCCCTTGCCGACGAAGTCCTTCAGGGACGCGGGGCCCACACCGGCGTCCAGGAAAATGACCTGGCCCGAGATGTGGCTGGCCCTATCGGACGCCAGAAAGACGCACAAATCGCCTACGTCGCGGGGCTTGATCAGCCGGTCGAACGGCACCTTGCCATACAGTTGCTCCGGGTCGTCCACGCCCGCCCAGCCCAGCACCAGGTCGAGACCCATGTCCGACTCGACGATGGTGGGAGCGATGCAATTGACCCGGATGCCGTGCCAGCTCAACTCCTTGGCTATGCACTGGGCCATCGTCGCCATGGCGCTCTTGGCCGTGGCATAGGCCCACTCGTCAGCCCAGAGCTGTTTCGTCGCGAGGGAGGTAATGAACAATATGTCGCCGCGCGATTGCTCCCGCATGCTCGGGAGCACGGCCTGCGCGCAGTTGAAGGACCCGAATATGTGTGTGGACACAATGTCCTGGAAGGTCTCCGCCGCGTCCGCGTCCATGAAGGACCGCGAGGCGTACGTCCCGGCGTTGTTGACCAGGATATCCACCTTGCCAAAGGCATCGACGGCCGCGTCCACCATCAGCTGGACGCTCTCACGGTATCTAACGTCGGCCTGGTAAAGCATCGCCGTTCCGCCCTTCGCGCGTATGTCGGCGACGGTCTGCTCGGCCCCCTTCTTGTTCTCCAGATAGTTGACCAGCACGTCCGCGCCGGCATCGGCCATGTGCAGGGCGATGCCTCTTCCTATGCCCCTGGAAGCACCGGTAACGAGCGCAACCCGCCCGTCGAGCTCCATATTTCCTCCGCTATCTATGTACTCCTGAAGGTCCGTATCCGTCCAGGGATCACATCCGAACTGACGACCGCGATGGTACCGGCACGGCGGAACACTGTCAACCGGTGCACTCCCAATATCTGGGAGTGCACCGGTCCGCTGGACTCGATGGTCACCCTCTGTCCAAACGGGGTATAATCTCGACGAATCGGACATCAACAGGTTGCGGCGGGCGAATTCGGACGCGGTCCTTCTTAAGAAGGGCGCCGATCTGACTGCAATGGGGTACCCAAATGCTGGCTTACATAGCACGCCGTATCTTGCTGGCCATGTTCACGGTCTGGGCGATATCCATCCTGGCCTGGGTCATAATCCAGCTCCCCCAGGGCGACCTGGTCGACGAGTATTTCGAGGCCCTGATGCAGGAGAGCCTCTCCGGGGGTATAGGCGACGAGAGGATCGAGATCATGCGCAGGTACCTGGGACTGGATCAGCCGATGTTTGTCAGGTACGCCAAGTGGATGTGGAACATGATGCAAGGTGACCTGGGCGCGTCCTTCGTTGGGACATTCGCCGGCGGCGCCAATACCCGGGCCATCGAAAGACCGGTGAAGGAGTTGCTCGGCGACCGGATACTGATGACCGTGGCCCTCACCGGGTTCACCATACTCGTTACTTGGTCGTTCGCGATCCCCGTGGGCATCTATTCCGCCGTGCGGCAGCATTCCATAGGCGACTACGCCTTTACCTTACTGGGATTCACAGGTCTAGCGGTGCCGGACTTCCTCCTGGGACTGGTCCTGATGTACCTCGCATTCGCCTACTTCGATCAGAGCGTCGGTGGACTGATATCGAGCAAGTTTCAAAACGAGCCCTGGAGCTGGGCGAAAGGGTCCGACCTGCTCACGCACCTGTGGATACCGGCGGTCGTACTTGGCACCTCCGGCACCGCCAGCCTCGTGAGAATCATGCGGAACAACCTGCTCGACGAGCTGGGCAAACCCTACGTCGTGACCGCCCGGGCCAAAGGAGCCCAGCCCTGGAAGCTAATCATTAAGTACCCCGTCCGGGTGGCCATCAACCCCTTGATCAGCACCGTGGGCTATCTATTGCCGGCGTTGGTCAGCGGCAGCGTCATCGTGTCAGTGGTGCTTAGCCTGCCGACCATCGGGCCTCTGCTGCTATACGGCATTACCCAGCAGGACCCCTACTTGGCCGGGTTCATCGTGCTCATGCTGGGGGTGCTGACCGTCCTCGGGACACTGATTTCGGATATCCTGCTGGCGGTCGTGGACCCCCGCATCAAGCTTACGAACCGCTAGTCGCGGTAACTAACCCATGAACATCGTAGGAAATCGGAATCTACGCAAGGTCCTGGAGCAGAAGGTCGCGATGGACCCCCACAAGACCTTCCTCATATTCGAGGCGGAGGACGGCGTCGAGCGCACCTTCAGCTACCGGCAGTTCGACCAGATGGTCAACCGGACCGCCAACGCCCTACTGAGAAACGGCGTCACCAAGGGCGACAAGGTCAATTTGCATCTAACCAACTGCCCAGAGTTTCTCTTTTTCTGGTTCGCCACCGCCAAGATCGGCGCCGTGATGATGCCCACGAACCCGCTGTCTCCCCCCGACGAGCTGGGCTACCCGGTCCATCACTCCGAGAGCGTGCTATCGGTCACGCAGCCTGACCTGCTGCCGGCGGTGCGGGCAATACGATGGAGCTGCCCTAACCTGAGGCAGATCGTCCTGACGGGCTCCAACGAGGAAGCCGAAGGGATTATCCCGTTCTCACGATTCATTGAGGGCCAGCCGGACACGCTGGCCGACCTGCCGCTCAACCCGAGTGAAGAGGCCGCCATCCTCTACACGTCGGGCACAACCAACCGGCCGAAGGGCGTGCTTGTCACCCACGCGAACTACGTATTCCTCGGCGAGGCCATATCCAAGAACATGCGCCTGGGCCCCGAGGACCGGCACCTGGTGTCCCTGCCTCTTTTCCACGGCAACGCCCAGTACTACTCCTTCATGACCGCGCTCACCGTCGGGGCCAGCGCCGCGCTGATGCCTCGCTTCAGCGCCTCGCGCTGGATCAAACAGGCCATCCGATACCGGTGCACGGTAAGCAGCCTGTTCGCCGCGCCGATTCGGATGGTCCTGGCCCAGCCCCGAGACGCCGCCGACCGGCAGAACGAGCTGCGGCTGGTTATCTTCGCCCAGAACGTCACGCAAGCCCAGCTCGACGACTGGCAAGACCGGTTCGGCGCGCCGATGATGCAGATATACGGCATGACCGAGACGATGGGCCAGCCCCTCACGAACCCGCTGGACTACACGCGGGACAACATGACCATCGGCATGCCCTCCCTGGGATACGAGTGCAGGGTCGTGGACGAGGACGGAAGTGAAGTGCCGGACGGCGTCCCCGGCGAGCTCCTGGTTCGCGGCGAACCCGGATGGACCGTGATGAAGGGGTACTTCAAGGACGCTGGGGCCACCGCCCACGCCCTCCGGGACGGCTGGCTGTGGACCGGCGACGTGGTGAGGGTCGACGAGGAGGGCTACTTCCATTTCGTCGACCGCACCAAGGACATGATAAAGCGGGCGGGGGAAAACGTGGCCGCCGGCGAGGTCGAGGCCGTTATCAAGGACCATCCAAATGTGACCGACGCCGTCGTCATCGGGGTGCCCGACCAGATGCGCGACGAGTCCATAAAGGCCTTCGTCATCCTCGAGGACGGACAGAGCGCGTCGGAGGACGACATCATTGAGTATTGCGCGTCCCGGCTCTCCAAGTTCCGCGTCCCGCAGTTCGTCGAGTTCCGCGACGATTTCCCCCGCACCTCGGTCGGCAAGATCCAGAAGCACATCCTCCGCCAGGAGGATGCCGCGCGGCGGGAGTGAGATACTACGTTCTGACCGGCCATCTGAGCCGCGCCATCAGGGGAGGATGGAAATGGGCAACGCGAGTCTATGGGACGACCCGGACGGCGACATGATAGAGATTCTATGGTCATTCGGAGAGGGGTCTTACAGTCCCACGGACGACGGAAGGAATCTCAAGCATCTAGACGAAGACGGCAACGTCACCGGATTCCTCATCCGCGACTTCAGCTCCTTCAAGGGGCCATCGCCACGTGAGTTCGAACTGGGACCCGAACGGCCCTCAGAGGACGTCGCCAACGTCACCGTGGCCATGGCCGCCTGGGATCTGGACATCTCGCCTCAGCGAATGCGTCGGCTCATCAGAGAGGGCGGGATGAGAGGCGCCCAGAAGGTCGACGGTACGTGGCTGATCCCGACCCCGATCGAGGTCCTGCCGGGGAAGCGAGGGCCAGTTGGGGTGGCTGGGGCGCGGACCTGATCGGGGCTTCGACGAATGGTCGGAATCTGCGAACATCTTGCAGGAGTGACCAAAATGAACGAGCGCTATGGCGATGAATGGGTATCCAGCCTGCTGGACACGGAGTCGCGGCTGGGGCAAGCTACACCCTCGGAGCTGCTGGACGGTCTCGGCCTGGGCGATGGCGATACGCTCGTGGACGTCGGCTGCGGGCCCGGATTCCTGACCTTTCCGGCCGCGGAGATCGTCGGACCTCAGGGACAAGTCTACGCAGTGGACATCGAGCCGAAGATGGTGGACATGGTCAGGACCGGGGCGGCGAGCCGCGGGCTTGCCAACGTGACCGCCCGGCGGACCGATGAGGACGGAGTATCGCTGGGGGACGGCGTCGCCGACTTCGCCATCTGCTCCCTGGTCCTGCACTACCGCCCCGACTTCGCCAGCCGGGCGGCGCTGGTGCGAGACATCGGCCGGGTGCTCCGTCCCGGCGGCCGGCTGCTCATCGTCGACCGGTCATTGGGTCTGAAGGAGATAAGCGCGCTCCTGGACGAAGTGGGCTTTACATACGGCGACCCGAATCCTCTCGAAGGCAATGCCTACACGATGATTGCCACCAGACGACCGGCCACGGGCGGTTGATCGAAAGGCCTACCCGCTCATCACCGGCAGCGTGAGGTACGAAGCACGCTCAGCGTCGTGGAACACCGCCTGCTGTGCCACCGCCATCTCGGCGTCCAGCCCCGGCTGGGTCCCAGTGTTCAGGTTGCGCTCGTAGCGCGGGAAGTTGCTGCTCGACACCTCTAAACGGACGCGGTGTCCGGCCTTGAACATGTTGCCCGTGTCCCACATATCGACCTTGAGCTCGTAGACGCGGCCCGGCTCCATGAGGGCCGGGTGCTCGATGGAATCGCGGAACCGCGCGCGCATTATCCCCTCGGTTAGCATGACCGCCTTGCCGTCGGGGTGAACGTCGGACAGCGTCCCGGTAAAGTCCGTGTCGGGCGCGCTGGACGAGGCGAAAAGCGTCAGTGTCACCGGCCCAACCGCCTCCAGGTCGCGTTCCAGCGGCTCGGTGTCGTACACTAGGACGTCGTCCCGCCGCTGGGCGGCCCGCCGGTCCAGGGGCCCGCTGTCCTCCGTCATCATCCACTGGCCCCCGATGGTCGGAACAGGGTCGTCCGGGTCGTAGCTATACCGATCGTGGGCCTCGTCGCCCGGCGGCGTGACGCTCAGCTGCCCGTCGCCCCTAAGGCTGTTGGCCCCGGTCCTGCCGTGGAGGTAGAACCGGGTGTTTTCTACGCCGGCCAGCGGCCACTCATGCCCGGTGCGCCATCGGTTGGCCCCCATTACGAAAACGCGAACGGGCGGCTCGTCGTCGATGCCGTTTTCAACGCCCCTCAGCCGCCGGTCGTTCCAGCGTATCTGCTCCTGGATGATGTCCACGTGCGCGGTGCCGCCGAAGCTCACTGCGCCGAAGGGCTCCGCAGAACCGATGTTGCCGTGGGCCCATGGCCCGATGAGCAGCCGCGTGCGTTTCCTGGCCTCCTCCGTCCTCGCCTGGCCGGCCCAGCCCCGGTAGAGCTTGCACGTCTCGTGGACCAGGTTGTCGTACCAGCCGGTGATGAAATAGGCCGGCGTCTCCACCTCGCCGTACTGGTACCGCATCGAGGATGACTTCCAGAAGTCGTCGAAGGTGTGGTGGCGGACGATCTCCCTGTAGAAAGGCAGATCCACGATGTCGTCGACCGCGGACACGAGGGGCAACCGGCGGCGCAGCTCGTCCCAGTCGATGTATGCCGTGGACCCCTGCTTCATGGTGCGCCCGGCCATGTTGATGAAGAACTGGGCTACGTGCTGCTGCAGCACGCCGTCCACGCGCTGGTGACCGAAATTGTCCTGCTGGGAGGCTATCGGCGTGATGGCCTTCAGGAAGCGGCTGCGCCGAGTCGCCGGCTGGGTCTGGGTGAATCCCAGGTAGGACACACCGTACGTCCCCACATTGCCGTCGGACCAGGGCTGGGCGCCGATCCACTCGATGGTATCGTGGCCGTCGCCGGCCTCGTGGATGTAGGGCTCCCACGCTCCGTCGGAGTCGTGCCGGCCCCGGCAGTCCTGCATCACGCAGGCGTAGCCGCTCTCGACGAACCGCTCCGTCCACGCCAGGTAACGGTCAGCCTGCTTGTGGTAGATCGTCCTGACCAGCAGGGTGGGGAACGGCCCGCCGGCCGGTGGCATGTAGATGTCCGCCGACAGCAGGACGCCGTCACTCATCGGAACCTTCACGTCCATCCGAATCCGCATCGGTTGTCCAGTCGCATCGCTCATGGGATCGCTCCTCCCGGAGCGAATTGTAACCGGAGAGCAGTGGAAGGACAACGTCGGCGAGGGGGCGCGTGCGGGTGTTCCACCCCCGGTGGCGCAGCGAACTGGACCTCATCACGGCACTTGTGCTCTGTCCACCCGATCTTGATGGAAATCGCCTGGACCCTCTTGCAACACTGAAACCAGTGCGGAGAGCGAAGCGTTCTCGACGCCCTCCGCACTGCAGAAATCGTTATTAGCAAACTCGTCGCCGATGCTGGACCGCTGGCGGGCGGGCAGTCCATCAGCTCACTCTACTTCCGCCCGTACGTCAGTGTATGGCCAGAGGTTAGGTCCAGGTAACCCACGTCCCTGAAACCGTGGTGGTCTAGCAGGTCGACGAACGCCTGGGTGGCCAGCAACTGGGCGCCCAGCAGCGCCTCGAAGAACTGAATGCCACACATCAGCTGAGTGGGGACGGTCCGCGTCTCTCCCGTGGAAGGGGGGAAAGGGAAATCGGAGATTACGAATCTGCCGCCAGGCTTCAGGGCCTGATAAACGTTCTGCGCGACCCTGGCTTTGTCCCGGCACCCGTGCATGGAGATGTTGATAAGAACCAGGTCGTACTGCTCCCGGTCACTGATGTCCTCCAGAGGGCTGTGAACCAGGGACACCCTGTCTCACAGTTCCGCCTGCCCTATCCTATCCTCCGCAGCCTTGAGGGAGCTGGCGTCTCCGTCCACGCCCACCACGGTTACGCCTTGATAGGTCTGCGCAATCCGTACAAGGCCGATCCCCACTCCGCAGGCCGGCTCCAGCACGCTCGCGCCACCGGCCAGGCCCTCGGCAAGCCCAGGTACCCGGGACAGCCCCGTTGGAACCAGCCGGGTATAGAAAGGCCTCCCTGTCATACTTACCTTTTCGATGAAGGCGGGGCTGCACTCGTTCCACCGGATGCGCTTGCCAGAGGGCAGGTTTTCAGCGAATCGGTCGAATATCTCG
>CAZJDV010000096.1:0-8458 GCA_964544865.1 uncultured Dehalococcoidia bacterium | reverse complement strand
TCTGCTCCTGGGTCAGCACCGACGTCGTCTCGGTCTCGAAGTAGCCGGGGGCCACGACGTTGGCGGTGATGTTCCTGGTTGCAACCTCCTTCGCCAGTGCTTTCGTAAAGCCGATTACCGCGGCCTTGGAGGCCGTGTAGTTCGTCTGGGCCGGGTTGCCCCGCAGCCCCACGACCGAACCGATGTTGATGATCCGCCCCCACCTCTTGCGCACCATGTTGCGCAGAACGGCGCGGGTGCAGTAGAACGTCCCATTTAGGTTGATGTCGACGACCCTGCTCCAGGCCTCGTCGGACATCCTCATCAGGAGCTGGTCCTGTATGATCCCCGCGTTGTTCACAAGGATCTCCACCTGGCCCAATCGGTCCTGCACGCACTCCACCATGGCCTTGACCTGATCCAAGCTGGAGATGTCCGCATGGACCGCGAACGCCTCTCCGCCCTGGTCCCTGATGATCTTCACGACTTCCGCCGCGGCTTCGGGCGAGGAGTTGTAGTTAACGGCGACCTTGACGCCTGCCTGGGCCAATCTGATGGCGACGGCCCTTCCAAGTCCCTTGGAGGCGCCCGTAACCAGTGCTGTTCTTCCATCTATTGTCGATATGGTCAATTTTCTTCTCTACGGGCCGTCGCGTCTGGCTCTCGGGCCGGAGGGCAAGCCGCAGACCCGCCGTGCGATCTCTCGCCCACCCGCTTGCGTATCTTGCCCAACTCTTCGCTAAGCCTGGGGATGAATCCCGCCTCGACGGTCTGCGCGGCGGTCCCGATGGCCCGGCGCACCGAGTCCGCCTTGGCACGGCCATGGCCGAGTACGATAACCCCCCTGACCCCAAGCAGCGGCCCTCCACCGAAGGTCTCGGCCACGTTGTTGACCTCGAACAGGTCTCTGGCCAGATCCTCGATCTCGGACTCCGCAAGTTTTCCCTTCAGGCGGTGGCGTACGCGGTCGGCCAGTACGGCGCCCAGACCCTCAGTGAGCTTCATTACCACGTTGCCGACGAATCCGTCGGCAACGACGACCTCGGCCTTCCCTTCTGGAATGTTATTGGCCTCCACGTTCCCGATGAAGTTGAGGCCGCTCCTCTCGAAAAGCTCCGTGGCCTCCCTGACCTGGCGGTTGCCTTTGCCCACCTCGCCGCCGACGCTCAGCAGCGCCACGCGAGGGTTCTCAATCCCCCAGGTCGTGCGGGCGAACACGTCGCCGATGACGCCCATACTAAACAGTAGCGAGGGCCGGCAGTCCACGTTCGAGCCCACGTCGATAACCATCGTGCGGGGGGCCACGCCTATGATCGGCCCGCCGATGGCCGGCCGATCGATCTCCTCGAACGTGCCCAGCATCACGGACGCCGCGGCCATCGCCGCGCCGGTGGAACCCAGGGAGACCGCCGCGTCGGCCAGCCCTTTCTGGACCAAACCGGTGGATATGACGACCGAGGCGCGAGGCTTGAGCCGGAGGGCCCGAGCGGGCTGCTCGCCCTCCTCGATCACGCCCTCCGCCGGCACAATGGTGGTGGGCAGGCCATCTGCGTCGTGTCTGGCCAGCTCAGCGCGGATGCGCTCGGCGTCGCCCACCAACAAGATCTGGAGTCCGCCATTACTCGCGGCCTCGACGGCGCCGGCGACGATCTCCCCGGGAGCGTGGTCGCCCCCCATCGCATCGACCGCAATCCGGACAACCTTGTTTGTAGCTGCCACGCCTGCCTCTTCCCTCCTAATACCCTTTGGCCGCAGGTGGTTCGACCGAACTCACCTCACGATCACCGTCTGACTCGCACGCTCGCCTCGCCGGTGATCGCGGCCTCTCCTGTTTGCCTGCGGACGCCCACCGAGCATACCACCTCGCCGGTCCCCTCACCTTCGCCGACGGCCTTTACGACTCCATATGCGGTGATCGTGTCGCCCGGGAACACCGGCGCTCTGAACCGGAGCTTGAGCCGTCCGTCGTCGAGCCAGTCCAGCCCAAACACCGCGCTCATGACCTCCGACACCGACGCTGCGACGAGCATCCCGTGGGCGATGGTCCCTCTGAACCGCGAATCGGCGGCGAACGCTTCGTCAACGTGAATCGGGTTGAAGTCGCCGGAGGCCGCAGCGTATTTGGCGATCCGGTCTTGAGTGATCGTCCTCTCGACCGAGGGCAATACGTCGCCTTCGTTCAAGTCTGCACGTCTCCTCCATTGCGACGTCAGCCGGCGAGTCTCCTAAGCGGGCATGACCAGCCTGCTTTTGCCGCTCATGATCTCCCTGCCCCCGCCGGCCTCGACCGACAGACGCAGCTCGACGAATCGCGAACCTTTGCGGACCGAGTTCTGGACCACGGTGGCCTTGCACGTCAGCGCGTCCTCTACGTGCACCACCCCGCTGAACTCGAGCTCCTGCCCCGCGTGAACCGTGCCCTCCGGGATGCCCAGATCGTCGAGCACGCCGCGAAGACTCAATGCCGCAACGGCCATCGGCGGCACTGCCGGGCGCTTCGCACCGGGGTCGAATATCCCCGACCGGTCGCCAACGGCGTCGACGTATCCGGCGACAAGCGCCGTGTCTAGCACCAGTCTCCTGTTGGAGACCTCCAGCCCAACCGAAAGTGCGGCGAAGTCCGATGTCATGGTGGTCACGGTCATGTAAATGTCCGCGGTCGATTATAGTGCGCTAGCCGGGCCAAAGCAACGCGGCGCGGGTTTCGACAGCGTCGTTTCAAAGTTCGTCGGCTAGCTGCACCCATCGATCGCCATGGGGAGTCGGGAGGTCCTGGCGAGCCCAAGGCCCTCAACTCAGCTCACTGACGCCCCCTCGCTGCATCTCGGCCTCCTGCAGCCAGCGCTCGAGCAGCACGAATGACACATCGACGCCAAGATCCAGGCTCGCGATGCCAACGGCGCGGAAGAGCACCCCCGTCGAGACCCGCGCCGTGGCCGATTCGCCGAGGGCGGGGACGGGGACGCCCAGCGCCTTCGCCATGTAGGCCCCGGCCGCCATGCCCTCGTTGGTCAGGTAGCACTCAACCAGCACCTTGCCGCCGTAGCGCAGCTTCAAGCCGTCTTCGTCTTGAGACAGCTCCAGCGCCAGATGCGCCCTGGGAACGTCCAATAGCTCGTTGGCGTAATTGGCGATTTTCGTGTGAGACTCCGACATCGAGGCCTCCTACTCCTGCGGCCAGCCCGAACCAAGATACGAGACCTGAGGTGGCGGAGTCAACGGCCCCGACGCCGGTTCCTTCTATCCGACCCGTGTTAGGATGGCTGGAAGCCACCATCGGAGCCGGGAAACCTACCTTCGAGCGCCGCCATGCGAATCAGTTGGAGGTGCGGACCTGGCTGCACATATCGGCTACAGTCGTACCGGCCAGCCCCACCTCCAACTCGTCGGCCGTCTCTTGGAGTGTCTGGAACACCGATTGTAGATTCACGCTGGCCGGATGGAGCGGGTCCGCATAGTCCTGGTCCTGGTGAGTGTTCGTCACGTATGTTGGGAACATCGCGTCCTCGGCTATGCTTCGCCTCAGGACACCGCGCGCGACGGCCCTGTGGTCGTAACTCCGAGACGCGATGTAAGGCCACTCGAATCCGACTTCCCGCCGGTCGCCGCGCTCCATCGGTCTCGAGGTATCGACCGAGATAGGCACCTCGATGAAATCGCTGGCGCCCTGGATCTGCCGGAACGACAGATTAGCCCTGTGAGGGTACAGTTCCGCGCCGGCCCAGACAGCCATGGCCTCGGACAGGATCCGGCCGGGGCACGACAGGCTTCCTCCCTCGAACGCCAAATCCGCGAGGACCTTGAAGGTCTGGTCGTTCGCGGAGAAGACTCCGCCCCGAAAAAAGCGCGGATGCTGCCCCAGCGAATCCGACCAGACCTCCGTGGCCTCGGACACCAGGTCATGCTGCTGTTCAGCGGTGAATCCACCAAGGTCGCGCGGGTATCGCTTGTCATCGAATTTGTAAGGGTGGAGGTGCATGCCGAGACATGCCCCGGCGTCCTGGAGCTCCAACAAGAGCGCCGTCTGTGCGCGGGCGACTTCGGGATGAGCGAACAGGGTCACCGGGTAGCCCTCCCTGTCCGCCGCTTCGACGTAGCCCCGGATAGACCGCTCGCCCGCCTCGTAGGATGCCGGGCCGCTGCCGGACAGCCGTATGGCGAGGACCGAGCACTCGAACAAGGCAGGCTCACAGTCCATCGTCAAAATCACGCTCACGTCGCTTGGCATCGGGAATCTCCTCTTATCAACCCGTCTGGCCCGGATACCGGATGATTCTACCACGACTTGCTTCGTGATTGGCCCTGCCCTGGAGGTGCCGCCCGCGCCGCCATGAATCTGGCGGCGTACGTGCGTTGACGGTCAGCGCGTGCTCCGAGATGAGCGATCTCGGAGGGTCTATGGCTTGTGCAGCTCTATTCCCGGCAGGGCGCCCACCAGCGAGAACCAGAAGCTGGTGCACGAGGGCACCGCATCGAGCTGCGTGCCGGCTAGCGGCCCGGAAATAGCCAGACCGCTGTCGTCCCAGACGCTGCCCGTCTCCTCGTCCTCGACCAGGTCGTTGCTCAGATAGAAGCTCAGAATGCGTCCGGTCACCTCGTGGAAGTACGCCGAGGCGCCCAGCGCCTCAACCCTGCCCCTGCCGATTATCAGCACGTCTTCGCCGTCCACCTTGCCTTCGAGCAGCCAGCTCGGCCCCGGCATCAGGGCATACGCCTTGTGGCATTCACCTATCTCTATCGCGAAGACCTTGTCGCCGGGACGCAGCTGGGAATCCTTGATCGGGCTGATCGGAAATGAGGGACCCGACGAGTCCAGCCTCCTGGCATAACCGGTGAACGGACCGGAAAGGTAAGGGTTGCCCGGCACGTTGAGCAGCCCCAGGTCCTTGCTGAGGACCTGCGTTTCGGGGTGCTGCCGCTTCCACTCGCGCCACGTTATCGTCACCGGCGGCAGCACCTTGAGCCGCTTGCCGGTGAAGGCGCCCACGATGCCCTCTCCCACGACCTGGAACCAGTATGAGCCCGTCTGGTGGTCGTACATGACCATGTCCGATTCGTGGAGGCGCTGGCGCACAGCGAACAATGTGACACCAGCAGCGGGACACCATCTATGTAGTCGTTGACGATCTCGTGGTAGTTCAGGGTCTTCAGCTGGTAGGCGTATGCGCTGCCCTTTGGCGAATAGCCGATGACCAGGTCGTCGTCGTCCAGCCAACCCCTGCCCTCGACGAGGTCGTACACGGGCTGGTAGATTGGCCTGATGACATCTCGCAACTGCTCGATGGTGCTGTTCGACGCCTGTGGCAGCGGCAGGTAACCGCCCGCAAAGGCATCGAACACAATTTCGTCCAGGGCCACGCTGGCGATCCTGACGTCCACCCTGGGAGGCGGGCCATCCGGAATGTACAGCTCCGGCCGCGAGGACCCGGAGGAAGCGACGGCGACCGGCTCAGTCACCTGTCCCGAGCACGCCAGCACCAACAGCGGCGCGGCGGCCCAGACTACATGCTTTCGCAGCGAATGTCTCATCGCGGCAAGCCTCACTTTTTCCATAAGGTCGGATAATGGGGCTTTGAGCGCCCATTCGTACGTCGCCTGGCTCTAAGATGCCACGAAGTCCGGCAGGATTTGTCTACAATGGCTCCATAGGTCGTGTGCCAGGCGATATCTAACCGATTCGCCCGCGGATCCCACTACATATCACGCACGTGGCGGCAGGGGGAGGGATGTGGACCGGATAGCGGACTCCAAGCTTTTGGCGCGGGCCCGATCGGGCGACAGGGGCGCGTTCGGCGCGCTGATCAAGCGGCACCAGCCGATGATCCGGCGGGTCGCCGGGGGCGTCGTCGGCCACAATGAGACGGCTCTTGAACTTGCCAACGAGTCCATGCTACAGACGTACCTTTCGCTGGACCGGCTTCGAGACGACTCGCGCTTCCAGAGCTGGCTATACGGCATCGTCCTGAACGTGTGCAAGGGGCATTTGCGAGACCAGACCCGACCTCCTCTCTCCCTGGAGGAGGTCATGGGCGGCGTCCGGTTCGAGGCGATACCCTTCGCCGGCATCGAGCCCGAGCCCCACGAGGTGGCGGAGGCCCGGGAGCTGCACCGTCTCGTCCTGAACGCGGTGAACTCCCTGTCGCCGAGAAACCGTGCTGCAACGCTGCTGTTCTACTACGACCAGCTCAGCGTCAGGGAGGTGGCGAGCGCGAGGGACTTCAGATCTCGCACCAGGGGCTCGGAGTCTGTTCCCAGACGGTTCAAAGAGCGAGTGTTCGAGGGGCAGTAAAGGGCCAAGCAAGCGGATCCCGAAGAGCGGAAGGAAACGAACGAAAAGGCACGCCAGGAGCTTCTGGCCGTCATATTCGGCGGCGAAAGCGAGGACCCTGGTGAGGCGGCCGGGGCGAAGTAGTATCTTGAGAACCGCAGCGCTGGTTGCAGGCTCGAATTGAGAGGAGAACCTTGAAGCCACCGGCACGTGCCGGTAAAGGAGGCGAACCTCGCGCACTCCATGACGCCCCCGTGGAGCAACTGAAAGGCATGGGCTGCATCCGTTCGTCCGGAGTCGAGGACGCATTCAGAGCCGTGCCGCGGCACCTCTTCTCACCTGGGGTCGAGCTGGAACGGGTCTACAGTGACGACGCGATTCTCACCCTGCGGCTGGGAGGCGAGGGCGTGAGCTCGTCTTCCCAGCCGGCAATCATGGCCATAATGCTGGAGCAGCTCGACCTGAAACCGGGCCAGCGCGTCCTGGAGATAGGCGCGGGTACGGGGTACAACACCGGACTCATGGCGCACCTCGTCGGCGACTCCGGCCAGGTGGTCACAGTAGACATCGATCAGGACCTGGTTGACGGCACCCGCGAGCATCTAGCAGCAGCGAGGTTGGACAGAGTGCGCGTGGTCTGCGGTGACGGGGGCCTGGGGTACGCCGGCGGTGCGCCTTACGACAGGATCATCCTGTCCGTCGGGGCCTGGGATATCGTCCCGGCCTGGTGGGCGCAACTGAGACCCGGCGGGCGGCTGGTCTTACCTCTGGAGGTAGTTGGAGGCCTGCAAAAGTCGGTCGCTTTCGAGCGGCTTGACGATCACATGGAGAGTTTCTCGGTCAAGGACTGCGGGTTCATGAATCTACGCGGCGCCTTCGCCCGGCGCGCAAAATCGATTGAGCTCGGACCCACGTCTGGAATCACCATGTATGCCGATAGTGACCGCAGACTCGATCCCGGCACGATATACCGGCTGCTGGCCGGGCCGTACAAAGACCGGACCACCAATGTGCGAGCGACGATAGGCGGCGTGGTATTTGGTGGCCTGGCCGTCTGGCTAGGCGTGCGAGAACAAGATCTTTGTTCGCTGCACGCTGGGGGCGAGGCAGCCGACCGGGGCGTCGGTCCCTGTTTCATGGAGTACACGGGGGATTGGAGGAGTTGCTCAACACGCGACCTGGTGAGAGAAGACTCCCTCTCCGTGTTTGTCTGCCCGCGAGCCAGCCCCACCGCCGCGGAGCGGTCAGGCCAGTCGCCCGAGTTCGAGCTGACGGTGCGGAGCTACGGGCCGAGCGACGGTGAGGCGCTGGCCGACCACGTGATCGCCTGGGATTCCGCCGGGCGTCCCGCCAATGAAGGGCTGCACATCCGAGCATGTCTGCACGAGGCTGACTACGTCGCTTCACCGAACGAGATTGTCGTCCACAAGGAACGGACGAAGCTCGTCCTCCATTGGAGTTGAGCCCTTATTGTAGCGCGAAAACCCGCCTAAGGCGCCACCACCGCCCTCACGACGTCCATGTCCTCGCTCTTGCCCGCCCACTCGGCCTGTTTGAAAGCCTCTCCGATCTGCTCCAGCGGGAAGGAGTGGGATACCACCTTCGTCAGCGGGTACTTATCCTTGGTCCGCACCAGGAAGTCCAGGGTCACCGGCAGGATGTACGGGTCGTAGTGGGTGACCGGGATGATCCGGACCTGGCCCCAGAGTATCTTCGACACGTCGAGGGAGACGTTGCTGTTAGGCCAGATGTTGCCGATCTCTACGAAAGTCCCTCCCTTTCGCGCCATCTGGATTCCCTCCGGCACGACCTGGGGATAGCCGACGACCTCCATCACGATGTCCGCGCCGCGCCCCTCCGTCAGCTCCTTTACGCGCTCGATACGTGACTCGGGCGTGTTGTACTCGTTGATATTGATCGTGTGGTCGGCGCCGCTCTCTCTCGCCAGCGCCAGCCTGTTCGGCATGCCGTCGATGGTGATGACCCGCGCCGCCCCCATCTCCTTTGCCGCGGCGGTCGCGTTAATCCCCAGGCCCCCCGCGCCCTGGACGACCACGTTGTCCCCCATCCGAAGCCCCGCCTGGTGCAGGCCGTAAACCACCTGCGAGGCGGCGCAGTTCACAGCCGCCACCGCGCCGTCGGGCAGCTCGTCGGGGACCTTGAACACGAAGTGGCCGGGGAACAGGTAGTAGTACTCCGAGAAGCCGCCGT
>CAZJDV010000095.1:0-8666 GCA_964544865.1 uncultured Dehalococcoidia bacterium | reverse complement strand
GTACCGATGGCCTGCTGCGCCTGGGTAAACCTGGTGGCGTTCTGGAGTATGAGAGCCAGGCTGAAGTCGGCCAGTATTGGTCGTCCGTCCTGATCTAGCAGCACGTTAGCGGGCTTGAGGTCGCGGTGTATGATCCCTTCGCCATGGGCATAGTCCAGAGCGAGCGCCAGCGGGCTCATGAACTCCAGGACTTTTTCGATGGCAAGGGGCTCGCCCTTCAGCAAGTCCTGCAGGTCCCCGCCGGGAACCATCTCGGTAACGATGTAGGTGAATCCCTTGTCTTCGCCGAAGTCGTATATCCGCAAGATGTTCGGATGGTTCAGGCGGGAGACGGCCTGCGCCTCTTGCGTGACTCTGCCAACGAACGTGGGGTCTTCGGTGTGATAAGAAGGAAGGACCTTGACGGCGACGTATCTGTCGAGGTTGGGGTCGCGGCACCGAAAGACGGTCGCCATGCCGCCGCGTCCCAGTTGCTCAAATAACGCGATAGCTCCCCAGAGCGCTGCCCGGGGGTATGGAGACCATCTATCTTGGCTCCCGATTGAGGTTTGAGCGCCCGCCCTGCCTCACACGAGCAAGTACCCGAACTCGCCCACGGTCAACCGCCGCTGCGGGTTCTGAGGGTCGTCTTCGACGTGGGCTCGCAGGCGCTCGATGGACTGGTCTATGACCACACCGGCCGTCGCGCCGTCCGTTAGCTCCGGCCAGACGTGGCGGTGGATGTCCTCCCGGCTGACCACAGAGCCCTTTTTAGTCCGAAGGAGGGTGAGCAGATAGGCGTCCTTGCCGGCAATCGCCTGCTCCAGCTCTTCCCTCGCCTGGCCGCGGCACTCGTCTCGTGGAAGATCGATCTTGCCCGTCGACGCATGGTCGACCTTCACCTTGACGGTGCCGGGGCCTTCCTGGCGGAAGCCGAGTATGACATCGCTGCCCGCCAAGCGGATCTCGTCGCCGTGGGCGAGGAGCCGCGCCCCGAGCCCGATCTTGTCACGGTTCACGAAAGTGCCGTTGGTAGTGCTGAGATCGCGCACCACGAATCCGGCGGGGGTGTCCATGACAAGGGCATGCCGGCGCGACACAGTAGTCTCGTCGACAACTATATCGTTGTCCGATCTTCGGCCCAGCGTGATGGGGCTCCACGTCAAGGGTATCAGCATGCCGCTGTTAGGGTCGCCCCGAACCACCAAACTTGCCTGCCCAACTTCTACCATCGCCCCCGAGTACCCTCAATTGTTCCTCGCGGCCTTGCACGTGCCCTGAAGGGATCTACCAAATTCTACACAAGCCCAGTAGATTGTTCCACATCGCCTGTGCCCGAGGTCTCGGGCTGCTCTGAGATCGCCTCGACAGAGCGGATCTCCAGGTGAACCCTCACCTTGGCCGGTCTAGGCGGTGCCCCTGGGCCAACACGAGGCAAGGACGCGCGGTCGATTCGAGGCCGGAGGTCTCCAGAGTGGCAATGCCGCCCGCCGGTACTGCGGGCCGGCGAGACCACGCCTATTCGACGGTGACGGTCTTGGCCAGGTTGCGGGGCTGGTCCACGTCGCAGCCTCTACGCACCGCGATGTGATAGGCCAGTAGCTGCATCGGTACTGCCAGCAGCATGGGGGTGACGAGAGACGACGCCCCCGGCACATAGACGACCTCATCGGCGAACTCCGCGATATGGCCGTCTCCCTCGGTGGCGACCGCGATCACCATCCCACCTCTCGCCCTCGCCTCGCTGATATTGCTGAGCATCTTCTCATAGAAATCGTCCTGTGGGACCAGCGCCACGACGGGCATGTCTTCGTCGATCAGGGAGATAGGTCCGTGCTTCATCTCGCCGGCGGGGTAGCCTTCGGCGTGGATGTAGCTGAGTTCCTTTAGCTTCAGCGCGCCCTCCATCGCGAGCGGGAAATTCATGCCTCGGCCCAGGAACAGGAAGTCGGAGCGCCCGGCGAACTTGCGTGCCAGCCGCTTATACTGCCTTCCCTGTGACACCAGGTCGTCGAGCATCTGAGGCAGATGCGCCAGCTCCCGCACCAGCTCGGCGACGCGCGCCTCTTCGAGAGTCCCTCGCTTGATGCCGAGGTATATGGCTAGCAGGTACAACGAGGTCAGCGAGCACATGAACGCCTTGCTGGACGCCACCGAGATCTCCAGCCCCGCTCGTATGAAGAGCGTGCCATCGGCTATTCGCGTGGCCTGGGTGCCCTCGTAGTTGCAGAGCGTGATCTGACGAGCGCCGCGAACCGCCGCCTCGCCCATGGCCGCCAGCGTGTCGGCGGTCTCCCCGGACTGTGATACTGATACCACCAGGGTGCGCTCGTCCATAATGGAATCGCGATACCTGAACTCCGAGGAGTTGTCCGTCTCGGCCGGGATTCGGGCAAGGGTCTCGATCCAGTGGAGGCCCACCATCGCAGCGTGCTTGCTCGTCCCCATGCCGATCAGCACGACCCTGTCGATATCCATGATCTCGGCGTCTGACAGCTCGAAGCCGTCGAGCTCGACGGTGGAGCGGTCGAAGGCCACGCGCCCCCGCATCGTGTTGACCACCGCCTCGGGCTGCTCGTTGATCTCCTTGAGCATGAAGTGCTTGTAATTTCCTTTGGCCGATGTCACCGCGTCCAGAGGGACCGAGACGGGTCGCTTGGAGACGGCCGTGCCGTCCATTGTGGTGTAGGATGCGCCCTCCGGCGTCATCGACACCGCCTCTCCACCCGCCAGGTAGGCGACCCTTTTCGTGTAGGGGAGAAGAGCGGGGAGGTCGCTGGCGAGATACATCTCTCCCTCGCCGTAGCCGACGACGATGCCGCCGGCATTGCCGAGCCGGAACGCCACGAGTCTGCCGGGATCCCGGCTGGACGCCACGACCACGGCGTGGGCGCCCCGAATGCGCTCGGCGGTCTCCCTCGCGGCCTCTTCGAGCCCGTACTCACGCCCCAAGTAGGACTCGATCAGGTGTGTAATGCACTCGCTATCGGTCTCAGAGATGAATACGTGCCCTTGCTCCTGGAGCTCTTGTTTCAACTCGACGAAGTTCTCGACAATGCCGTTGTGGACAACGGCGACCTCGTTGTTGCAGTCGATATGGGGGTGGGCGTTCTCGTCGGTGGGCGCACCGTGGGTCGCCCACCGAGTATGGCCTATGCCAACCGTGCCCTTGGGCAGACCATCGGTCAGAGAGGCCTTCAGCGCGGCGAGTTTGCCCCGGGACTTTCGCGCGACCGGCTCGCCGACTGGTCCCATGACGGCGATTCCAGTGCTGTCGTAGCCGCGGTACTCCAGCCTCGATAGCCCCTCCAGCAGGATGGGCGCGGCCGGCCTATATCCCGTGTACGCTATGATCCCGCACATTGTCTGTTGCTTTGCCTCCGGTTTCGAGTGCTGGGGCGCCCTAGCCACAGACCCCTTCAACAAAGGTCCATACCCGTCATCTCAAGGGAGACGAGGGGAGAGGGTTGGTGACGCCGACCCTTTCTAATATAACCAGAACTCGCACGCTTGAACCGTCCGCTCTTATATACACACTATGTCAACGGTCCGCGAATGTCCAAGGCTGCTAGCTGGCAGCGAGGGAAGCCTCTCGGCGACCACGCCACGCATTTTCTCGGTAGAGAATGGGATAATGTGCATGTGTAGGACACTCTCACACACCCGCCAAATGGGCTGAGCCCCCCCCCTTTTTCAGCAGCCGGCTAGAGACCAGGCCACGTTCGTTCGGTGATGGGTTCCTGACCGCGCGCCTCCGTGCTCTGGGGATCAGGCTGACGGAGCAGGCCCGTCGCCCTCGATCTCGTAGACGCCCCGGTATTCGGAGGGCAGCAGCGCGGCGATGCGCCGCATAATCATCTCGGTAAGAGAATCCAGGTGGGCCCTATCCGGTTTGCCCTCGACGGCTGGCAGGAGGAAGGGCGGGCCAATGTTCAAGGTGATCTTCCCGGTTGGATTGAATACCCTCAACACCGTGCCGAGCCTCTCGGTGCCCGTGATGCCGACGGGCAGCACGGGCGTCTGTGTGCTCAGGGCCAGCCGGGCAACCCCGTTGTGGGCCTTTTTCATCCCGCCCCTGTTCCTGGTTCCCTCCGGAAACAGGACGACGACCCCGCCATGGGCCAATTGACCCGTGACCCATCGGTGGGCCTTCACGTCGATGCCGTCCCGGTTCAGGGGGAAGGCGCCATACGCGTTCAAGAACCACCTTACGATGAACGGCCCTCCGAAGATAGTGTTCTTGGCAAGAAATCGGATCCGCCTGGGGATGCTGGGCGGTAGCATGGCTGGATCGATGTTGCTCTGATGGTTGGCCACGAGTATCAGCGGCCCTTCCGGGGGCACGTTCTCAAGGCCCCTGACCTCCCAGTCGGCGAAGACGCGCAGAGTGCCTCTCTGCATGAAATTGCAAATCGGGTAGACGATCTCCATCAATCTCGTCCGATGAACGACACGATCTGCTCTACGAGTTCCTGAATTGTCTTTCCGTCGGTGTTGAGGACAGCGGCGTCCTTTGCAGGTCGCAGGGGGGAGTCGTCGCGCTCGGAGTCTATCTTATCACGCCTCTGAAGCTCGGCGAGGACCTGCTCGTACGCCCCTTTCGCTCCCTGGCGCTCCATCTCCATGTGCCGCCGCCGCGCCCGCTCGCCCACCGATGCGGTCAGAAAGACCTTGGTGGGGGCATTGGGCAGCACCACGGTCCCTATGTCGCGTCCAACCATGACGATCGGCCCCTGCCTGGCGATGGCCTGCTGCTGGCTCACCATCGCCCGGCGAACGCCGGGCACGCGGGCCACTAGGGAGACGCCGCGTTCGACCACCGGCAACCGTAGCTTGCCGGTGACGTCCTCACCGTCCATCGTCAGCCTGTCCTTGCCGTTCGCCGCCGACAGGCTCATGTCCAGGCGCTCCGCCAGCTCCACCAGCCCGTCCAGGTCTTCTAGGCTGACCTCTCTCTGCTGGGCGGCGTATGTGACCGCGCGGTACATCATGCCGGTGTCCAGGAATCGGCAGTCGAGCCGCTCCGCCACCAGTTTGCCGACTGCCGTCTTACCCGACGCCACGGGGCCGTCGAGGGTTATCGCAATGGGGCGATGCAATCGCTTCTCCTCCATCCTGGGGGTTACTTGCTGCGGGTGCGGTCTGTTCCGGTAACTGCGCCAATAGCGGGCCCTCGGACGCCCACCTACTTCTCCCGCCAGCGCAGCTTCCATAGCCCAAGAGCCATAGTCACCACCGCGAAGCCAGAGAGGACCGCGAGCTCGGACCACACGTCGGTGCGGCCTGAAAAAGACTTCATGATCCCGTCGGCGGCGTACCTCACGGGCGATACCTGTCCGACTATCCGGATCAGGAGCGGCGCCCTCTCGATGGAGAAGAAAACGGGCGATACCATCACGAGCACGACGCCCAGCAGGTTCGCCATGATCCCGCCGGCCTCGGCAGAGGGCGCGTAGCTGCCGATGAAGAGTGCGAGCCCCGCCAGGGAGAGCACCGCGGGCACGATGATCAGAAAGAACGCCCATGTCAGCTCCAGGTCCACCCCCGAAACGACGCCCAAGAAAAGCAGCAACCCCACGGTAAGGCCGGAGATCAGCGAGGCGAACGCGATCACGCCCACGGCGTATGAGACCTTGGACATGGGCATGGTTACGAGCAGCTTCAGCCGGTGCTGGAAGCGGTCCTGAATCATTTGCGTAGCCAGCATGTTCGCCGTCATGAGTGTTACGCCGAATACGATCGCGCCCGCCATCACCCGGCGGACGGCCTCGGGGTCTTCAGGCGCCAGCGAGCGTGCCCAGTAGAACGAGCCCATCGGAAATACCAGCGCCCCCATCAGGAACCAGGGCCAGCCACGCTTCATCATGAAGAACTTCAGCTCCAGCACGCTCCAGACGTCGACAAAGAACTTGCCGCGCCGGGAGACCGCCCGCGGTGTCGCAGTGACGTCGATGCGCCCGCCGGCCTGCGTCCTCATTCGGCCTCGCCGTCGCCGGTAAGCGCCAGGTAGATGTCTTCCAAAGTCGTCGGCGCCACGGCGTATTCCCTGGCTCCCATCGCCCTGACCCTCGCCACCAGCTCCGCGTCGTCCGCCCCCTGGAGGCTCTCGGTGCGGTCCGAGCCAACCACTTCGTACGTGATCTTGAGAGGGTGGCCGTACGAGGAGCGAAGGTTGTCCACCGTGTCGAGTGCCAGCAATTGGCCGTCCCGCATGATCCCCACGCGGTCGCTGAGCGCCTCCGCCTCCTCCATGTAGTGAGTCGTCATCAGTATGGTAGTTCCTTGCCGCCTATAGTCTCGAAGCAAGGACCAGAGACCGCGGCGCGAGCGTGGGTCCAGCCCAGTGGTTGGCTCGTCCAGCACGAGGAGCGACGGCCTGGCGAGCGAGGCCACGCCGATCAGCACCCGGCGCTTCATCCCGCCGGAGAGCTTCTCGACGAGCTTGTCGCGGTACTCCGTCAGCTCCAACTCTTCGATCAGCTCGTCCGCGCGCCGCCGCGCACCTCGCAACGAGAGTCCCCTCAGCCTGCCGAATATGCGCAGGTGCTGGTAGGCAGTGAGGTAGTAGTAGAGGTTCGCCTCCTGCGGCACGACTCCGATGAGCGATTTCACGACGGACGGCTCGGCTACTGCGTCGTGGCCGAACACCCGTACCTCCCCGGACGTCGGCAGCAGCTCGGTGGTGATCTGCTGGACCAGCGTGGTCTTCCCCGCCCCATTGGGGCCGAGGATGCCAAGGATCTCTCCCGACTCGGCGGAAAGTGTGATACCCCTGTTGGCCCGCGTGCCGTCCTCATAGCGCTTTTGAAGGTCCCGTACCTCGAGAGGCGGGGCGTTGCTATCCGTGGTTGACGGCTTGGACAAGTGCAGTGTCCGCGTTTCGGTGGGGCTGGGGCTATAGGGCGCCCTCTGGCGACGTCGCCATGTCGATTATAGAGGGAGGTAAGAGTTTCGAGCAACAAAATGGCGATTAACGTCCAGTTCCCTAGAGCCCGTCGAATCTGACCCCGGTCGGTATCACCCCGGTGTCCTCGCCCCATCCCATGGCCTCGGCGGTGTCGAGGACACTCGCGAGGTCGTGCTCCGGCTGGTACCCGAGCAATGTCTGGATCTTGGCCAGGTCGAGCTCGAAATAGTTGGGGTAAGGGAGCCTGGCCTCCACCGTGCCGAGCCCGTAGCGCCCGGCGAGGTAGTCCACGGCCTCGGCCCAGTCGAACAGCGCCGCGCCTGCCAGGTTGAACACCTCACCGATGGCGGCTTCATTCTCGATGCCGAGGACCAGGCCTTGAACGATGTCCCGGACGTCGCTGAAGTGCTGTTTGTACGGACGGCCGTCGGGGTTTTGGCTCAGCAGCAGCCTCTCCTCGCCGGTCGATAGGGAGCGGAACGCGTCGATCAGCCGCTGCTGCGCCGGGTCCTGGCTTGACCATCGCTCGTACTCGTCGCGGGTGGTGCTCAAGAGGAATAGACTGGGCAGGCCGGCGTCGTTAAGGAACTCGCCCGGCTCGATGACGGTGGAGAAGCGGAAAACAGTGGAAGGTATCCCGTACTGCAAATGGTAGGCCATGCACAACTCCTCACCGACCCACTTGGTCAGAAAATATGGCATCTGGTGGTAGGCGCTGACCATCTCCTCGGTGATCGGCTTCTCGAAGTACCTCCCAGCCGCGGGAAGGCGCCAGTAGACCGCCTCGGTGCTTGCGTAGACTAGGCGGTGCAGATCCGGCAGCCCGCTGCGGACACACTCCAGAAGGTTGAGGGTGCCCATCCCGTTGATGTTCAGATACTGGATATTGTCGAGCGGCCCCCCCGAAGGCCGCTGCCAGGTGATAGATGGCGTCCACGCCCTCGACGGCTCGCCTGACGTCGTCGATGTGCCGCAGGTCGCCGGCGACGGTCTCAACGCCGGCGTAGCCATCGAGCTTATGGGCCCGGCCGGCGTCGCCGGGAAATACCAGGTTGCGGACGGCGTGGCCCTTTTCGAGGAGGCGCTTGCCGAGATTCGCGCCGATCCTGCCGGTACCGCCGGTAATCAGTATCTTCATGGCTCGCCCCGGCTCCTACGCCTCGAACGCCCGCTCGTCGGTGTCCTGCGGTACGAAACCCAGCACCTCGCGGGAGTGCTCGAGATCCCGGTAGCCGTACCTGTTGTTGGATGTCGCGAAGAAGATGTCGTACTTCAGGTCGCCGGGCGCGTCGATGCACCTGTGCAGGATGTTGGCCACGTCCCGGTTGCTGAGGTACGTCGCGCTAGGCCGGGCGAGTCCGGGGTCGTCCTCTGCATGCACCGAGCCGATACGCACGCAGAGGACCGAGAGGCCGAATGCGTCCGAGAAGTGCCTGCCGACGGCCTCGCCCCACACCTTCGTCGCGCCGTAGATTCCCCGGGGCCGGACCATCTCGTGGGTGATCTGGGGCCAGTTGGCGGGCAGGTCATCGTAGCGGCCCTCGGCGATGGCAAGGTACGGGGGGAATCCCTCCCAGGCCTTGATGGTCGAGCCGGAGCTGGCGAAGACCACCCGCTTCACACCGGCCAGCCTCGCCGCCTCGTAGACGTTGTACGCGCCGACGACGTTGGCGGCGATCAGCCCTTCGAAGGGGTCGTCCCCGAGCTGGGCGGCCAGGTGCACGACCGCGTCCTGTCCCTCGAACGCCGGCTTGATGGTCTCCAGGTCGGAGATGTCCGC
>CAZJDV010000094.1:0-8690 GCA_964544865.1 uncultured Dehalococcoidia bacterium | reverse complement strand
CGAGCTGGGCAGGCTGCTTCTTCCCGTGGGCGAATATCCAAAACAGCGGATCAGGGAGATGGCGGCCGAGGCGGGGCTGGTCGTCGCCGGCAAGCCTGACAGCCAGGAGATCTGCTTCATCCCGGACGGCGACCTCCGTAAGTTCCTCGGGGACCGCGTCAGCTCGGCGCAGGGCGAGTTCGTGGACGAAAAGGGCGGCGTCCTGGGTCCGCATCCCGGCATCCAGTACTTCACCATCGGCCAGCGCCGTGGCCTTGGGCTCAAGGGTCATACGGGCAGCCCGGTGTATGTGGTGGACATAGACCCCGCGACGGACCGCGTCACTCTTGGTCCCAACGAAAGCCTGTATCGCACCGGCTTCTGGGCCTCCAACGTAAACTTCCTCACCGGGGAGCCGCTGCAGGGGCCCGTGGAAATTACGGCTAAGATACGTTACAAGGCCTCGGAGTCGCCGGCGACGCTGACCGTACGGGGAGACCGGGCCGAGCTCCGATTCCTGGAGCCCCAAAGGGCCATCACGCCGGGACAGGCCGTCGTGTTCTACGATGGAGAAGAGGTCCTGGGCGGCGGCACCATCGAGCTTGAGCACCCGGATCGATTCGCCGCAGAGCACGCGGTGAGCGCAGAGAGCGTTTCATAGGCGTCCGATCTCCTCTCCGCGCGCCCCGCGGACTCCGCGGTGAATAAGTAAAGCACGTTTCCAGGCTGCGGGCTTTGTGCTAACCTCATCGCATGCCGCGCCCCGGCTCCAAGACGCGTTCCAAAGCCCAATCAGGGCAGTTCCCGACCTATGAGGAAGAAGCCATCCTCCTTGGCAAGGGCTATTCCCTGATAGCGGGCTTGGACGAGGTTGGTCGAGGCCCGCTGGCTGGGCCTGTCGTTGCGGGGGTCGTGATACTTCCCCCCTATATTGAGAGGCCCTGGACCGGTCTGGTCCGCGACAGCAAGCTGATGACACCCGCGCAGCGCGAGTCCATGGCGCCGATCATCGAGGAGGAGGCGCTGGGCGTGCAGACCGGCTCCGCCTCCGCCGAGGAGATCGACGAGCTCGGCATCGTAGGAGCTACCAACACGGCGATGCGGCGGGCGCTGAACTCCCTTGCGCTAAAGCCCCAGTACCTGCTGCTGGACGCCTTTCCGTTGCCGGGAGTCGATATTCCCCAGACCCCCATCGTCCGCGGTGACGCCCTGTGCCTATCGATCGCCGCCGCCTCCGTCGTGGCCAAGGTGGCTCGCGACAAGATCATGGTCGAGATGGACGCGAGGTTTCCCGGCTACGGCTTTGCTGGCAACAAGGGCTACGCGACCCGGCAACACATGCTTGCAATCGAGGAGCTTGGCCCCTGCCCTGTCCACCGGTACAGCTTCGCCCCGGTGAAGAACTCGGGAGCCAGGAGATGAGCAACAGCCGCCAGCAACTGGGCCGGCGAGGCGAAGAGCTTGCACGGACACGCCTGGTGAAGATGGGCTACACGATCAGGAGATCAACCGCCGGTCGGGGTCCGGGGAGATCGACGTGGTCGCCGAGCACGAGGGAACCCTGGTATTTGTGGAGGTACGCACGAGACGCGGAAACGCTCTCGGCACGCCGGAAGAGTCCGTCACGCCCCGCAAGCGCTCGTGGATGGTCGACGCCGCGCAGGCCTACTTGCAGGCCAGCCAGACCGAGGACCGGGAGTGGCGGATAGACCTGGTGGCCGTCGAGATGGGCTTCGACGGACGGTTGCAACGCATCGACGTACTACAGAACGTGGTGGAGTTGTGATGAATCCACGGTCCAACTCGCAAGCGAGGAGCAACCAATGGCCAGCAGGCGCAAGAATCTGAGCCCGACCGCGAGGACAATACTGGAGATGATCTCCAAGAGGGTAATACCTATGAGCGGGTTCTGTCCGTTCACCCGACTTTCACGCACATGGACATCTTCGCCTCAGCCAAGGAAGCGATAGAGACGATCGACGAACATGCGATTGCTATCGACGTAAGGCTAGCCCGCATTCGCGCCACCTATCCAAGGACCTATGAAAGGTGGAGTAGTAACGAGGAAGAACAGTTGATCCAGATATTAAGGGCTGGACACCTTACAAACCAAATCTCGGATAAGCTTCAGCGCCAATCAAGTTCGATTCGAAGTCGGTTGAAGAGGATGGGTGAAGTCGAATGATGCAAGGTTTATGCATACGCATGTTAGAATCTTCCCCATGAACCCCTTCGTCGGCGCGCAGGTGCATACGCTCGTCGAGAACATCCGGCTGCTCGAGGTCCTCGTCACCGCCCCACTGGGCCTGTATTCCGACATCCGAATGCTCAGGCAGGCATTGCCGATCGAGGAGGCGGCGGACCTCCCCCGGTCCGAGTCCGGACAGCGCCGCATGGCTTACAGGGGTTTGACCGACGAACCTGGCAGGCTGGCCCTTCTTGCCATCGAGCAGATCGAAGTCTCGCTGGACATGCTCGATGGGGTCGAACAGACCGCCGACGCCGATCCGAGGCCAGAGTGGACCTCCCAGGCGCGGCGCGTGATGGCGCGGGCCCGGCAGAAGGCCGGCGGCGACCTGCGCTCAAACACGGCATCGAAGATCGAGGGCCTCTACGTGATCGTGGACCCGGAGGCTACGAACGGAAGGCCGGTGGCGGACGTCGCCGAGGCGGCTCTCAGAGGCGGCGCCCGAGTCATCCAGTTGCGAGACAAGAGCGGCGACAGGGGCGATGTCATGGCGATCTCGCGCCGGCTCAGATCGGTCTGCGACCAGGACGGCGCGCTGTTCATCATGAACGACGACCCGGCCCATGCCGTGCTCAGCGACGCTCACGGTCTTCATCTCGGCCAGACCGACCTAACGGTGCCCGAGGCCCGGCGGATCCTTGAGCCGCACCAGATCATTGGCCGCTCCAACAACGGCCTTGAGGAGCTGGCGACGTCCGTGTCGATGGGGGCGGACTATCTCGCCATTGGCGCCGTCTTCGCTACGTCCACGATGGGCAAGAGCGGGAGGCCGGCGGTGGGAACGGAGACGGTGGCGAGGGCCAGGGAGGCGTCGGACATGCCCATCGTCGCCATCGGCGGGATCAATCATGACAACGTGGCAGAGGTTGTCCGGGCCGGCGCGGACTGCATCTGCGTCGTGTCCGCCGTGACCCTGTCGAATGACCCCGAGGCGGCCGCATACGCCCTCGTGGAAGCTATCCAAAACGCGAACAATGTGACATAGGAGTACCTATAGGAACTCACCGCGGAGCACGCGGAGGACGCAGAGATCTGGGCATAACGATTCCGACTTCTCTGCGGTCTTTGCGCTCTCTGCGGTTATGTCGGCCAAGTGGCAAGCTAGAGGACAATATGCCTGAAGACCACAAATCCGAGCTCACCGCCATCGCCGAGGCAGCCCGCGCCAGCTTCGTGGAGACTCACGAGGCCCGCGAGCAGGCGCTGAGGCTGTCGCGGGAGATAGTCAGGAACTCGGCCAACTCGATAAGGGCGACACACAGGGGCGAGTTCGATGACGCCAGGGTCCTCCTGGAGGATGTCGCCCGGCTCGCCGGGGAGATCGACACGCTCCTGGAGGGACATCCCGGCGTCTACTATGCGGGATACGTGGAGGACGCGCTGAAGGAGTTCGCCGAGGCCAGCGCCACGCTCTCGTTCGCCGAGGGACGGCCCCTGGATGGGCCAGAAGCGCTGGGCATCCGCGCCGCGCCCTATCTAAACGGCCTGGCCGAGGCCGTCGGCGAGCTGCGGCGCTTCATCCTGGACTCGCTGCGGCGCGACGACGTAGACCGGTGCGAGGACCTCCTGGAGATCATGGACGAGGTCTACACCATCCTGGTGACGATGGACTTCCCCGACGCGGTTACGAAGGGGCTGAGGCGCCGCACCGACATGGCCCGCGGCATCCTGGAGCGCACGAGGGGCGATCTGACCCTCGCCCTTCGCCAGCGGCGCCTGGAGGAGAAGCTGGCCGGGTTCCAGGCGGCGCTTGGGGATGACGCTGCTTCACAGGTGGACGCGGCCATACGCGACAAGTCCCGTACGTAGCGAAAATTGGCGAGATGACAGGATCAACGCCGGGATACGACATAGAGATTACCCAGGACGTGGCTGTCATCACCCGCGACGGGGTCCGGCTGGCGACCGATATGTACGTTCCGGCGCGAGACGGCGAAGTGGCGCCCGGCAGGTTCCCGGCCATCGTGCAGCGCACCTCCTACGACAAGTCCAGGGAGCCTTTCGCCAAGGTCGCCCGTTACTTCTGCCGGAGGGGCTACGCCGCCGTCGTCTAGGATCTTCGTGACCGGGGCAAGCCCGAGGAGACGGGCGGGTACCTCCACTGCTTCAACCTGAACGGAGGGCAAGGACGGCTACGACGCCGTGGAGTGGATCGCCCGACAGCCCTGGTGCAGCGGCAAGGTAGGCACCGTCAGCTTCTCCCACGGGTGAATCGTCCAGAGCGCGCTGGCCGTAGTGTCCCCACCCCATCTCAGGGCGATGTTCATCGGGGTATCGCCATCGAACCCCTTCCACAGCGGCTTTCGCCAGAATGGCGCATTCGAGGTCCAGTACGCGGGCAAGCTCATGCTGCACGCCGTAGAGACCCAAGAAGCCGCCGCTGACCCTCGGATAAAGCGCGAGCTCGTTCACAACATGGTACACCTGAGGGACTGGCTTCGCCGCCTGCCCTGGCGGGAAGGAGAATCGCCATTCTCTCCGCTTCCCAGGCTGGAGCGGCTCTTTTTCGACATGTATACCCGCGGCGAATATGAGGAGTTCTGGAGGGACTTCTGCATCAACTTTGAGGAGCACTACGGCGAGCACTCCGACGTCCCCACGTACTACCAGACCGGCTGGTATGACTCGTGGCTGCGCGGGACCATCGAGAACTACGTCGCTCTGAGGAAGGCCAAGGAGCAGCCCCTCAAGCTGATAGTCGGCGGCTGGACCCACGGGGGATTCAGAGAGGGCGATACCCACGCGGGCGACGTGGACTTCGGAGCCGGGGCTTCTCTCGACGGCCTGGCCCTGGAGCTAAGGTGGTCCGACAGATGGCTCAAGGGTCTCGAAACAGGTATCGACCACGAGACGCCGGTCCACGTCTCCGTCACGGGGGCGGCGGCGGACGCAAGAACAGCGACGGACGCCTTAACCACGGAGGCCGGTGGCGCTCGGAGGGTGAATGGCCGCTTGCGCGCACCCGGTACACCTCATACTACCTCCACCACGATGGCCGCCTGAGGCCCGAGCGGCCGGTGTTGGACGATCCTCCTCGAAGCTACCGGTACGACCCCCGGGACCCCGTCCCAAGCATCAGCGCCAACGTGTCTGGCTTTTTCGAGCTTGCACAAGGGCCGGAGGGTGCGTCCGGTGGCGTTGATTCTCTGTGGGAACGTTTCCGAACCGTCCCAGGGGAAGGGGCCAGCCATCAGAAGGAGGAGCCTGGCGTTTTCGGCGCCGCGCCGCCCTATGCACCCCTCTCGGAACGCCCAGACGTGCTGGTCTTCCAGTCAGCGCCTCTCGAGCAGGAGGTAGAGGTGACCGGCCCGATCACGGTGAAGCTCTGGGTCTCGTCGTTGGCGGTGGACACCGACTTCACCGCCAAGCTGATCGACGTCCATCCGCCCAGCGAGGACTATCCTCTGGGCTACGACATGAACCTGACCGACAGCATCATCCCGGCGCGCTACCGCAATGGGTGGGACAGAGGGGAGCCGATGACGCCTGGGACCGGCCACGAGCTCGAGTTCGAGGCGAACGCGATGGCCAATCTATTCGGCGTGGCCCATCGTATCCGGGTGGATATTTCCAGCAGCGCCTTCCCTCACTTCGACGTGAACCCGAATACGGGGGAGTCCGTGGGCAGGCATACACATACGGTCTTGGCGCGCAACACCCTGTACATGGACCGCTCCCACCCATCCCAGATCGTTCTACCCGTGGTCCCGCGCCCGGCCCAAATCTTGACTGCCCTACCTCGCTGTGGTAGGTTTTTCCCGACGTGTTTGCACCGACGCTGAAGTATATGTCCTCCCTCCGATGGGAGGGCTTTTTGTGGAGAGGTAGTAGTGACAATCATATACATCGCCATCGCGGCCGCCGCGACCGGCCTCGCTTTCGCCCTGGCTCTCGCTATGAACATCATGCGCCAGGACAAGGGCAGCGAGGCCATTCAGCTCATCGGCGGTTACATCCAGGAAGGCGCAACGGCTTTCCTGTCGCGTGAGTACCGCCTGCTGGCCATATTCGTAGTAATCATAGCGGTGGTCATCGGCGTGTTCATCGACTACGACGTCACCGGCCGTGTGGCCGAAAGCATGGGCGATGCATACGTGGAACGGACCCTGCCGTCCTCCGCTATCGCCTACCTGGCGGGCGCCGTCGGCTCCGCACTGGCGGGCTTCATCGGCATGAGCATCGCCATCAGGGCCAACACCCGTACCGTCGTGAAGGCGCAGGAGGGGCTCAACGGCGCCCTGCGCGTCGCCTTCAACAGCGGCACCGTGATGGGCGTATCCGTCGTGGGAATCGGGCTGCTGGGAGTCACCGTCGTCTACTGGATATTCAAAGACGTGGGCATAATCGCCGGGTTCGGGTTCGGCGCGTCTTCGATCGCCCTGTTCGCCAGGGTGGGCGGAGGCATCTACACCAAAGCGGCTGACGTCGGCGCCGACCTGGTGGGCAAGATCGAGGCCGGAATCCCGGAGGACGACCCGCGGAATCCAGCGACGGTGGCGGACAACGTGGGCGACAACGTCGGCGACGTGGCCGGCATGGGCGCGGACCTTTTCGAATCGTACGTGGGCTCGATGATCGCCACCATCGCCCTGGCCGCCACCGGCGCGGTCTTCCTGAAACTCAACGACATCGGCGACATCAAGGCCAACTTCGACGATAACATGTACCTGCTGCCTGTCCTGGTCGCCGCCATGGGCATATTCGCATCGATTCTAGGCACGTTCCTCGTGCGCACCAAGGAGGGCGCCACGATGGGCCGCCTGCTGTGGGCGCTCAGGTCCGGGATCTTCGGCGCGGGCGCGCTGATACTGATCGGATCGGGCCTCGCGATCGTCGTGCTCGACCTGCCGTTCTCCCTGTTTTGGGTCATCGTGGTGGGACTGGTGGCAGGCCAGATTATCGGCACGTCCTCGGAGGTCTACACCTCCTACGAGTTCCGTTTCACCAGGGATCTCGCCGCCCAGTCGGAGACGGGTCCAGCCACCGTCATCATCTCGGGCATCGGCCTGGGCATGGTTAGCACACTGGTCCCTGGCGTCGTGATAGTCGTGGCGATGTGGATGACCAACACGCTTGCCGGCACTTACGGAGTGGCCTTGGCAGCCGTCGGAATGTTGTCCACGCTGGGCATTACCCTCGCCACCGACGCCTACGGACCGGTGGCGGACAACGCGGGCGGGATCGCGGAGCAAGCCCATCTCGGCCCGGAGGTGCGCGAGAGGACCGACGCCCTCGACTCGCTGGGCAACACCACCGCGGCCACCGGCAAGGGCTTCGCCATTGGCTCGGCTGTACTGACGGCCCTCGCGCTAATGGCCGCCTATTCCCAGGTCGCGAAGGTCGATGTCTTCGACCTGCGCGACACCGACGTGCTAATGGGCCTGATGGTCGGCACCATGCTGCCGTTCCTGTTTTCGGCGCTGACGATGCAGGCCGTGGGCCGGGCTGCGAATGCGATGATCCAGGAGGTCCGCCGCCAGTTCCGGGAGATCGAGGGTCTGCTGGATGGCACCGCCCCGGCCGACTACGCACGCGCGGTCGACATCAGCACCCGAGGCGCCATGCGCGAGATGGTGCTGCCCGGTTTCCTCGCCGTGGTCGCGCCGGTGATCACAGGCGCCATCCTCGGCCCGGAGGCGCTTGGAGGCATGCTGATCGGCGCGACCGCCACGGGGTTCCTGCTGGCCATCATGATGGCCAACGCCGGAGGGGCGTGGGACAACGCCAAGAAGTGGGTCGAGTCCGGACATCACGGCGGCAAGGGCTCGGACCAGCACGAGGCGGTAGTGGTCGGAGACACCGTGGGAGACCCCTTCAAGGACACCTCGGGGCCATCCCTCAACATCCTGATCAAGCTCATGTCCATCGTCGCCTTGGTGTTCGCGCCGCTGTTCCTGTAGGCGCTGTCACGGGGGTCGAAGGCTCTTGTTCCTGCTCCCTTTGCCGGTTCACTGCGGCAGGCAGATCGAGTTTCACGCCATCACACGGTCTCCACGACCGGTAGATGTCATTCCGAACGGAGTGAAGAACCTGGGGCGTTGTGGTGTCTTGACGGGGCTGAAATCAAACACGTCCCCGCCCCAGATTCTTAGTCGCTCTGCTCCTCGGAATGACATGGATGGAGGATTCAGCAGATGCCATGCCTACCTCCGTCAGTCCCTTAAGTAGAAAACTTGGCCTGTCTTGAGGTATCTCCAAAATGAGGGCCGCCTTTTGACAACCCTGCGCCGAATTGCTACCTTGGGATGGCCGGTATTTCCCTGGGCATCCATCAACGCAGGCTGACGAGGCAAACGTGACAGCAACCCCGGCGACGGTCGATCTCGGTACACTCACGTCCCTGTGCAAGCGCAGGGGCTTTTTGTTCCAGAGCAGCGAGATATACGGCGGCCTGGCCAGCACGTGGGACTACGGACCCCTGGGCGTCGAGCTCAAGAACAACGTCAAGGACACCTGGTGGAGG
>CAZJDV010000093.1:0-8820 GCA_964544865.1 uncultured Dehalococcoidia bacterium | reverse complement strand
CCCGCACCTGCCCCCGCAACCGGCCCCGCTGGCAGCCCACCCCACCAGCGGACGCCCACGACGGCCACCGACGCCGGGCCGAGGGGGCGCTGCGGCTCGCCCGTGCGCAGCGCCCCCTCGGCGAGGTCAACGGCGGTGAGGCACCACTCCAGGTCCACCCACGTGCCGGCGGGTAGGTGCATCTCGTACGGGCTGGCCCGACTGGAGAGCGAAACGCCGGCGATCTTCGGCCCCTCCGATGAGAGCAGGCGGCGGAGCCTGCTCATCAGAGCGCTGAGCGACAGCTCCCAGCTCGGTGCGAGCTCATCGGGCCACAAGAGCCTGGCAAGCTCATCACGGGGCACGGACCGGTTCCTCTCTGACACGAGGTAGGCGAAGACCAGCCGCCCCTGCTTTCCCCTGAACCGGCGCTCGTCGACGGCAAGCTCCTCGTTGCCTCCACCGTGACGCGCCCGGTCAGGTATATCCTTATTCCCATGTTCCGCCAACAAAATGCCAACCGGCCAAGGCTATTATGGGGCCAATCTGAATCGAAGGAGGAGTCATGGACAAGGTAGTGATATGCCCGTGCGGCGAGGTCATGAGAGCGTCGTCAGACGACGAGATGGTACGAGTTGTGGGCAAGCACGCCAGGGAGGTCCTCAACCAACCGGAGCCGGCCAGGAAAGAGGTGCTGTCGATGGCGAAGCCGGCGTAGGATTTCTACCGCGCGGTGACCAGAGCCTAGAACGGGATGAGGCCGGTGCCCAGCAGTATGTCCGACATCAGGGCGACGCCGAATACCGCGCTGGCCGTCCCGGCGACGCCGGAGACGGCGCGGTTGACACGCTCGAAGCTGCCCGTGATGGCGAACGGCACGCCGAGCAACAGCGTGACCATTGCCATGGACACCATGGTGCCGACGCCGAACAGCGCCAGGTATCCTATGCCGGCCCAGAACGATGGGAGAGTGGGAAGCAGCACCAGCATTACCGCCGCGCTGCCCGCGAGTCCGTGAACGACGCCGATGGTGAAGGACTTGACCCGGAAAAAGGGCTTGCCGAAGTGGAAGAACCCGTGGGAGCGCTCCACCGCGGCGTCTTCGTCCTCTGCATGCGTCCCGTGAATATGGACGTGCGGATCCTGCTCCTGGGCATGTTCGTGCACGTGCAGGCGGCGGCGCTTCAGGTTCCAGAATACCTGCACCCCTAGAAACACCAGCATCACACCCACGCCGAACTCAAGGGCCGGAGCGATGGACTCGTATCGGTCCATCACCGTTTCCTTGAGCAGCAGGATCGCCGTGCCCAGGATGACGAGCGGCGTGGTATGGCCTAGGCCCCACGAGCCGCCGATCCAGATGCCTCGCCAGGCGTTGCGGTACTGGCCGACGATCGTCGATACAGCGACGACGTGGTCCGCGTCGGTGGCGTGCTTGAGGCCGAGCAGAAAGCCCAGGGCCAGGGCCGCTGCCGCGCCAGTGTCCAAGAATGTCATGTTGCGGTCTCCCGCGTCCTAGTTCGATCCATTTCCTGTCTGATCGTCCTGCCGGCAGTCGGCGCAAAGGCCCACGATGGCGAAGTGGTCCAGGTCGGCCGCGAACTCGTGCTCGCCGAGGATATTCGCGCCCAACTCGACAAGGTGCTTGTTTTCCAACAAGACAACGCGGTCGCAACCACGGCAGATCAGGTGATGGTGTCTCGTCGGCTCAATCCACTCGTAGATGTTCTCGCCGTCGCCCATGTCCGTCTCGGAGATGAGCCGCATCTCCTTGAGCACACCGAGCGTGCGGTACACAGTGGACGCGTCGATGTAGGGATACGATTCCCTGATGCCATTGGCGATCCCAGTCGCGGTCAGGTGGCCTGAAGCGTGCCGGATGGCTGACACCACCATCAGCCGTTGAGGTGTCAGCCTGTGACCGGACTCCTTCAAAACCTGCATGGTCGCAGCTTCGCAGCTCATAATCGCTCCTGCAACTGGTTGCAAGAACAAATATATGCCACGTGCGGGCCAACGTCAATAGCAAGCCAGTGTATATGCGACCATGCGAAAAAAGGACGCACCGTCACATCGGCACCGCTCTAGTGAACCTGCTTCCGACGGCTACGCAGGTAGTCCACCATGACGTACTGGCCAAGCCTGCCGGGCGTGCTATAAAAGGCGCGCCCGCGGTTGATCTTTGTCAACTGGTCTATGAAGCGCATCAGGTATGGGTCCGTTTCGAGCATGAAGGTATTGATCGTGATACCCGCCTGCGTGCACCGCTTGATCTCCTTCAACGTCTCGTCCAGCGTGTGGTAGCTCGGCGGATAGTTGAAGTAGGCGTAGCCGTCCTGCAGATGGGCCGAGGGCTCGCCGTCGGTTATCATCAGTATCTGTGTTGAGCCTACCTTGACCTTCGAGAGTAGCTTGCGGGAGAGCATGAGGGCGTGGTGCATGTTCGTGCCGGGCCCCCAGTCGTTCCAGGTGGCTTCGGCCAGGTCCTCTCCGTTGATCTCGACGGCGTAATCGGAGAACCCGATCACGTAACAGTAGTCCCTGGGATATTGGCTGTGGGTAAGTCAGTAGTGGGCCAGCGCCACCTTCTTCGCCGCAAGGAACGCACCGAACATGCCCATCGACCGGCTCTGGTCCAGCAGCAGCACCGTGGCGGCCTGCGTCAGGTGCTCGTCCGGTGGACCTCCATGTCCGCCGGGCTCATGCGGATGGGTACGCCGGGGCCCTCCCGCAGCACCGTGTTGAACAGGCTCCGGTTAAGGTCGATGTCGAATGGGTCGCCGAACTCGTACGACTTGGTCTCTCCGGAGTGCTCGCCGCCGTCGCCCCGGCGGAAGACCTCGTGCCGGCCGGCACGGTCTTTTTGCAGGGCCGAGAACACCTCTTTGAGGGCCTGCTGGGCCAGCTTGCGGATCCCGCGAGGCGTAAGGTCCAGCCGGTCCCTCTCTTGCTTGAGGTAACCGGCATCCTTGAGCCGCCGCACGATCTCCTGCAAACGCTCTAGCTGCCGGCGGGCATCCTCGCCGAGCTGCTCCTCCACCTTCGCCGGGTCGATGTCGTCGATTCCGCCCCGCCTCGTCACGCGCTCCATCGCCCGTTCAAGCTCGTCCATGTCCTGGAGCCGGCCCATCAGCTCCATCGCCTGCTCCAGGGTCAACGACTCGTCGCCCATGAAGGGGTACTCCTGGGCTAGGCCGTCCACCGGCACGGTCTGGTAGATGCTTTGCGCCAGCTCGGCCATCTCCGCCATCAGCTCGGAGTCCACGACCGGCTCCATGAGCGACTCCAACTCGGCGCGCATCTGTGGCGACATGCTCTGCATTAGCGACTGCATGGCCATCATCTGCTGCGAGATCCGCTCGATCAACTCGTCCAGGCTGGCGGGCCTGTCGGGGTCGAAGAAGTGGCCGTATTGCTCCATGAACCCCTCGAAGTCGGGGTCATCTCCCATGGCCCGGTCCCGAATCATCTGGTTGAGCGCCCGAATCATCTCCTTCGCGCCCTCCATGTCCTCAGGGGTCATCCCCTGGAGCTGCTGCTTCATGTTCTGGAGCATCTGGCGTTGGAGCATGTCCAGTATCTCCTGGAACTTTTGCTGCGCCTCCGGGTCCATGAACTCGTAGTCGCTCAGCTCCTTGACGGCGCCCCCGGGGCTCTCGGGCAGGGAGTCGAGCCGCTGCTTGCCGCGCTCGGCGCGCTCCTCCAGCAGGCGCATCGGCCCCTGAAGATCGTCATCGCCGGCCGCCTCCAACTGCCGCCGGGCGTCCGTGAGCCGACGTTCGATCCCCTTTCGTTCGGTGTCGACCACGTCGCGCAAACGCTCCTTCAGGTCATCCATTAGGGAGTCGCGATTGTAGCGTTCGAGCTGCCGCTGGCGCTGCCGGCTTTGCCGCTCCATCAGGTCTCTCAGGCCACCGACGCGCTCGCCTCGCTCGTTGGGCATGCCGCGCCGCAGCAGGTCTCGCAGGGCACGATTCACGTCGCCGTGCGCCAGGATGTCCTCGGACATGGCCTCCAGCAGCTCGTCCTCGTCCAACTCGAAGACCTGCTGGCTGCCGTCCCAATGGGAGTACGTATACCTGGCCATGTGACCTCTCTGTGAGTTCGCCGTCAAGATAGAGGAATGGGGACGCCCACCTCTCCTCTTGACATCATACAGTTTACGCGAGCGTCTGCCTTGCGGAGTTCGACATGGTGGGAGCGTTGGCCGAGGCGAGCGCCCAGGCGTCCCACTCGTCATTTCCGACGAGTACGGCCCGGCGTTCAGCGGCGCTTGCTATCTAGCAACAGGGCATCACCCAGCGGGCCCTACCCTCGACCGACCAGGTCTCCACGACCTCGAAGGGCTCCGGGTCGATCACGGCGAATCGGGGGGGGCTCTTCGACCGACTTGCTCGACAGGATGATCGGCGCACCCTCCAGGTCCCGGCCCAGCCAGGGATACCAATCCGTGAGCGTCACGACGCTGTCGAGGCTCACGGCGTCGATGACTTCTGTGATCTGGTCGCCGCTTAGGGGACTGTCCAATAGCAGGAACGCGTCATCCTGCGTGAGTCTCCCGCCTCGCTGTCGAGGGTCGCGAACTTGTGGCCGCTCTTGACATCGACGATCCGCAGACCCAGGGAGGTCTGCCGAGGTCGTCGCCCAGAGTAATTGTCACCCCGGGTATCGGTCGTGTAGCCAAGGACGTAGAGCTGGCGGCCATCTCACGAACTTCATGTTGTCGTTGTAGTACTCGATGCCCGACCCGCAGCTCTCCTCACACCATTCGCCGCTGAGGATATCCGGGAACAGCCGGTCCCAGGTGACCTGCAGGGTCTTGGCGTTGAGCAGCAACACCCGCGGCGCACCGGGCTTCAAGATGCCCCGGTTCGGTCCGTCGGCGGCACCATAGATCACCAGCTCGGACCCATCCCGGCCATACTCGAGCAGCGATGGCCGGAATTCGAGGTGCCGTTCGGCGGCGACCCTCTCCCCCGTGCCGGCATCAAAGACCATGAGTGTGTGGGTAACTTGCCGGCCGTAGAACTCCGATTCGGCGTATACCAGTGCGACGCGCGCAGCATCCGGCCTTAACGCGGGACCGCAGCCACATGCTAGAATGCGGATCGCGAGGGCATCCTTGTCGCATAGTTCGACATGGCCGGCATCAGGTCCGACGCCAAGCGAGAAACGTGAGGCGTTCCGCACAGATGGCCCCGCCTCCAGTGGTTCCTGACCTCACTAGCGGTGGATGTGCCCTTAATCTGAGACCACGCGAGTACACAGGAGCAATAGCGATAATGGCAAGCAGCGAGCACCCCAACCTCCTGATTATCATGTCCGACGAGCACGGCCCGATGTTCAGTGGCGCCTATGGCCATCCACTGGTACAGACGCCCAACATGGACCGGCTCGCGAGGCAGGGGACGACCTTCGACGCGGCCTATTGCAACGCTCCCCTGTGCGTGCCGTCCCGGCTCTCCTTCATGACGGGCAGGTTCGTGTCCCACGTCGGAGGGTGGGACAACGCCACGCCACTGCCCAGCGACGCCGTGACCTGGCCGTTCTTGTTGAGGTCCGCCGGCTACGACGCCGTGCTGGCCGGCAAGATGCACCTGATCGGACCGGACAGGCTCCACGGATTCAAGGAGCATCTCGCGTTCGATCCTCACGGCGGCGGCCACGAGGATGCCGCCACCGCGCGCCGGCTGGGACTCTCGCCCGGAGGCAGGCACCCCATCCACCCGTGGCGGGAGGGTGTGCCGACCGCCGAGGAGCCATGGCCCAGCGTCTTCGAGGCACGAGGCGGAAGCGGCCCCATGATCGAGGCCGACGACGCGATCGAGACGGAGGCGCTAGCGTATCTGCGCGACCTCGCGCGGAAGGACCGGCCCTTCGCCCTGTGCGTCGGCTTCGTCGCCCCACACTTCCCCTTCGTGGTGCCGGAGCCCTACTTCTCCATGTACTACCCGGACGCAACGGACCTGCCCGATATGCCGCCCGGCCATCTGGAAAACCTGCCTCCCGCCGCACAACGCCTGAGGCAGGCTTTCGGGTTCCACGGCTACTCAGACGACGAGGTCATGAGAGCCAGGGCCGCCTACTATGGCCTGATAACGTACCTGGACGACAAGATCGGCCGCCTGCTCGATGCCCTGCAAGAGCATGGGCTCGCCGAGGACACGGTGGTCATCCATACCTCGGACCACGGCGAGTCCCTGGGCGAGCACGGCCTGTGGAGGAAGATGAACTTCTACGAGCAGGCCGCCCGGGTGCCCTTGCAGATATCGTGGCCCGGGGTCCTGCCCAGCGGGCGGCGGGTGCCCGGCGCCGTCTCTCTGGTGGACCTGACGGCGACGATAGTCGACATCGCGGGGGTTCCCGCCGGCGATGCCGCGCTCCTGGCCACGGACGGCGACTCGCTGCTGCCCCTGATGCGGGACGGCGGCGCGGCGTGGAAAGACGAGGCCTTCGTCGAGCAGCTTGCCCACGGCACCGACCGGGCCCGCGCGATGATCCGCCGGGGGAGGTGGAAGCTGAGCTACGGCCACGGGAACCCGCCCGAGCTCGAGCTGTACGACCTCGAAGCCGACCCGGGCGAGTTCACCAATCTGGCGGGGGACCCGGCTCACCGGCAGGTCCAGGACCGGCTCCTGTCACGGATCATAGAGCTGTGGGGAGACCCGGACCAGCTCACCCGCCGGATCGAGGCCAGCCAGGAGGCGCGGCTTCTGATCAGACAGGTTGCGGGGGATGAGTCGCCATTTTAAGTGTAGACGCGGGCGGGGCAGGCATGTGAAGTGTGTCAGGTACGCGGCCACTGCCCACTTGACGAATGGCCAGAAAAACGGGAATGAGGTGGATCGTGAGATTAGTACGCTATCTGTCCCCGGAAGGACGAGGAGCCATGGTGGGGATCGCCCTGGGAGGATCGATCGCCCAAGTGCAGGGAGTCGGCGAAGATGTCGGCCTGCCGCTCCAGCTCGATCAGGCCTCTCTCGAGCAGCTCGCCTCGGCGGCGGTGATTCACGACGATCTGGAGGAGGTCCGGCTACTCGGGCCCGTCTCGAATCCGGGAAAGATCCTGTCGCTGGCCGCAAACCTTCACCCGCCCGACGAGCCCTACGACATCGACCCGGACCAGGATGCGCCGCAGATATTCATGAAGCCATCCTCCGCGCTCATCGGCCCCGACGATGTCATCCCCGCTCACAAGGCCACCGACAGGATGGTCGACGAGATCTAACTGGGCGTGGTGATTGGACGGGGAGGCAGAGATATCCCTCGTGAGCGCGCCTACGAGCACGTATTTGGCTACACCGTGATCAACGACTTCTCGGCCTGCAAGCTCGCGCACCACGATGAATACGACACGGACCCGGACAACCGTCCCGGGTATTTCGCCTGGCTGATCGGAAAGTGGCAGGATGGCTACTGCCCCGCAGGGCCGTGGGTCGTGCATCGCAGCGCGCTGCGGCGGCGCCTCGCGATTCTCGACAAAGCCGAGAGGACCATAGAGTCCGTAACTCGGGAGCGGGACGATCTCTTGGAGCGCGTGCCGGGGGCATAGGCCCCGCGTCGCCACTACAGGGAGACCAGCTTCAGGCACACCGGCATCGGCACTTCGGTGACGTGGCCCGTGGGCTCGAGCAGGCCGGTCCCCTCGTCGATTCGGAACGTGACGACGGTATCGCTGTCCTGGTTTGCGGCGAGCAGGAACGTGCCCGTCGGGTCGATGGCGAAGTTGCGCGGGGTCCTGCCCTGCGTCGGCTCATGTCCGGCATAATCGAGCCTGCCGGTTTCCGCGTCGATGGCAAAGACCACAATGCTGTCGTGACCCCGGTTTGAGCCATACAGGAACCTCCCCGATGGGGACACGTGAATGTCCGCGCAGGTGCTAGTACCCGCGAATCCGCCCGGCAGCGTGGAGACCGTCTGGACCTCCGCCAGCGTGCCGTCCGCTGAGTCGTAGGCGAACCCGGTGATTGTCGAGTCCAGCTCGTTGATCACGTAGGCGAACGCGCCGTTGGGATGGAAGTCGAAGTGGCGCGGCCCGGCCCCAGCCTTCACGCGGACCCACGGCTCGTCGTTCGGCGTCAGCCTTCCACGGTCGGCGTCGAACCTGTAGACCAAGACCTGGTCGATCCCGAGGTCCGCCGCAAATACCAGCCGGTTGGCCGCGTCCAGCGTGACGGAGTGCGCGTGCGGGCCCGTCTGACGCTCCGGATCCACGCTGGCCCCCTGGTGCTGAACGAAATCGGTGGCCGGCCCCAGCGCCCCGCCGTCCTGTATCGGAAGTACACAAACGCTGCCCGAGACGTAGTTGGCCACAAGCAAGAAATTCCCTGTCGCGTCCACCACCAGGTGGCACGGCCCCTCACCGCCCGTGGACCGCTGCCCCAGATAGGCCAGCGCCCCTTTTGCCGGGTCGATGGAAAAGGCGCTCACCACCCCGCCGGGCGTATCGGCAACCTCGCTGGACTCGCTGACCGCGTAGAGATGGCGGCGCTGCGGGTCGATCGTCACGAACGAGGGATTGTCTATGATGGCGGGGGCGGCGACGCGTTCGAGGGCGCCGGACGCCCCATCCATCCGGTAGACGTAGATCCCCTCTCGCCGCCCGCGCGTGTAGGTCCCAATGTATAGAAGGTAGTCGTCGGCTGCATGTTCGGTCATGGGCTGCGTGCTCCTGATTATATGGAATACCCGGATACTGCGCAGTCGACGGTCCCAGCCAGAGGCGCCGCCGCACGGCGCCAGGCTCAGTCCAACAGCATCTGCATCCTGTACTCAGACGCCTCCTCGGGAGACATGGTCCCGAGCTGACGGCGGTAGTCGCTAACCGGCAGATACTCGTAG
>CAZJDV010000092.1:0-9101 GCA_964544865.1 uncultured Dehalococcoidia bacterium | reverse complement strand
CAGATACAACACGAAGGACCGGCCCATTACGGTGGATACCTCCGACTTAGATCAGAAATCAACCGCATTTCGCAGCGCTCGAGCGCAGCGACACTCTCTACACCTTTGCCAGCTTTATGAACCTGCCGCCTATCAGCCACTCGGCCACCAATATGTCCCCGTCGGCGTCGACGGTCATCCCGTGGGGGCTGTTGAACTTGCCCTCTTGCAGCAGCGACGTCCGCACACTCTCGCCCTTCTCGTTCTTGTTGTTCGGCCATCCGTCGACATCGGCGACGCTCCATTCGCGCCAAGATACACGAGAAGCCGGTCATCCGGATCGCAGATGGCCAGCCGCGCCTTCAGCTCGGCGATGACGAGTAGGTCCCCGTGGGTCGCGAATCCGCTGGGGCTGGTCAGGAAATCGGACCCGAACACGCGCTTCCAGCCGCCTTCTGCGTCGTATACTTGGACTCGGCCGTTGGTGCGGTCGGCTACGTAGAGCTCAGGCTCGGACTTGCCCTCATGCCATCATGATGGCATGAGGGCAGTCGAAGGCCCCAGCTTCCCCTTCCTCGCCCGTGATGCTGCTGACGTATTCGCCGTCCTTCGAGTAGCGGTGGACCTGGCTGGCGCCGTAGCCATCGGCGACCCAGATGTCGCCGTTGCCGCCATTCCTCTCCTCGTTGACCGCGACCCACGTGGGCTTGTAGTCGCCCTCCCGATAGGCGTCCAGAGCGGGGTGTCGAGCTTCATGACATCTTCGCCGTCGAGGGTCTTCTTGATCGCCTGCCCAGTCACCTTCGCATCCGGGTCCGGGTATTCGAATGCCGTGGACGGCCGCCTCTTCGCTCCGTTGTCGGCTATCCACAGGTACTCCGTGCAGCCCTCTATAACCAGCGTCAGGCTGTGGGTGTCGCTGCAGCCGCTGGGCCATACGCGCTTGAATCGGCCGTCGCCGCCGAATACCTGGACGATAGGATCGTCCTGATGGCCCGTGTAGATGTCTCCGGTCTCGCTCACCACGATGCCGTGGTGCGACCAGCCGTTCCTGGCGCTCTCCGAATCGGGAGCGTCAGGCCAGTTCTCGACCCAATCGTAGATATGATCGCCGCTGCCTGCTCGCATGTTTCGCCTCCCTAATGGCTTGAAATGACGCCTTCTCGATGGCGTCCGCTGGTCACATTCTGTCAGGGTGGGCCGGGTATATCGAGGGTTGTTCCAACCGCTGTGAATGGCGTCGGACTCCCCGTTACTCCTCGACGACGACGTTGAAGGCGAACGGGCATACCACAAGGAAGACGGCGTCGAAGGCCGCAATCATGGACAGCCAGACCACCAGATCCCCCAGGTCGCCATCGCGCAGAAGCAGGCCGGTAGCCTCTACCGCCGCGATAATCACGGGGACGATCACGGGCAGGAACAGCAAGGGCAGCATCACCTCGCGGGCCCGCGTGTTCACCGCCATCGCCGAGAAAACCGTACCCAGCGTGGTGATGCCGAGCGTGGCCAGCACCGCCGTCGGCAGCAGGATGGGCTCCACCAGCGAGAGGTTGAACAGGACCGCAAAAACCGGGAACGCCATCAACTCCACGAGCATCATGAACAGGAAGCTGGCGAACATCTTGCCGAAGAAGATGGCGTCTCGGGACACCGGGGCGAGCAGGATACCACGGAGGTTGCCTCCGTCCTTTTCGAGGGCGAAGGAGCGCGTCAGCCCCAGGACCCCGCCGAACACGAAGGCGACCCACAGCACGCCGGGGGCGACAAAGGCCACCGTCTGCGGCGTGGGGTCGATGGCGAAGTTGAAGATCACGATGACGAGAACGGAAAATACCGAAACTGAGACCACGATGTCCTTGGTCCTGAGCTCCAGCATGATGTCCTTGCGGACAATGGCGAGCAGCGGCCCCAGGTATCCCATCATGACGCCGCTCCCGTGAACCTGGCGTAGCTCTCCTTGATCGAGTCTACCCCAGCGTCCGAATCCAGTGGCCCCTGGTGGACTATGCCGCCCCGCGACAAAATGGCAAGGCGGTCACCCACGGCGATGGCGCGCTCGATGCTGTGGGTCGTCATCATCACCGCCTTGACAGGCCCAGCGCGGTCGCGAATGATGGCGTCGAGGATGGCCTGGGCCTCCAGATCGAGGCCGCTCTCCGGCTCGTCCATCAGCAGGATGACAGGGTCGTGCAAGAGGGCGCGGGCGATAGTGAAGCGCCTGCGCAGCCCGTGGGATAGCGTGCCAACCCGCTGGTGAAGCCTGGCAGCGACGCCTAGCCGCTCGGCCATCGCGGCGATCCTCTCGCCGGCCCGGTCCAGGCGGTACATCCGGGCGACGAAGCGCAGGTTCTCGTATGCGGTGAGGTCGTCGTAAAGAAGCGGCTCGTGGGTCACCACGCCGATCAGTCTTCGGACATGGTCTCTGGTCCGGGAGTGGTCGAGGCCGGCGACGCGGACTGTGCCACGGTCAGCCCGGGCCAGCGTGGCGATAATGCTTATCAGGGTCGTCTTGCCAGAGCCGTTGGGCCCCAGGACGGTCAGCACCTCGCCCCATCGCAGGTCCAGGTCAAGATCGCGGAGCACTGCCACGCGGCCGTAGGCCTTTCGCAAACCGCGGATCTCGAGGGCTGGGGGATGGGGGATGCCGTATTGCACGTATTCGCTTCTCATTATCTGAATGTGACTGTATTATATAGTTTTCAAGGTGCGCAACGAGGTAGCGAATGGGAACCATCGAATCCTTGCAGGACAAGTACCGGGAGTTGGAGAAGAGGTTCGACTCGCGCACCGGAGGCGAGATCGATTCGGACTGCCTGCTCACCTTCGATTACGGCTACTCTGGCCGGGACGTGGAGGTCGTTATCGACACCAAGGAGTTCACTGCGGGATGCCCGTGGACCGGACTTCCGGACTTCGGCACGCTGACCGTCGCTTATGTGCCGGACCGGGCCTGCATCGAGCTCAAGTCTTTCAAGTACTACCTGATGTCGTACAGAGACGTAGACATCGTCCAGGAACACGCAGCGAACAGGATTCTGGACGACCTGGTGGCCACTTGCGAGCCCCTGAGCATGACCGTTACGCTAGATTACAACGTCAGGGGCGGAGTGCACACCACCGTAACCGCGCGGCACGAGAAAGAATGATTCCTCCGCCGAGAGCCGGCTTGCGATGCGGGCTCCGTCACTTATTCAGTGTTGACGGCAGCAGAGGGTACCGCCCATGAAAACCACGTTTGGTGTCACCCTTCTGTCGGGGGGACTCGACTCCACGACGGTGACGGCGTATGCGAAGAAGCGGACCGAGCATCTCACGGCCCTGACGTTCCGCTACGGCCAGACCCACAGCAAAGAGCTCCGCTGCGCCGAGCGGGTCGCGTCCATCGTGGGCGTGGACCACAAGCTCCTGGACATATCGTTTCTCGGCGAGGTCGCATGGTACTCGGCCCTGACCAACCCCGAGGCATTCCCCATGCCCAAGGACAACCCCGCGACGGGGATGGGAACGAGCATACCGATTACCTACGTGCCGCTCAGGAACACCGTGTTCATTTCGCTGGCCGCCGCCTTCCTGGAGAGCCAGGTACTGCACGCCATCGAGGTCGAAGGGATCGCCGGTGAGGACGTTCGGGCGCTGCTATACATGGCGCCGAACGCCATCGACTACAGCGGCTACCCCGACTGCCGCCCAGAGTACTTCGCGCAGATGTCGCGAACGCTCCGATACGGGACCAAGCTTGGGACGCAGTACGGCGTGGTCATCGAGATCAAGACACCCATTATCCACATGTCGAAGGCCGGCATCGTCGGGATGGGCGTGAGCCTCGGCGCGCCGCTGGAGCACACCTGGAGCTGCTACGAAAGCGGCGACGCTCCTTGCCGCCGGTGCGATAATTGCATCCTGCGTGCCGGAGGCTTCGAGCAGGCCGGTGTCCCAGACCCGCTGCTGGCCAGGCTGGGGGCCGGGTAGCCGTGCTCAAGGTCAGCCGCGGGCCGTCGGGCGAGCCGGAGATATTCCACTCGGTCCAGGGCGAGGGGGTCACCGCCGGAACGCCCACGGTATTCCTCCGGCTGGCCACGTGCAACCTTGCCTGCACATGGTGCGACACCAAGTACACCTGGGACTGGAAGCGCTACGAATACGACCGGGAGGTCCTGGCGATGTCGAGCCAGGACATCGAGCGGCGAATCCTGGCCCACGACCGGCCGCACCTGGTAATCACCGGCGGCGAGCCACTGTTGCAGCAACGAGAGCTTGCGCCCCTCGCCGTTTCGCTCCACCGCCGAGGCTTCTACTGCGAGGTGGAGACCAACGGAACGATCGCCCCGTCGGCGGACATGGCCGGCGCCGTCTCGCAGTGGAACGTCTCGCCGAAGACCGCCGGGTCAGGCAACCGGACCGAGAGCAGGGAGAGGCCGGAGGCCCTTCTGGCCTTCCGGGAGATGGAGAACGCCTACTTCAAGTTCGTGGTCGTCGACAACGCGGACGTGGACGAGGTCAGCGGCCTCGTGGACCGGTATGAGATCAGCCCTCACAGGGTCCTGCTGACGCCGGAAGGGGTCACGGCCGAAGCCGTTCTGGAGCGCGGGAAATGGGTAGCGGAGGCGTGCGTCGAGCGTGGCTTCCGGTTCTCAACGCGACTCCACATCCTGCTCTGGGGGGATGAGCGGGGACGATAGGCGCACCCAAGGCGGAAAGCCCTAGAAAATCTGCTCGGCCCGCAGGACCAGGAGCTCGCTCCCCTTCCCAAGTGTCCAGTAGTAGATGAGGTATACGCCGGCGCCAACCATAGCCAGATTGCCGATGGGCTCCACGTACGGGAAAATCTTCCGCATGCCCTTTTGCACCAGCTCCTTGAAGAACACTACTCCGAGGGTCGCGGCCACCATCACGGCGCCCATGCCGAGTCCGTAGGTGATCGACCCCACGATGGTCTCTGCCACCGTACCGGCGCTGAGAGACTGGCCGGCCACGACTCCGACCGCGGCAAGAAAGATCGGTAGCGCGCAGCTCAGCGATGCAAGGGCGTAGGCTATTCCGAACAGGAAGACGTTTTTCACGCCCTTCCCCTGGCCGAGATTGACCCTGCTGGCGGCCATCATGCCGATCTTGCGCCTGGAGACAAGAAGGTAGATTCCCAGCGCCGCTATGACCACCCCCACGCTCAGGCCCGCGAAGGGTAGGAATCTGCCGATGACCCGTCCTCCCGCCGCGAGCAGGATGCCCATGCTCGCGAACACGACGATGAACCCTGCCGTCGCCGATAGGCCCATGACTAGGGCCTTGAGGCCAGACGTGAAGGGATTAGTCTCCGACTGGAAGGTATTGAGCTGGTAGCCCATGTATGCGGGAAACATAGCGGCGCCACACGGATTGAAGGCCGCCACCAGTCCGGCGGAAAACGCGAATACGAAAGGGATCTCGATGCCTAACATTTTTCATCTCCGTGGCTTTGCTCGGTCCGTTCGAGCGCCACACACAGCCCAACGGGCCTAGTTCAGTCACTTCCAATACTCCTCGCCCTATCTGGATTGAGAAGGGGCGCTCGAACGTGAGGCTTCGACTCAACATAGACGAAGTACCGGATACCATTACAGCGGGGTTACCTCGGCGGCCGGCCACCTTCCTGAGCGCCCTGTTCGAAGGGTTAGATGACTTCCGGGCCGAATTGGTTTCAACCAGCATTCCATGAAGTGTGCTCACTCGCAGGGGCGGCTTCGCGAGCACCAGGGCCGGACGGAGCGGCACAGGTCCTATTCGAAACGGGCCGACGACGTTCCCAATCCCTTGAGCTCGATCTCCACCAGATCGCCCTTGGAGACCCATCTCGTCTCGACGATGCTGCCCAGAAGGACGAACTCGCCAGCTCTCAACGTCTTGCCGCGGCCGGCCATGAGGTTCGACAGCCATGCCAGGGCGTTGAAGGGGTGCCCCATGATGTCGGCGCTCCTGCCTCGTCCGACGACCTCGCCGTTGATGGTCATGGAGCCGGTGACGTCCGTCGGGTCAAGGGCGCGCCAGCCGGCGTCCACGTCCCCCAGGACGCACCCGGCGCCGAAGAAGTCATCGGCGATCAACGTCGGAGTTTCGATCGTCTTGTAATCGGCCCACCTGTCGTCCACTACCTCGATAGCCGCGATGACGGCATCGACTGCCGGAGCGACTGACTCGCGATCGAAGGGGAGCCCGGCCGGGGTCAGGTCCGCGCCCAGCCTGACAGCCATCTCGCACTCGACCCCAGGGTGCAGCAGGTCGTCGAAGCGAAAGACGCCGGAATCGGCGTGCGACGTGGACCCGAACACTCCTCCGGCGCACGGGTTGTCGATGCCCAGGAACTCCTGCATGATCGGCGTCGTGCAGCCGATCTTGTGACCGGCCACCGGTCCCCTGCCCGCCTCCATCAGCCGCTCGTGGAGAAGGTCCTGCAGCATGTACGCCTCGTCTTCGTCCGATGGGCGCACCTCCGGCGGCAGCTCGCCCAGGCGGCGTCGCTCCAACCGTCCGGCTCCGAGGATCCGGGCGGCGTTCCTGGCGGCTCCGATGTCCAACGTGACACGCTCCTTGTTTGTGTTTCCGAACGCGGTCAACGCCGCCGTGCGCTGACCCGCGCTCAGCGTCTCAGAGATCGTGGGCGCGCAAGAACCCCTGAATCGCGTCATCGACCTCGTCCGGCCGCTCCAACTGAACGAAGTGGCCCGCGCCGTCGATAATCGTCAACTCCGCGCCCGGTATGAGTCGTGCGATCACCTTTGAGCTCGTGACAGGCGTCGAAGTGTCGTCCCTGGCGCCTATCACCAGACAAGGGACGCCGATCGAGGGCAGGAACGAGGGCGCACCTGGAATGGTGCAAGCTGTGTCTGGCCTTCATGAACACGCTCAAAGCCACTTTTCAACCTACTGTCGTCGTCCGAGCCACCGCAGCCCCCTCCCTACTCTGAAGGAGCGGATACGTACCCGTCTTCCCTCTTATCGATTAGCACTCTCCCGTGCGTTTCCTCTCGGGCCTGTTCTGTCATGCCTATCGCCTGATGCCATCCGATTAGGACCATTGCCCAGAGGCGCTCTCGCTGGACCAAGCAGCGGACCGAACTCCTTGCGGATCGGCCGGCGGGAACGCGAAACGCGAGGATGGCAAGCGACGATAGCGCTACTCGGCTGCGACGTACTTCGAGGGGCACTTCACGATCACATTTTGGCTTTCGAAGACGCCATTCGCCATGTAGCTGCCCTCCAGGATGATCTCCGAATGCTCGTTGAAGAAGAGGTCCGGCACTATCCCATCATGAACGGCGACCATGGCCACGGAGCCGTCGGTGATCGAAAAGCTGGCCAGCGTCGATTCCGGCTCCCTCACAAATGACCCTTGTACCAGCTTGCCGTTGACCCGGACCGTGCGCCCGTCTTCTGTCGGACCGAGCTGGCTCAGCTCGCCGACGGAGAGGTAGTACACCGTGGCGCTCTGGAACGCCTGGAACGCAAAGTACCCCATCGCCACTATCAGCACCGCCAGGCCAATACCGACCTTAACGCGGTGCGCGGTCAGGACCCTCCCGTCCGGCGCCTCCGAATATGACTCTACGGCCTGTGAGGCCTGGTCCATCACCTTATCTCCGCATTGACTGGTCCGGGGGGGGCTCCCGGCCAAAGAACAAGGTAGTTTGGATCGCCGCTACGCTTCCGGCTACGCGTCTTTCCCGGCGATGGCGGTCTTCAAAGCATCAAGCTCTCGTCGCATCTCCCGCTGCCGCCGGGACATCACGAACGTGCATCCGAAGAATCCCGCCCACGTAATCAAGTATACGGCGAATAGGAACGGGAGGTTTGCCTCCGGATCGGAGCCACCGGCCTCGCTAAGGGTTGATGTGCTGGGCGTTGTCGTCTTTGGGACATCTTCAGGTCCGGCGGCGAAGGCAAGTTCCCCCGAGGACAATGCCGCGACACCCAGTACAATCACAACCATGAGCATACATCCGACGAACGCGCTACGAGATATGCTGATAAAGCTCATCGACCACCGCTTCCGAGCGCTTCAGTGAGTACCTCTCGATCAGCAGGTACGCGCTAATCAGAATGAACGTCAAAGTCGATAGTAGCAGGACCACCGCCATATCCGATGGGAGAGACCCAGACTCCGCCGCCGGGCCGACAACCAGGTTCGGATGGGTGGTCCGCCATAGCTCGGCCGCGTAGTAGACTATCGGCGCGTTGATTGCGCCGAACAGCGCGACCACCGTCCCGTACCGCGCGCCCTGCGAGCCCTTCGGGCCGTAGGCCCTCAGCATCAGGTAACTGACGTAGGTGAACCACAGGATCAGCGTGAGGGTCAGCTTCGGGTCCCAGGTCCACCACACACCCCAAACCGGCTTAGCCCAGATAGCACCCGTGACGATTGCCATGGAGGTGAGCACCGTGCCCAGCTCGGCGGCCGCATAGGCCAGGAAGTCCCACTTGTCGTTCTTCGTAACCAGGTGTATGGCGCTGGCCCCGGCGACCACCAGGATGGAGCTCAGGCCGAGGATCGCGACGGGCACGTGGAAGTACAAGATTCGCTGGGACACACCCAGATTAGCGTCCGACGGCACCCAGAAAAAAACCAGATAGAGAACCGCGAGCATGAGGACGGCGCTGACGACAAGAAGGCCATCTCTCACGAGACCGCCGGTGCGGCTTTCCGACGGCGGTGCTTTGGGCGCGACGATCACCCGGACCATGTTTTTAATCTATCACACATAGGGCCGTGTTGCTAGCGATGGGGCAGGTGTTTTGGTCATACGTCGCATCGCCCGGCGTACGTAAACAAGGACTACCAATTGGTGAACGCGCCGTCGTTTCGGCGCAGTAACGGCGGCCAGCCGTCCTCTGCGACAAGACGGCACTCCGCGACGCTCTCGTCCATCTCGACGCCCAGGCCGGGCGTGTCGGGCGCGAAGGCGAATCCGTCCAGCCATTCGATCTGCACCGGGAACAGGTCGGTATCCACGGTTCCCGGCTGCCGCGGCATCTCCTGCACTCCGACGTTGGTGGAGGCCATGCAGAGGGCCACGCAGGCCGCAGCGCTCACCGGCCCCAGCGGATTATGGGGGGCGATGTCGATGTAGTGGGTCTCGCACCAGTGGGTG
>CAZJDV010000091.1:0-9374 GCA_964544865.1 uncultured Dehalococcoidia bacterium | reverse complement strand
CTCCGAGGAGTAATACACCGTGACTATCGTGCCGTCGTCGAGCTGAATGCTGCTTGGATAACCCTGGTCGTCGCCGGAATCGCCCACCAGCAGAAGCTTCCTCCTTTCGTGCCAGGTCTTGCCGTCGTCTCGGCTGACCATGCCCAGGATTCCCATTGGCGGCCGACGACGACCGTATGTTAGCAGAAGCCGGCCGTCCTGGAGCCTGATAACGTCTCCGGGATGCTCCATGTCTCCGGTGATCTGGCGAGGCTCGGTCCAAGTATATCCTCCATCCTCGGAATCGATCTGCCACAGACCCGTGCTCCCCTGGGTAGTGCTTCTCAGCATTACCAGGAAGCGATCGCCGCCAAGGTGACACAACGCCGGCTCGCCGTAGCCTTCCGCCAGCGTGACGCAGTCCACCCATGTCCGCCCGCCGTCGCGGGAACGGATCAGGAACGCAGCGCCCGCCTGACGAGGCTGCTCCGTGGTGCCGATAGCATATCCCATCAAGATGGTGCCGTCCGGCAGCGTCAGCATCTTTCCGAAGGGGGATGAGTAGCGGTGATGGTCGTCGGGCCCGGTGCGCCCCGCGTAGCTCCACTGCTCGCGGCCCTGGCCGTCGACAACCTCGGCCTCGCCCCAGGTGGCCCCATTGTCGTTCGAGCGAGACATCCACGTAGGAGTGTAGCCTCCACGGTCCTTCTCGGGAGACCAGTTCCCATCGATGTACCGGTCTGCCTTGATGAAAAGGGCCAGCAGCGTGCCGTCCGCCGCCACCCCAAAGGCGGGATTGCGATTGTCGGGTCCGTCCGCCGCGATGACCGTGGCGTGACTCCAGGACTCGCCCCCGTCCGGTGAGGTCACGAACACCAGACGACCTCGCTCTCCTCCATGAAAGGCGCCGTCCCGGGTGACCACGCCGAGATGGCCGTTGGGCAGCTTAAGGATGACCGGCCAGTACCCGTCCATGGTCATCATGACGAATCTTCTGGTCTCCAGCGGCCTGCACACGCCGCCCATTTTGGGTAACTGGCGCCGGTAGTACACTTGAATGCCCCCTGGGTCGTCTATCAGCGATTCGCAGAGAATACCGTTCAGCGCTCCCGTCCGCCCTTCATGATCGAAATCGGATAACCATATGTTTGAGGGCCACCCTCACGCATATGGCAAAGACTCGATGACTCTCTGTACATCCCCATTTTTCCGCCTGCAAATCTCTCGCTAGCAGCACCTTCGTGCAGTCGTCCCGCCAAAAGGTTGCCGCACAGTTTATCGTCGCAGGGAGGCGCGAAGACCGCTAGTCTTCGCGGGTTGGGGATGTTGGGCGCGCGTCCCGTCGAGTGCGGCGTCCGCCCAGGGTATGCCGTTGGTTCCTGAGAAGTGAGGGACTGCACCGGCGAGAACATACCCCTGGGCCAGTACTGCGAATGCCCTTCGGAAGAAGCTGGCCTCTGCGGCGGGAGCCGGTTGGCCAAACGTTTCGGCGGCGTGTGGAGCCCGGCGATAGGTCCAGAGGAAGGTCGGCCAACCCGAGTAAAGCCGGACGGACTCGTGGACGGGCAGGGCTAACGCAGTTGGCCGGCCCTGGCCAGAAAGGTCTCGGGCAGGAATATGAGGGCGGCGACGACCACGATGGACAGGCCCAGCGCCATGACCCACGACCCGTACTTGGCCGTTGAGGGGTCCGTGGACGAGCTGAAGACGTCGATGATCCAGGCGCCAAAACCGAAGAGCAAGCCGGCGGCGATACCAGTGAAAAAGTACTGGAACCCCAGCATCGCGGCCAGAAAAGGTGAGCTTATGATGAGGTCGATGAAGCTGGACAGCAGGTCGGGCACGCTGATCGCCCCGCTCTTGAACGCCAGGAAGCGGAAGGCAGCAGGAACGAACATGCCCAGCAGCATCGGTAGCACCATGCCATAGCCCAGGCCGAATGCGCCCCACGCCAGGAGGCTGCGAGGGCCTCGTTTGGGCCTGGCGGTGAATGCGAAGGTGGGGAGGCCCCCGTAAGCCCAGTAAGCGATAGGCGCGGTCAGGGCTCCTCCGGCGATGGCTCCGATAACTCCGAAGAACGCCGAGGCGGCGAAGGACATGTGCTCCGGCACGTCGGGGTAGCTGGCCCGAGACAGGAAGTTGACCAGGATCGCACAGCCGCCTATGGTTGCCCCATAGATCGCCATGGTACCCGCGAATCTGATGCGCTCCCAGTCCGGTTCCCCGTAATCGTGTCTCAGGATCACTGTATACGATGTAGCCATCCCGCCCCTCTCTTCGATACTAGCAGGACTATACATGATACTAGCAGGACTATACATGCAAGTGTAGCACCAGATCGCTCGCAGCGACAGCAGCTTTGCTGCAATTCGCAAGCTGTCTCAACCACCTACGATATCCAGGGCCATTTGGGACTCGTATTCGATTGACGCTGACCAACCCGGGTGTAATAATGTCGGCGTATCCGAGCGCCGAGTCGGCCAGGCACGGATCGCAGTCCGCGAGAGGTGTGGTCGGCGCCGACACTGCGGGGTTGGAGCTAGATTCATGCTGGCCTACATCGCCAGGCGTATCCTGATGGCCGTATTCACAGTATGGGTCATCTCGGTTTTCGCCTTCATCGTCATCGAGTTGCCGCCCGGGGACAAACTTCAGAAGTGGTTCGACTACCAGACCACCTGGGGCAACCTATTCGACGTCGAGGCGATGGGGGACCTTTCGGCACACTTCGGTCTCGACGATCCGAAGCACGTCCGCTACGCCAAGTGGATGTGGAACCTGGCCCAGGGCGACATGGGAATCAGTTTCGTGACATGGGACACGCTGAGGCCCGCCAAGGACGTCATCGGCAACAGACTGTGGATGACAATCGTCCTGACGGGCTTCACGATACTGGTGACGTGGTCCCTCGCCATACCTATCGGGATTTACTCGGCGGTCAGGCAGAACTCCGTGGGGGACTACGTATTCACCTTCGTGGGCTTTAGCGGCCTCGCCGTGCCCGATTTCCTGCTGGGCCTGGTCCTGATGTACCTGGCGTTCGCCTACCTCGACCAAAGCGTGGGCGGGCTCTTCTCCGCCGATTATTCAAACGCGCCGTGGAACATTGCCAAGGTCTACGACCTGTTCACGCACCTCTGGATTCCCGCCCTCGTCCTGGGCACCTCCGGAACGGCCAGCCTCATCCGTATCATGCGCAACAACCTGCTGGACGAGCTGAGCCGGCCCTATGTCGTCACGGCGGCGGCCAAGGGAATGTCTCGCTGGGGACTCATCCTGAAGTACCCGGTAAGGGTGGCGATCAATCCCCTGGTGAGCACCGTCGGCTACCTGCTTCCGGCTCTCGTTAGTGGCAGCGTCATCGTCTCCGTGGTCTTGAGTCTCCCGACGATAGGTCCGGTGCTCCTCGACGCGATCTTGATAGAGGACATCTACGTGGCCGGATTCATAGTGCTGATGCTGGGGGTGCTCACCGTCATAGGGACCCTTATCTCGGATATACTGCTTGCGGTGGTGGACCCGCGGATCAGACTAACGGGCCGGTAGACACACAGGCAAGCCGGTCGTAGTAGGGCGGGTGAACCAGGAGGTCCGGCCATGCTGACCTATATCGCGCGCCGACTCCTGCTTGCGGCGTTTACGGTCTGGATCATAACGATGCTGACCTTCGTCATAATCCAGCTTCCGGCGGGGGATTCCGCTGACCGGACCATCGCCCAGCTAATGGAGCGCGGGGTCCGCTACGACCCTGACCTCGTGGACGCGATTCGCGAGTACCTTGGTCTGGGCAAGCCGATGTACGAGCGATACGGCATGTGGATGTGGAACATCATGCACGGGGACCTCGGCCTATCCATCATCGATTGGGACCACCAGCAGGCCGTCAAGCGCGTGATCGGCGACCGGCTCTGGCTAACAGTGGCGCTTACCGGCTTCACCATACTTGTCACATGGACGTTCGCGATACCGGTTGGGATATACTCCGCCGTCCGGCAGCACTCGGTCGGCGATTACGCGTTCACATTCCTGGGGTTCACCGGGCTTGCGGTACCTGACTTCCTGCTGGGACTGGTGCTCATGTACGTGGCGTACGCCTACTTCGACCAGAGTGTTGGCGGACTTTTCTCCGCTGACTACATCAACCGGTCATGGAGCCTTGGCAAATCGATAGACCTGCTCAACCACCTGTGGATACCCGCCCTGGTCCTGGGCACCTCCGGGACCGCAAGCCTGATCCGAATAATGCGAAACAATCTCCTGGACGAGCTGGCGAAACCCTATGTTGTAACGGCCAGGGCCAAGGGGGTGTCCCCCGCAAGGCTCATAATCAAGTACCCGGTAAGGGTGGCTATCAACCCCTTGGTCAGCACCGCAGGGTATCTGTTGCCGTCTCTTGTCAGCGGCAGCGTCATCGTCTCCGTGGTGCTCAGTCTACCCACGCTGGGACCGGTGCTCCTGCTCGCGATCATGCAAGAAGACACGCAGCTCGCCGGGTTCATAATACTCATGCTAGGAATGCTTACGGTTATCGGTACTTTGATCTCGGACATACTGCTGGCGGTGGTGGACCCACGCATCAAGCTCACGAATCGATAGACACCGCAAGAGCGGCTGACTAGGAGGTCTGGCGGCCATGCTGGCTTACATTGCGCGACGCCTTCTGCTGGCCGTGTTCACAACCTGGATAATAACCGTACTGGCCTTCGTGACAATCCAGTTGCCGGAGGGAGACGCAGCCACCAAGCTGATCGACTGAATGATGGGCAATTCGGTCGCGTCTGCGTTCCGCCCTGAGATGGCGGCAGAGTTGAGTCACTATCCGGGCCTGGATAAACCGATGCACGTACGGTATGCCCGGTGGATGTGGAACATGACCCATGGCGATCTCGGGCGCTCGTTCGAGATCTGGGGGACGTGGACCAAAGCGAGAAGCCTGTCAAGGAGGTGGTCGGGGACCGAATCTGGACGACCGTCGCCCTCACCGGGTTCACCGTGATCTTCACATGGACCTTCGCCATCCCCATCGGCATCTACTCTGCCGTGCGACAGCACTCCGTGGGAGACTATGTCTTCACTTTTCTGGGTTTCTCCGGCCTTGCCGTGCCGGATTTCCTGCTCGGACTGGTGCTGATGTACCTGGCCTTCGCATACCTCAACATGAGCGTCGGAGGGCTGTTCTCTGCGGACTTCCAGGAAGCGCCGTGGGACGTCGACAGGATGTGGGACTTGTTACAAACATCTGTGGATTCCGGCCATCGTCTTGGGCACCTCCGGGACGGCTGGCCTCATCCGAGTCATGCGCAACAACCTGCTTGACGAGCTGGGCAAGCCTTACGTCGTCACCGCCCGGGCCAAGGGTGTTTCGGCCGTGAGGCTCGTCCTCAAATACCCGGTCAGGGTGGCCACCAACCCCCTGGTGAGCACGGTCGGCTACCTCCTGCCCGCTCTGGTGAGCGGCAGCGGCAGCGTCATCGTCTCAGTCGTTTTGAGCCTGCCCACTCCGGGGCCGGTGCTCCTTGAGGCCCTCCTGGTACAGGCCGTCCAGCTCGCGGGGTTCATCGTTTTGATGCTGGGGGTTCTGACGATTCTGGGAACGCTGCTCTCGGATATACTACTGGCGGTGGTCGACCCGCGCATCAGACTGATCAGGTAGCGGGGTGTATGGTGCGCGGTAGAGGACAAGGTGTTCAGGGCGGCGGCGGCGGCCGGAAATGTTTCAAGTGTGAGGGGATGACAATATGATCGCATATATCGTAAGACGCCTCTTGATGGCTGTGTTCACGACATTCATGATCTCCATCCTGTCCTTCTTCATAATCCAGCTTCCCGAGGGCGACACCGTCGACCGGCACATGGAGAATCTGAGCGGACAGGGATTTTCGGAAACCAGCGTCAACTCCGACGTGGCCCAAGCCCTGCGGAGCTATCTGGGGCTGGACGAGCCTATGCACATCCGCTACGCCAAATGGATGTGGAACCTGCTCCAGGGCGACTTTGGATTGTCTTTTCAATTCTTCTGCAGCTCGTTCGCCGTGGAGCGCACCGTCAAGGAGATCATTGGCGACCGGATATGGCTCACCATCGCTCTCACCGGCTTCACAGCCATGGTGACTTGGACGTTCGCAATTCCGGTCGGAATCTACTCGGCGGTTCGCCAGCACTCCATCGGCGACTATGCCTTCACGCTCCTGGGCTTTAGCGGCCTTGCCGTGCCGGACTTCCTGCTCGGGCTGGTGCTGATGTACGTCGCGTTCGCCTATTTCGACCAGGCCGTGGGAGGCCTGTTCTCTGGCGACTTCCAGGACTCCTCATGGTCGCTTGCCAAGGTATGGGACCTGTTCAAACACCTGTGGATACCCGCGATCGTGCTCGGGACCTCGGGCACCGCGAGCCTGATCCGGATCATGCGCAACAACCTTCTCGACGAGCTGGGCAAGCCCTATGTCGCGACGGCGAGGGCCAAGGGAGCGATCTCGTGGAGGCTCATCGTCAAGTATCCGGTACGGGTAGCGATCAATCCCCTCATAAGTACCGTCGGGTATCTATTGCCCGCCCTGGTCAGTGGCAGCGTCATCGTCTCGGTGGTGCTGAGCCTGCCAACCCTGGGACCGGTCCTCTTGGACTCAATCGTCCAGGAAGACATCTATCTGGCCGGATTCATCATCCTGATGCTGGGCGTGCTGACCGTCATCGGCACGTTGATCTCCGACATACTGCTGGCTGTGGTGGACCCGCGGATCAAGTACACGGGCCGATAGTGGCGCTTTTGCCCTTTGAGTCCTGTCCAACGGGATGAGAAAAACAGCACAGCCCGGCCTGGAGTGACCGTGGCGTGGTATGATGGCGAGGATAAGGAGGATCGCGCCACGTTAGCTTACATCGCCCGTCGCATGTTACTGGCGGTATTCACAGTCTGGGCAATCTCGGTGCTGGCCTTCGTCATAATCGAGTTGCCGCAGGGCGACGCCGCCGACAGGGTAATGGATGAGCTGATGGCGGGAGGCGGCGTCCACGGCCACGTCGGGAACGAGGAGTTCGTCGAGTACCTTCGCGACTACCTGGGCCTGAAACAGCCCGCATACGTGCGGTATTCCAAATGGATCTGGCGCCTGCTGCACGGAGACCTAGGGTTCTCCACAGCCTCAGGGGCCGGGGGATCCGCGGCAGGATATAGAGGCTCGATCAAGCAAATCATCGGCGACAGGCTGTGGCTGACTGTCGCCCTCACCGGCTTTACGGTCCTGGTGACATGGACGTTTGCCATACCGGTGGGCATCTACTCCGCGGTGCGGCAGCACTCAATCGGGGACTATACATTCACTCTTCTGGGATTCACCGGCCTTGCGGTGCCCGACTTCCTGCTGGGGCTGGTGCTCATGTACGTGGCCTTCGCCTACTTCGAACAGAGCGTGGGCGGCCTCTTTTCCGCGGACTACATGAATGTGCCTTGGAGTCTGGCGAAGGCATATGACCTGCTGACGCACCTGTGGATACCAGCGGTGGTGCTGGGCACCTCGGGGACCGCCAGCCTCATACGCATCATGCGCAACAACCTGCTGGACGAGCTAGGCAAGCCCTACGTGATCACAGCCAGGGCCAGGGGAGCGATTCCGTGGCGGCTCGTCCTGAAGTATCCGGTTCGGGTCGCGATCAACCCCCTCATAAGTACCGTAGGCTACCTGCTGCCGTCGCTGGTCAGCGGCAGCGTTATCGTGTCCATAGTGCTGAGCCTCCCAACCCTCGGCCCCGTGCTGTTGATCGCGATCCGGACGGAAGACACCAACACCGCCGGCTTTATTATACTCATGCTGGGGATTCTGACCGTCATCGGCACTCTGGTCTCGGACCTGCTTCTGGCGGTAGTCGACCCACGCATCAAGCTGACGAATCGGTAGCGGACCTCCAGGCGCGTCTTCGTTGCTTCCTGAGCGCGCGCGGCGGGCCAGGTCAGAGTTCCTCGGCCAACTCCAACCCGCTCGACACCTGATCCAGCGTCTCGATCTCCTCCGCGCTGAGCTGCCAGCCTAGGGCGCCCAGATTGTCGTCGATCTGGTTGATGGTGTCGCTGCCCGAGATCGCCACGGTGATCTCCGGGTGCGACAGGACCCAGTTCATGGCCACCTCGACCATGGTCTTGCCGCGCTCCCGGGCCACGTCGCGTACCGCGTCGACGACCGCCATGACCCTCGGCGACAGGACGGAGGCCAGCGCTCCCTCCCGCTTGCCTCCGCCCCAGGGCGAGTTCGGCGGCGGCGGCGCGCCGGGGGCGTACCCGCCACTGAGCAGGCCGACGGCCAGTGGACTATACGCCATTGCTCCGAGGCCCTGGTCGCCGAGCAGGCTGAACATCTCGCCTTCCAGGTCGCGTTTTAGCAGGTTGTAAGGGTTCTGGACGCAGATGAGTCCGTCCGCGTTGAGCAGGTCCTGTGTCCACAGCGCCTTGCACACCTGCCAGGCTTCGAAGTTACAGCAGCCCACATACAAGACCTTGCCCTGTGACACCAGATCGTCCAGCGCGCGCAGTGTCTCCTCAAGCGGCGTCTCGGTGTCGTAACCGTGGAGCAAATACACGTCTATGTGGTCCGTCCCGAGGCGGACCAGCGAGTTCTCGACCTGGCGCATGATGTGGTAGCGCGAGCTCCCTCGATCGTTGGGACCGTCTCCCATTTCGCTGTGCACCTTCGACGTGAGCACGACGTCGTTCCTCTTCGTCTTCAGCACGCGCGCCAGGACCTGTTCCGAAGAACCTCGGACCCGCAGGTCGTCTCCGAGGCCGTAGACGTTGGCGCAGTCGATCAGGTTTATCCCGGAGTCGATTGCGTGCTCGATTACCCGTTGGGCCTCTTCCGCCGATCCCTGGCCTCTGAATCCCAGTCCCAGGGCGATGGGCGACACCTTCACGCCCGCACTCCCGAAATTCACATACTCCATTTTCGTCTCCTCTTGTCGTCTTAGAAGCCCGGGGCAAGATTCACCGCAAAGAACGCGGAGATCACATAGCTCCCGGGACTAAAACTTTTCCTGTCTTTAACCTCTGTGCTCTCCACAATTTCTGCGGTCAGCCGGCCTGCCCTAGCCACCATATGCCGAGGAGCCGTCCCGTCGAAGTGGGACGGCGCTCGATAGGTCGCGGACCTCGCGGGCTGCGGTGGCAAGGAGGTCGTCGTCGAGCTCGACTCCCAGGCCGGGGGCCTCGGGCACGGGGATGTATCCTCCCTCGCGCCGTAGCACGGTCTTGAAAATCCGGTTGCCCTCGGACTCGTCGGCCTTCGAGTACTCCTGGGTGAGGAAGTTGGGAATGCAGGTGTCGAGCTGCACCGAGGCCGCCGTGAGCAGCGGACCCAGGAAGTTGTGGGTCACCACGGCGCAGTGGTAGGACTCGGCGATCGCGGCGA
>CAZJDV010000090.1:0-9647 GCA_964544865.1 uncultured Dehalococcoidia bacterium | reverse complement strand
AACCCACGCACCCGGCTCCGGAGGCCGGTGCTCTATCCGCTGAGCTACAGGGGCGTAGAAACCAAATATACCAGGTGCAGCGATACCGGACAAGCCTGTCATTCGCCGCAACCTCCGATGGTGCGAACGGGAATCTGCCATCCGGCCGCCACACGCATAGCTAACTGGACGAATTTCCATCTTCATTGTTTCGGGGAACGTGAAAATTCGCTGGGCGCTTATGGGCGAAATGTCGAGTCGGGCCGACGAAAACACAGATTTTTGGCTTATTGGCTAGCAGGGGGGTTGACAACCCAGCGCTGCGTCAATATGATAAGGCCGCTGCATGGGGTGGGCACGCCGGTCGCACCGGAGTGCCGTTCGTGTGGGAAACGCGAGCTATTGGTTGTGACTTCGTGTGGCTAGATAGGTCGGTTGTATTCTTCAAAGAGGGGTCTTATGAGAAAGTATCTTCCTCCGAACGGTTTTGGCCTAGCGGTTATCATAGGTATCCTGTCGGTGTTGCTATTGGCGGCATGTCAGGGGCCTCCGGGCGCGGCTGGCAAGCCAGGATTCCCTGGCAATCCTGGAAACCCCGGCCCTCAAGGCGAACAAGGCGTACAAGGCGTTCCCGGAGAACCGGGTGAGCCCGGGTTCCCCGGCAATCCCGGAAATCCAGGAAATCCTGGGGAGACGGGTGCGACGGGCGCCACTGGGGCTACCGGCGCCGCCGGGGTCTCGCCAGAGGCGGCTATGACGGTTAGCAAGTCTGCTCTCTACCTCGATGAGGGTCTGACCATTTCGGGGTCGGGTTTCAGGAAGTTTGAGCCGATGATCGTCTACATTGATCTCGGCGACGGCACGGAGCCAAATCTTGGGTTCACCAGCGCCAACCGGGGTGGAGCGTGGGCCCTCAATATTAAGACTATTGGTGAACTCGGCGGGGTCGCTAAATGGGGTTCCACCATTGTAGAGGAGGGCGTGGTGTCCGTTAAGGCGGACGGCGCCGACGGCAGCACTGCAAGCATCCCTGTGACGCTCATGGGTCTGACGACGCCACCGGCTCCGGAGCCTCCGCCACAGCCCGGCGTGGCGCCAAGCCTCACAGGTGGCACCGTGGCGCTTGACGGTTCAATCACGATCTGGGGCGCGGGTTACGCCGCCAACGAGATTATCACCGTCTTCGCAGTCACAGGGGTCGGCACAGGGCTACGAGATGGTCTGATCGTACCTGGTGCGGGCGACCCGCTGAAGAAAGGCATTGTCACTCGTGGCGCCAGCGACCGGGGCGTGCTTGAAGCAAATTTCGCGCCTGCGGGCGTTTTGGGTGCGGGCGCGTACTCGATAGAGGGATTTGGCTCGAACGGTTCAATCGCCTCGTCTTTGCTTATCGTGGTCGAGGAGACAAAGTAATCTACGGGCGTCCGAAAACTTAGATTAGATCGACGCAATCACAGGAGCCCCTTTCAAAAAGGGGCTCCTGTCTTTTTACGGGGGCTGGCGCGGTGCCAATCTGCTATCGCTCGACTATGAACTCAAAGTGACAAGAGGCGAGTCAGTATGTGGAGGACAATAGGACACGACAAGGCCGTCAACGTCCTGCAGCGGAGTCTGGAGGGCGGACGGTTGTCCCACGCATACGTTATCGCTGGACCGCGGCACATAGGCAAGATGACCTTGGCCCTCGATCTCGCCCGGGCGCTGAATTGCACCGGGGAGGGGAGGCCGTGCGGCGAGTGCACCCAGTGCAGCCGGACCGCCCGCGGACTGCACACCGACGTGAGGGTGGTTGGGCTAGAGACCGGCGAGACCACCAGCGGGCGCCCTCGGGTACTGATAGGAATCGACCAGGTGCGGGAGATCCAGCGAGATGCCAGCCTGGCGCCATTCGAGGGCAAGTGGCGAGTCATTATCATCGACGGCGCGGAGCACCTCAGCGACGATGCCGCCAACGGCCTGCTGAAGACCCTTGAGGAGCCACCCGCCCACGTGGTGCTGCTCCTGCTGGTTTCCGAGGCGGGAGCGCTTCTGCCGACGGTTGTATCGCGGTGCCAGGTCCTGGAGCTGAGACCCGTGCCCGGCCCGGTCATCGCCCGCATGCTGGTGGACCGCCACGGCGCCGGCCCCGATGCCGCGGACGAGATAGCCCGCTGGTCACAGGGCCGGCCCGGCTGGGCGTCCCGGGCGGTCGAAGACCCAAGGCTGCTCGAGGGGCTGGCAAGACAACTCGACGCTATCGACGGGGTTGTCAGGGGCGGCGTGGAGCAGCGATTCGCCTATGCTGCGAGCCTGGCCTCGGCCTTCGACAGAGACCGCGACTCCGGCCGTCGAGAGCTGGATACCTGGCTGGCTTGGTGGAGGGACCTGTTGCTGGTGAAGGAGGGTGTCCCCGAGTTTGTGAACCACGTCCCACTGATCGAAACCCTCCGGCCGGTGGCCGACGCCCTCTCCAGCGAGCAGGTGGTCCGTTCTATCGATGCGATCAAGGAGACCGAGTCGCACCTAGAGCGCAACGTCAACTCTCGCCTGGCGCTGGAGGGCTTGATGCTGGCTCTACCGCGGCCCTGACGGGAGAGTGCGAACTGAGGGTGCAACGGGCGTAAAGGAGCAAGAGTGACTGAAGGTCGGCGGACGGCTAACGTGGTGGGGATCAGGTTCCGTCCCCTGGAGCCCGTGCAGTACTTCTCGCCCGGCGACGAAGACCTGGCCGTCGGCGACTGGGTGCTGGTCGAGACCGGCGGCAGGCCGATGGAGGGGTTGGTGGCTATAGCGCCTGCCCAGGTGCTCTACTCGGAGGTCCGCGGACCGCTGGAGCCGGTGCTCGGAAAGGTGTCGCCGGTAAAGAGGGTCTGAGACGGAGTCGGCGGCCTCCTACCCTAGCTCGTCCAGGGCATGAACGGGCGCCACTCCTCCAGGATCGTGCGCTGGCGGAACAGGGTGTATGGGTCCGGACGGGGCGGACCCGGCTTTCGCCGCAACCGCATGTTAGCCTCGGCCGGCGTCGAGCCCGCCTTGCTGTGGTTGCACGGTATACAGGCGCTGACCACGTTCGTCCAGACGTGGGGTCCGCCCTTGGAGCGCGGGACGATGTGGTCCAGGGTCAACGTTCTGGCCTGCTTGCCGCAGTACTGGCAGGTGAAACTATCCCGGTAGAACACCGCGCGGCGAGAGAGCCTTCGCCGGAGCAGAGGCCGCTTTATCATGTGCATCAGGCGGATTACCGAAGGCACCGGGACGGTCCGGGTGATCGTGTGGATGTCGCCTCGCCCGTTGGTCATCAGCTCGGCCTTGCCCAGATCGAGGAGGACGATCGCCCGCCTGGCATTGCACACGTTGAGCGGCTGATAGTTCTGATTGAGCACGAGTACGGGGAGGTTGATGAGCATGGTCGTCACGGCGTGCCCTCTACTCGATCTCGGTTTTCAGGACTTCTAGGGCCACCTTGAAGTCGGACGGGATCAGGCCCATCGCGTTGGCGGGAATAGCATCGAACACCTTTATGTAATTGGGAACGAGCTGCGACTCCGTGAGGGCGGTCTCCAGGCTCTCCCTGACGCTTTCCACCTTGGCCAACTGCTCCTTCCCAATCTCCACGACCCGGCCGGAGGCCTGCTCCGGCACGCCGTCCGTCACGGAACTGATGTCCAGGTCGTAGGTAAGCCTCGCGAACCCGATAATTAGGGCGCTGGACAGGGCGACGCCGAGCAATAGCCCAAGGACCAGCCCTCCTAGCTTGTCGACCATACTCGACAGCCCGAGAGTGAACACGGTCAGCATAGGCTTCAATATCTTGACGGCGAAGTTGGCCGCAATCAACGCGGCCACCATGGTCATGGCGTAGGTTAGCGCGGTGACTATCGTGTCGTTGGATACGGAGCCCTCGAATATCCCACCTACCTTGTCACTCCACTGGCCCGCCAGCAGCCAGCCGATGTATACACCGGCCGTGACAAAAACCGCCTTGATCAGGCCCATTTTCATCCCGTACAGTGCTCCGACGATAAGAGTGGCAAGCAGTACGAAATCGATCCAGTTCACTGTCTCACCTCTTGGCGGTCATCCTTATTCGGGCCGATAGGGTCGAGAAATCCAAGAAGGTCGCCCAAATTCGATCGACAGCGCCGAATGGACATTTGGCTCAAGTTTAACACAGCACCGGAAAGGCGAAAAGCCAGGTTCGAGGGCTCCATGTTTCATAGCACAACAGAGGAAGTCCCTGGCTGCCTTGACACCGTGTCTGCGGCGCTGGTACGATGAGGCTTAGGTTTGGATATCCACGCCGGAATATAGAGTCAGGAAAGGCGCCCACCGCGCGGCAGACAGCCGTTTACGTTGGGTGCCTTGCTTATTTACGGATAATGGTAACTAAGGCCGCCGTCGTATTGGCCGCCGGTCAGGGCACCCGTATGAGGTCGCGCGTGCCCAAGGTGCTCCACCGGGTCTGCGGCAAGCCGATGGTGAGCCATGTAGTCGACGCCGCAGAGGGCGCCGGAGTGGACCGGACCGTGGTCGTCGTGGCGAAGGAATTCACGGCCGTCCAGGACGAGATCGCCAACCGCGCCGAGTATGCCGTGCAAGGCGAGCAACTTGGCTCCGGCCACGCCCTCCTTCAGGCGCGCACGTTGCTCGAGTCGATGGACCTTGTCGCGGTCCTGTCCGGCGACGTGCCGCTGACTAACGCTGACACCCTTCGCTCTCTTATGGGGCATCACCAGAAGAGTGACGCCTGCCTTACCCTTCTTACGACCGATGCCGACGGTCCGAGCGACATGGGCAGAGTAGTCAGGGACCAGGGTGGTCTGGTCGTCGCGATAGTCGAGCACGATGACGCGGACCCGGACACGCTCGCGGTGTCAGAGGTAAACGGGGGAGTCTACTGCTTTCGTTCCTCGTGGCTCTGGCCCAACCTCGATTCGCTGGCCCCGTCCGCAAGCGGCGAGGTACAAATAACCGACCTTGTGGCGCTTGCATCCACTCAAGGGATGGCCGTCGAGTCGGTCCGCACCGCGAGGCGGGAGGAGTTGCTCGGCGTCAACAATCGAGTGCAGCTTGCCGAGGCCGAAAAAGCCCTCCGAGCGCGCATTCGACGCGATTGGATGCTGGCCGGGGTCACGATGCCCGATCCCGAGTCCGTATACATCGACGCGGGCGCCGAACTGGGGCAGGACTGCGTCGTGCTGCCAAACACCCACATATTGGGATCGTCGCGAATAGGAGTCGAGTGCCGCCTTGGTCCTAACACCATCGTCGACGACTCCGAGATCGGGGCCCGGTGCCATGTGTTCGCGTCCGTGGTCCGGGGCGCGCGCCTGGAGGACGGTGTGCGCGTGGGGCCCTTCAGCCACATCCGCACCGGCAGCCGCCTCGAGACGGACGTGTACGTCGGGAGCCATGCGGAGGTCAAGCAGAGCCGGCTTGGGCGCGGAACGAAATCGGGCCACTTCAGCTACATCGGCGACGCCGACATCGGGGCCGATGTCAACATCGGCGCCGGTACAGTCACGTGCAATTTCGATGGCGTGGAGAAGCACCTTACGAGGATAGAAGACGGCGCCTTCATCGGCTCCGACTCCATGCTGGTGGCTCCGGTAACCGTGGGCGCTGGCGCGACGACGGGCGCCGGGGCCGTAGTGACAAGAGATGTGCTGCCGAACACGCTGGTCGTCGGCGTGCCGGCGCGGACGCCGGCCGGCAAGAGCCGGATAGGAACAGGCTAAGCAGAGGAGGCAAAGTGTCGCTCAGTAGGCCGGCAATTCCCTCGAGTGGGGACAGGATGAGCGGAATTGGAAATTGACAGTACGCTGCCCTGGGTGGCGCTCGTCATCTCAGGGTTTTGCTTCGCACTCGTCTCCCTTGTGGAGGCAAGCCTGCTCTCGGTTCGCAGAGAGCGCGTCCAGGTGCTCGTCGCCCAGGCGGTAGGCGCCGCCGAGGCTCTGGAGGCTCTGAATACGATCACGCGCGGCCCCGCGTGGGCTCTCTCGATTCTGAGATATCTGTTCATCGCCCTGAGTCTCTCCTCGAGCGCGGCAGTGCTGGTGGCTCTCGACGGCGTCCATTGGTTGGTACTCTACGGGGCTGCGCTGGCGGTCCTTGCGCTCCTCGGCCTGGTACTCGCCGTGATCTACTCGCTGGCCCGGGTGTTCGGGGAGACCATCGCTCTGAGGGTCGCGTCCCAGGTGCTTGTATTGACACGCTTGCTCGGTCCCATGCTGGCGGTGGAGGATGCGATCGCCAGTCGCGTGGACCGGATTCAAGGTGAGGAGGCGACCGATCCGCGAGAGTCCCTCACGGACGAGCTTGGCCTATTGGCCGAGTCGGATGGTGACGCCCTAGATGAGCGCGAGGCCCGGATGATAAGAGGCGTCGTCGCACTGGACCAGACGACGGCGCGCGAGATCATGGTGCCGCGGGTCGACATGGTGGCGGTGGAGCTCGGCACCCCGCTCCTCGAGATGATCGATCAGATGTTGCGGTCGGGCCACAGCCGGCTACCGGTACACGCAGGGGACCTGGACCACATCGAGGGCATCGTGTACTCGAGAGACCTGCTAGGACTCCTGAGCCGCAAAGCCCCTCCCCCCCATGCGCTGAAAAGCGACGTCGTCAGGTCGGCGTTATTCATTCCCGAGACCAAGACACTGGAAGAGTTGCTAAACGAGTTTCAAGAGAGGCAGCTCCAGATCGCAATCGTGGTCGATGAGTACGGCGGCGTCGCGGGCCTGGTGACAATCGAGGACTTGCTCGAAGAGATCGTCGGCGAAATCCACGACGAATTCGACGTCGAAGAGCCGGAGATCGAGACAGTTAGCGACCGGGAATTCCTGATGGACGCCCGGGTAGGCATCGACCAGATCTACGAGCTGCTGCAGGTTACCGTCGAGGGCGATGGCTTCGACACCGTCGGCGGGTTTGTCTACGAGCGGCTGGGCAGGATCCCCAGCTCAGGCGATGTGGTCGAACACAACGGCCTGGTGATAGAGGTTGTGTCGACCGTGGGCCGCCGCCTCAAGAAACTGCGTGTCACCAAGACGTTAGACCGGCGATAACTCGGGACCGCCTCCGGTTCGCCGCCGGGGCCGCCTATCCGCCTCGATAGGTCGCGCAGCTCGACGGCGTCTCCCACAAGCGGACCTCGGACAGCCTGAGGCTCCGCTCGCTCACCCGAAGGAAGATGTGCCTGGCAAGATTCTCGGCCGTCGGGTTCTCGTCGAGCACATAGACCGGCTCTCCCATGTCGATCAGCACCGCCGCCAGCGGATCCCTGCTCCAGAGCACCATGCGATGGTCGATATTGAGGTCGACCCAGCGCTTCACAAGGTCGCGCACGTCGCCGAAATCCATGACCATGCCCATCTCGTTCAGCTCGTCCGCGTCCACGTCCACTTCGAGCAGGCCGTTGTGCCCGTGCAGATGGCGGCACTTGCCCTCGTAGTCGAGCAGCCGATGTCCGTAGCAAAACTCTATGGCTCTGGTGACGCGGTGCAGCGGCACGATTCTTTCCTCCGCAGGGGTGATTCCGGTGAGGGTCGTAGCGCCTATCCCATCACGTCGCAGGCCATCATGTCCCGATAGGTCTCGCGGCGGCGGATGACTCGGGCTTCGCCATCCTTGACCATGACGACAGGAGGCCGGGGATTCAAGTTGTAGTTGCTGGCCATGGACGGCGCATAGGCACCCGACGCGGGTATCGCTATCGTATCTCCCTGGTCGAGGGCCGGCAGCCGGATGTCGCGGATCAGGATGTCGCCGGACTCGCAGTACTTGCCCGCCAGCGTCACCGTCTCCGCGGGGTCCTCGGACATCCGACTGGCGACCACCGCCTCGTAGACGGCGCCGTACAGCGCGGGGCGGATGTTGTCGCCCATGCCGCCGTCCAGCGACACGTATTTCCTGACCGTCGGTATGTCCTTGATCTCGCCAACGGTGTACAGCGCGACCCCGGCCCGCCCCACGATGGACCGGCCCGGCTCGACGACCAGAGTCGGCTCGCCGAAGCCCAGGTCCGCGCACCGGTCTTTTGTCGCGGTGGCGATCACCTCGGCGTACGAGGAGATCGGTGGCGGTGGCTGGTCGCTGACGTATCCGATGGCGAAGCCGCCGCCCGGGCTGAACTCGCTCAGCTCAAGCCCCTCCGATATGAACGGGGCGAGGAAGGACAGCACGGTATCGATGGCGATAGAGTATGGCTCCAGCTCGAATATCGGCGAGCCCAGGTGGAAGTGGATACCAACTAGGTCGAGATTGGGCGCGTCGAGGGCCTCGCGGATCGCCCTGGCGGCGTCCCCGGTCTCGACGGAGAAGCCGAACTTGCTGTCGAGGATTCCGGTTGTGGTCTTCTCGTGTGTGTGCGGATCGATCCCGGGAGAGACGCGCAGCATGATATCCTGGACCTTGCCGCGAGCGCCGGCCAGCTCGTTGAGCAGCGCGAGCTCGTGGAAGCCGTCGACCACGACCCTCCCCAGGCCGTTGTCCATAGCCATCCGCAGCTCCTCGGCGCTCTTGTTGTTGCCGTGGAAATAGATCGACCCCGCGGGAAAGTCCGCGGCCATGGCCACGGCGATCTCGCCCCCCGAGACCACGTCCATCCCCAGTCCCTCCTCGTCAAGCAGCTTCGCCAGCGCGGGGTTGATGTACGCCTTGGACGCGTAAAGCACGCGGGAGTCCGGATAGCGGGCGCCGAACTCGCCGACAAACTCCCGGCACATTTGCCTGAGCGTGAGCTCGTCGTACACGTACAGAGGTGTGCCGAACTCCGAGGCCAGATCGGCGGTATCGCAGCCGCCCAAGGTTAGGTGGTCGCTGCCGTTGACCCCGGCGGTCATCGGGAATATACCGGCGCTCTCGAACGTCATGCGGTGCTCCTGGTCGACAGATTGAACATGCTAGAGCTAAGTACTATGCTGATCGTGGGATCGAACGAATTCAGTATGGTAAGGTGACGATATGATCGGCCCAGAACCAAGCCCCCCACTTCTATAGATCGGCATTGGGAAACGACTCCCGGACCTCTTCGAGTGTTTGTTCCCATGTTGCCGCGTTTTCGGGAAAGGTGTGGATGCGTGCCTTGATGTAGCGTGCGCAGGCTTCCGCCAGCAACCGGTCTCCTTCCGCGACCCGCCCTTTTTGTTTTTGCAGCGTGGCGATGTACGACGCCAGGTTGTTTCGGATGGTCGCAATCACTCGCCCCATATCCCGCTCTGTTTCGCCCAACTCCTTTGCGCGATTGTTGTAGGCCTGCTTGGTAAGTTCTATCGCCCGCTCAAGGAAGAACACGTCTGGCTCGCTGCCGTCTTTCGTGCGGCTGTATTGCAGCCAATAGTGGTAGCCGAAGTTGTTGTATTAGGCGGCGATCGCGCGATGGGACCTGGCGTTGGCCAGGCGCTCGACGCTATCCTAGATCCCCACCCGCACTATGGTGTATGCGCCGAACCCGAATATTGTTATGGACAGGGCTGCCACGGCCAATACGGTTTGCAGAATGTCTTTGTACGCGTCCTGCCCCGTGGCCACTTCCGTGGCGGTCTCCACTGTTTCAGGCGCTCGCTCGTAGCCGCCAAGGACAAACAGAGGCTGGTCCGACTGTGCTCGTGTGAGCAACAGATAGCTGCCTATTACCACCGCGAAAACCAGTGCCAGCGGAAGTCCTACATAGACGAGAAAGCTCCCAA
>CAZJDV010000089.1:0-9733 GCA_964544865.1 uncultured Dehalococcoidia bacterium | reverse complement strand
CAAGACTGTGATATCAACCCTGTGCAAGAGGAGGCTGATTTTGCGGCCATGGCGAAGATGATGTACGGGGCCGGGGAGCGTGAGGTCGGTGACGGTGGCGGGGCCGGTTAGGGTTACCTCGCTACGCCTGCAGTGGGGCTGGAGTGGAGACCGGTGTTCGGGGCTAATCCCCTATGGGACTCCTAGCCGTAAGGTTCTAGCTAAGCCTTCAGCCATCTCTGCCTATGCCAACTTAGGTACTCTTGGCTGACTGTATGCCGCCTGGCCATTCGTAAGATCCCCAACTGCTTTCCATCCAGCACTTGGATAATACGGTAACTATCATCTATTACTATGCCCCCGCAGTCCATGAGCTTACGGTCATTGGGGCATAGGCAGAGCATGTTAGCCTTAATGTCGGGGCCATCGTCTGGCCTGCCAAGAGGCTTGATGTGGGTGACCTGCCCCCAATAGTTGTACCACTTCTTATGTTAGTGCAACCGCGCTCATGGGCGCAATCCGTGACCCATGCCCCACCCTAGGGGATGGAAACCTTCTCCGCGAGCTGCGGGTTTGAGTAGGCCACCACCACCTCCACGCTGTCCAGCACCAGAGCACTGGCCAGGTTCGGCGGCCGGGCGTGGAGCGCAACGGCCACCTCGTTGACTCCCCGGCGCAGCGCTCCCCTTGCCAGCGGGTACTCCAGCCAGGTGTACGTATACCCGTGGGATGTCCTGCTGGACGCGTCTTCCGGCAGAGCCTCTCCGTTGAGGCTGACGGTGATGGAGTCGTGGGTTGTCGAGTCCGACAGCCGCACCCTGAGGGTGGCGTCTCCATTCTCAGAATCGTCCGCCACGTAGACGTGCACCGCCTGTCCCGGCGCGTCCGTTCCCGGCGTCAGCGTCACCGGTAGCTGAGCAATGTAGCCGCGGCTGGCAGCCTCCTCGTCATGGCGCCTCAATACATAGTGCTTGGGCTTCTCTTTCAGCAGGTCTGGGTCGTCCAACTCGGAGAGTAGCTGCCGTCCCTGTGGCCCCACCGGCCACTGGAACCAGGGGAAGTAGAGCCCGTCAGCGCCCCGGTCGTAGTACGAAGCCGCTCCAGCATAGTAGTGGGCGGCCGTCGCTTCATGGCCGCCCACGCTGATGACATTAGCTTGGATGGCGGGGTACACCTGACATCCACCCGCGCGAGCCAGGTCCACCAACCATTCAAAGGGAAAGTTCGCGTCCATTTGCTGGTCCACGTAGTAGTTCGGTACCACGAAGTCCAACAGCCCCTCTTTCATCCATGTGGGAACGTCCAGGCCAACCGAGAGGTTGCCGGCGGCGGTGGGCAGAACCCTGGCGCCCAGCGCGATAGGCCTGCCGCGCTCCTGGGCGGCCTTCGCGACGGCCTGACGGATCTGGCGCATGTACTCCGTCAGGATAGGCGTGTTCTGCTCAATCTCGTCTTTCTCAAAAAAATGGGGGGACAGCAGCCAATCCACCTCGAAGCCGTCGACATCGTAGCGGTTGACCGTCTCCTCGATTATGACGAAACGCTCTGCCCGTACCTCCGGGTGGACGAAGTTGAAGTTGTACTTTCCTTCTCCCTTCAGGCACCACTCCGGGTGATCGATCCTGAACTGCCAGTTGAACTCGTTGTCCGCGTCCTTGGGGTCAATACCGTGGGACTGCCGGAGGCTGGCGTAGAAATGCAGCCCCTTGTCGTGGGCCCGCTCTATGAGCACGTTGAGAGGGTCCAGGCCGCGGTCGATGAGGCTCTTGACGTTCTCGTAGGCACGCCAGGCGTGCAATCCAGGGAGACGCTTAAGGTGCGAACCCCAGATCTCGCCCACTTTGGTGTCGTGGAACATGGTTGGACCAGCCCCAAATCCGTAGACGAATGTGTCCACCCGGGTGCCGGCGATCTCGTCCACCGGCGCCCAGGCGTCTACCAACCGGATGGGAGGCTCGTAGCAGTACATGTAGTAGTGGCGGGCGTCGTTGTAGAACAGCAGTCGCTTCTTGGTCATTTGTCTCCTCCTGGATTCCCGCCCTGCCACGCCTCCGGCCGCCCTTCACTCGCCAGGGCGGTGAGCATGCCCGGCAGGATAGTGTCATTCCTGGAACTCCCCATATCAAAGTGTCTGGACGCAAGCAACGTACATCCTTGGCGAGAGCCATCGTAGTATCACCCACGAACACCGTCAACTGGCTCCTTGCAGCCCCTCCAGGTACGCATCTCTTCCTTGACGATGCCTATACTACCGAGCTTGAACAAACGTCCGTTTGTTCGACTGCCTTTGCAGGGGCTGAGCGAGCTACAAAATCGACCCGAGTTTGACACCCCCTTCGTTTGAGCTGGTGTCGACGTCGCATGAGTACCGCGATGATCTCGCCGTCTGAGCGGCCACCTTTGCCTTCCATCTATCACTGCGCCGGTATTGAACCAGGCAGGAAGTCAGTGCTGCTGGCACGGCATCTCGTCGGTCCCGCGAGATCCAGGGTACCCCAGGACTGAAGAGAACGGAGGTGTATTTGAGGTTCCAAGGAAATCACCGATGAAGGTGCCGCCTGACCGCGTTTGCACTATTGACGTGAGCTCAGACATCTCTGAGGAGATCTACTAGCTCCAGCGGAGGTTGCTGAAGTCAGAGAAGGCATGGTGGACGGAGGAGACCGCTCAGATGGAATCCCAACTGAGCCTTGGTCGTAGGCTTGGAGTCAGTCAGGACGCGGCGGCACCACGCACACCGGTAGCGCGGTTCGCCGTCGCGTAGGGCACGGGAGACGGGAGACCAGGTCCTCACGTCCACAGGTGTCACCGGCCAGATCGTCAGTCAATGACCGTGACTCCGTTGAGCTGGATGGTCGTCTCGCTGAAGAAGTGGCTGGCCACGTGCAACATCTCCGAACGTCAAGGGTAAATCTCAGTGATGATACGCAACGCCCCAAAGCCCCCGGTCTATGACGCGCTGTGCAAGCTCGCCCTACCTACGATCTCGCACATCCACCCTCAGGAGTCACCACTGAGGAAAGGATGTCCCCGGCATCACTGGGGCCTTGAGCAGTCGGGCCAGGCTCGTGGTCCTCTTAGGTCAGCTCATTTCTCAGAAAAGCAGCGTCTGCTTTCGCCCACTCTTCCAGGTTCGGCGGGGCGGTGTCATTGTAGCCGACCCGGCGAATGATCGATTCGTCGAATTCATACTCCGTATGGACCGACAACGGGCCATCGAATCCAACTCTTCGAAGGGCGGCAAGGCACCTGCGCCAGTCGATGCTGCCTTCCCCAAGCTTCACAAACCTGGGCGTGTATCGTGGGACCTGCCCGAGAGGCTGAGGGACATGGCGAGCGTCCTTGATCCCCACAACCGACAGGTGTTCCTGGACCATGGCAAACCCCATGTCCCAGTCCTCGCCGTCGAGCGCCAGATGGCCGGTGTCCGGATAAGCGCCCACGTGTCGGGCATCGAAACCCCTGATGAGGTGCGCCAGACCCGCGCAGTTCGATCCCAGGTTGGGGCCGCTGTGCACCTGGTAGCAGGTCTGCACACCGAACCGCTGGCTGTGCCTCGCAAAGCCCTCTAGAGCGGTCCGTGCGGCATCCACCGCGCTCCAGTAGTCGCCGCCGGGGATGAATCCCCAGAACCCGATCTTCAGCCGTGGGATACCGGCCTCCGCACAGGCAGCATACAGCGGCTCCGCGTTGGGGCTGCCGGGATCGGTGAAGCTGACCGGCGCGGTGGCCAGCGGGCATGCCAGCCCTTGCTTCTGCCAGTGCCTCACGGCTCTTGGGAGAGCGACCAGCGCGTTGCCAGGGTTCACAGGATGGCCGGGGCGCACGTTTACATCGATCCCGTCGTAGCCGAGCTCGACGGCCTTTTCGCCGAGCCGCTCTACCGAGAGGTTGTCGAAAAACTTGGAGTTGAGCGCGACTTGCATCTTGACTCGGGTACCCGGCGTCCCCAAGATTCCGGGCCACGGCCCCGATGCCGTGGTCGACGACCTTAAGCGGGAGCGGGGTCCTGTTTCTTACTGCTCCGTTAATGTAGTCTTGATCCGAGATACTCCATTTCCAACTGCTAGCTTCCAAAGAACGCGCCATCCTTGACGCTGTCGATTGTACGGACAACCCGGAGCGCCGTCAATCACGCTATCGTGCCCACTGGACTCCCAGATCGTGTCCCAAACGACTCGCACTGCCAACCCGGCCATACCCCGGCTGAGGCTCCTCATGACAATGACACACCACCATTCCTTAGAACCGCGCTGTGTCAAACCTGTGAGGTTGTGGCGGATTCCATCTCGCATCGGCCCTGGCGGACTGCAACGCGAGTCACAAGTCCTCCGGACGGTAGATGACCGCCGCGCCGTGGACTCCCAACACGTCCGGTCGAGGCCGTCTGCTCACGTGCAGCTCGGTGGAATAGTAGACGGTGACGATAGCACCGTCATCCCGCTGAATGCTGCTTGGATAGCCCTGGTCGAAATCGCCGCTATCCGCCACGAGCAGGACTTTGTTGTCGGCGTCCCACGTCCTGCCGTCGTCACGGCTGATCATTCCCTGAATCCCATATGGCGTTACCCGTCGGCCGTAGGTGAGCAGGAGCCGGCCATCCCTCAGCCTTATCACATCTCCGGGGTGCTCCATGTCAGGGGTGATCCGGCGCGGCTCGGTCCAGGTATAACCCCCGTCTTCAGAATCAGTCTGCCACAGGCCGCGGTCGCCCTCGGTTGCGCTCCGGAGCATTGCCACGAAGCGTTGGCCGCCGAGGTGACATAGCGCAGTCTCGCCAAAGCCCTTCGCCAGCGCGACGCGGTCGACCCATGCGCGCCCGCCATCGTGGGACCGTATGAGGAAAGCCGTCGCGGACAAGTAGTAGGACATGAGGACGGTGCCGTCTTCCAGTGTCACCATCTTGCCGAAGGGCGAGCTCACGGGCCACGACTCCCGGCCATCAACCTTCGCCAGCTCTCCGGGACTCCACGTGGCGCCGTTGTCCTCGGAGCGGGAGATGTACAGGGGCGTGGGCAGACCCTTCTGCCTGTCCTTGTAGTGCCCTGGCGTGGGCAAACCCCTCTGCCTGTCGTAGTGCCCTGCTGTGTAGTTGACCTGCTTGATGAACGACACTAGCAAGGTCCCGTCCGCGGCAACGCCGAAAGCAGGGTTGCGGTTGTCGGAGCCCTCGCCGGAGATGACCGTGGAGTGGCTCCAAGACTCTCCGCCGTCGGGGGAGGTCAGGATCACAAGGCGGCCCCTTTGCCCGACATGGAAATCGCCGTCACGCGTCACCACGCCAAGGTGACCGTTCGGGAGTCTCTGGACCACCGGCCAGTAGCCGCCCATGGCCGTCACCACGAACCGCCGCGTCTCCAGGGGCCTGTAGACGCCGCTCATTATCGGCAGATGCCTTCTGTAATAGATCGTATCCGCACCTCCGCTTATCGTCACATGCCTGGCGGTCTCACTCGTCTTCATAAAGTGATGCCTCTGGCCCCGACGCCAAGGCCACGAGCGTCATCCTTTGATGTGGACCGGCTGGGTCCAGGCCCTAATGCCGCCCGACGCATGCACCACACCGCGGACGTAGCCCTCGTCCCCGCGCATGCGGTACTCCGGCTCCGTGCCGGCCACCTCGGCCAGGAGGGTCCCTTTACGGCCTGTGAACCTGGTCGTATAGACCAGCGTGCCCTTCTGTTCGATCTTCAGGCGGATGTGCTCCTGGGAGGCCTCGAGCTCAGAGAGCTCTACACCTGTGGATGAGTAGAAGTCACCGATTGCCAGCGAATTGACGATGGCCCCCTCGGAGAGCTCCGGGGCGCGCACCACGACCCAGCCGCGCCCCGGGTTGGCCTTGTCGAAGGCGAAGTCACCGTAGTGATGGGAGTCGTCGGTTGCCACGCCGAATATGACTCTGCCTGCGCCGAGCACGCCATCCCATATCTCGTCGTAGCTGGGCTTGCCCACACCGCCGTAGACGTTGGTCGTCAGGACGCCATTGTACACCTCGAGGAGGCTGGCTCCGGTCACCTGATTTATGGCCTCGTGGTCGAAGGCCCACTTATAGTTTGGATGGTAGATGCAGGCGATGCCCCCCGCCCGCCGAATGGCGTCAACATTGGCCTGCATGGTGGGCACCACTTCACCGGCGTCGATGGGCTCAACCAACCTGGAGATACCGATTCCACCGAGGTGCACCGGCCCCGTGCCGTCCCTGAGCGGGACTGTGACCTCCTCCCCGAGTATCAAAAGGGGACGCCGGAGGCGGCGTTTGCTCTCGCCATATTCGAACACGGTCAGGCGATTGTGGTCACTGAGTACCAGGAAATCGTAGCCATGGCGGCGGTACCAGCTCACCACCTTCTCGGGCTCGGCGTCCCCGTCCGATTCGGTAGTGTGGGTGTGGATGTTGCCTTTGAACCATTTCACCTCGCCCATTGTTGTTCCCTGATCGGTTCACTCCGGGACGCACATAGACCCCGCAGTGGCGGCACTTGAGTCGGGACTCCCCAGACCACGAGGCATCCTGGCATGGGACGCTTTGATACGCGAGCGACCTTGGTCCTCATCAACTCTGCGAGGCGCCTCCGCTGGCTGGGTCCACTCCACCCGCCCATCATAGACCCTGCCTCCTCCGCGTGCTCTATTGAAGGGTCAACTTGATACGCGGGTCCACGACGTTCACCTGCTGGGACCACACTCGGTGGGCCTCCATTGCTCGTTTCAATCTGCCGGCGCCCTGCCTGACAGGCCGTTGTTAGCATCAGCCACCGATGATTTCGGTCCTGTCTGGTCGCCAGGAGCCAGTAGAAGCCGTGCACTGGAGGCAGTTGCCGACTGCAGTGCCTCCTTTCCCCGCCCTCGCTCTTACCGGATCGTGCGCCACGGTCATCCTGCTAGATCCCGGAATCCCCACATCAAGCTGCCTGGCCTCAAGCTCTTCACCATCCTCGACCAAAGCCATAGTAGTTGCGCTCACGAATGTCGTCAAATCACCGGAGCGCGCTCACAATCCAGCCGATCGTAGGCCTGACGGAGCAGTTCCGTCTCTCGCCCCTGTCGACAGAAGTTGAATACGAGGGGGCCCTTCGCTATGCGTTTTGGGCTGAGGTCCTCATGCGTCCTCGCTCGAGCATAGCAGATCGCGAAGGTCTCTGACGACCTTCCTGGCCTCTTTCTCGTCCTGAGTGAATTCCGGCTGATTTCCACCTAGTATCTACTATCACAAGGCAGCGTAATATTGTTTGAGGCTGCCAGGATGCACCGCACTCTTGGTCCACTCGAAAGGCGTTGGGTTCTCGTTCTGGGTATTGGTGAATCGGTTGATGGCCTTACAGACCTGCCTGGGATTCGTGGCGCTCAGGTGCCGCAGTACGGCCTGTGTCAAGATGCTGAACCAGACCTCGATCTGGTTCAGCCACGAGGCGTGTGTGGGCGTGTAGTGGAAGTGCACCAGTGGGCGCCAGTCGGCTTGCCTGTTGTGCGGAAGGCTGTCAGGGGCGTCGCGCCTCGGCGTGGGAGCGACGGGATGAAGCCGGGCAATGGCATGGCACGGGGCCACAGTACCAAGGACCTCTGTCGTGGACGGGCGTGGCCGCTGGGCGCATCGAGGGCACCCACACCCACGCCCAGGGAGACAGCCTGCAGCACCGCAGTGACTGGCCCAGTGACGCCGACCAGAATCTGTCTCCGGCCATCCCGAGGCGGATCATTCGCCTGAGGTCGGTCCCGAGTTGGCGTCGTAGGTGACCCAGCAGGGCGATAGATGTCTTGACGCAGGGGCAGTCTTCTGTCCTAAGAGCACAGAGGGCTGGCTCTCCTCTCGACCCGCCACGCCGCTGGCGTGCGTTCGGTGTTGGTAGCGCTGAACCAGGGGATCGAGCCGAGGTGCAACGGCGACGTGATCCGAAACCCCTGGAGATCGCCATCGCCTTGCGAGAGTCCCACCGCAACGGCCATGCTACCAACAAGCTGCCCAGCAACCGGAGCCTCAAGATAGTGCCGTCCAGGGCGAAATACGTGAGCGAGAAGGAGTTCTACTGCCAGGAGTGGTGGGCCAACGAGATGGTGTAGTTCAAGCGCGAGTGACGGCCTCCGGGTCGGACCCCTTCCTAGACTTCCGCTTGAGTAAGGGAAGGGATGGAGCATAGCGAATAGGGTCGGGCCGTAGAGACGCCCCGGTGTCGCAGACCCCAAGTTTCTCGGGAGGCGTCTGGCACTTCACCAGGGAACCGCGACTTGTAGCTCCTCCGCCACGCCCTCGAGGCTAGCCTGGTGCTCCGGACCCACGGGAATGCCCTCGGCTTTGTATTGCCGCTCCCGATCGGCCTCGGGCCCACCCGCGAGCTGCGACTTGTCGAACCCGGCCAGCGGCTCCAACTTCCCTACCCTTCGCACGAACTCGTCCATTTCGCGTTTGAACTGGGCCGAGTCGGTGAAGAGACCGATCTGGAACGTGACTAGCAAAGAGGCAGACCCGGATACGTCCGGCGACGAGCGCGTCGGGTCCGCAGGCAGTCCTGCCAGCAACCCGCCCCACACCTTGCTCACGACCCCCAGGCCGATGCACCGGAGGACGGTGCTCGGAAGCCATTCGACAACCTCGGCGTAGTGGGGCGAGGTCCTAAGGTCGAAGAGCGCCCCGAAGTCCAGCACGAAGGGGGCTTCCTCGCCGGCCGGCGCGCTGAAAGAAGACGGCGATCCGATGGCGGGCACGTACGCGGGCTGGCCGGGATGCAGATCCATCTGCGACCCCCCGGTGATCATCGACAGCAGGTCGTGCTCCAGCGTCATGCGAGTGTATATCCCTGCCGCACCGATGTGGCCGTGGTTCCGGGTGACCATGACCGCCATGCCCTGCGTCTTGGCCTTTTCGATCGCCCGGAGCGTGCCCTCATAGGCGGGAAAGTAGCCCAGCCCGCCGTCGCCATCGACCATCAGGCTAACGTGGGTCTCGCGGACCACGCGGACCTCCGGTGACGGGTTGATCGACCCGTCTCGCATGGCACGGGCATACCTGGCGATAGCCTGGGTGCCGTGGCTGAAGGTACCCCTGAGGTCGTTTTCGGTAAGAAGGCTGGCCAGCAGCGCGGCCTTCTCGCCGTCCAGGCCCACGGTCGACCCGACCTTGGCGACGAACGCCTCCATCGCACCGTGCGGTACCCTGATGAAGGTCTCTGGCGGCATATTCATCTTGCGGTGCTCGTCGATACTGAAGTCTCGGACTGTCACGGCGCCCTCCCTGTACCAGGTGTTGCGTTGGCCGAAAATCTAGCACTCGGCCCAATCTCCATGTCCGCCACGATCACCCCCCGATGAGTGCGATAGCCGTCTCGTCCAGCGGGTCGAGCGTGGTTTCCGCCAGCTCGTGCAGCTGCCCCTCGATGAATCGCGAGTTGAGTCCGGCCCCTTCGGGAGCCGGCCCGGACCCCGGGCAAGGCTATCTGGCGCAGGTTGGGACACCTTCCCCGGATGGCATGTACCGTCGGCAGCAGGTTCGGCTGCGTGACGGAGAGCACGCTCTCCGAGTGATGGACGGGGTAGCTAAGCTCTTCGGGCGTCGACAAGAGATTTGTGGGCATCATCACCGTGTCGATCTTGGTGGTGGTAAACCAGAAGAACAGGAATTCGGGCCAGTTGGTGAGATGCAAGTTCACCTTGTCGCCCTTTCCGACCCCATGCCGCAGATGGGCATTGGCCGTGCGGTTGACCATCTGGGCGAACTGCCGGTATTGTACCCGCGCGCCAGGCGGTCGTCTTCTTCAAAGCT
>CAZJDV010000088.1:0-9902 GCA_964544865.1 uncultured Dehalococcoidia bacterium | reverse complement strand
CTCCGCACTCGCCGTCTTCGACGATCAGCGACAGGACGAACCACTCCTCGTAGACCCTCACGTCGGCCTTGATGACCTGCTCGTAGAGCACGTGCAATAAGGCCTGGCCGGTGAAGTCAGCAACATAGAATGTGCGGGCCTGGCGCTGTCCACCGAACGCCCGCGTGCCCAACCGGCCTTCCTCGTCGCGGCTGAAGATCACACCCATGTGCTCCATGGCGATGACCTCCCGCCCCGCCTCGCGGCACATGATCTCAATCGCGTCCTGATCGCCCAGGTAATCGCTGCCCTTGATGGTGTCGTAGGCGTGGTCCTCCCAGGGGTCGCCGCGCTCCGTCAGGGCGGCGTTTATCCCGCCCTGCGCGGCGTTGGAGTGGCTTCGGACCGGGTGTACCTTGCTGATCACGGCCACGTCCACCCCACTGTCGCGGGCCGCCATGGCCGCCCGCATCCCCGCAAGGCCGGCCCCAATTACGAGTACGTCGTGCTTAAACATTCCTAGATGCCCCTACATTCTATGATAAGTGACAGACGGCACCACAAGCAACGGCACCGATGGCGCCCGCAAAGCCGCTGCAAAATGGGTGCTGGTGAGTCCTTCGACGAGCCGGGAGCGGACGAAACTCAACGATTCTCGGCCCGGATACCTCTCTCAACCCAGATAATGGAAGGTGAAAGCCCCTTCGGTCGCCACGGGAAAATCACTTCATCGCGCGCCCTTTCGAAGGCTCCGAACCCAGTGGATTTAGGGCTCCTACGGCCAGCGCAACTCGCCTCCCTCGTAGACCTCGCGCAGGAATCGGTCGCTATAGGCCGTCCGGTAGTCGAAAGCATTTGGGAGGGCCTCGAACTCCAGCAGCATGTCGTACAGGGCCTTCCACTGAGCCTCAGTCATCCATCCGAGGCCATTATCCTGTGTCAGGGCGCTGACGGCGTCGGTCAACTCCGTCTCGAGCATGAAACGCTGGTGCTCCCGGTCCCCCATGGGCGCATATTCGAGAACGATGTCCAGCGTCTCTTCGGTATTGTCAAACGCGAATTGGACACCTTTCAGCGTCGCCTTCAAGAACCTGCGTATCAGGTCAGGCTTGTCATCCGCCATCTGCTGGCGCGTGATGTACGTCAGCCCCAGGTTTGGAACACCGTAACTCTCCGGCTCCCAGCTTGTTACCTCGAAGCCCATCCGGCGCAGCGTGTCGGGCTCGTTGGACTTGAACACGGCCAGGATATCGACCTTTCGCTCTGTGAGCACACGAGGGTCGAATCCGGCATTGATCTCCGTGATTTTCGAGGGGTCCACGCCGCTGGCCTTCAGCATCGCCAAGTAGTCGGGCGGGACCGCCACTTTGTATCCGAATGTCTTCGTTTCCCAGTCCGAGAGCGTGCTGATCCCTGAATCGCCAAGAGCGATGTACGCCTGCTGGCCGCGCTGGCCGAAAAGAGCGAAGGCCACAATGGGCAGCTCAGGATCGGACCTGCGCTTGAGCACCGATGACGCGGCCGCCGTCGTGAAGTCCACGTCGCCCGACATCAGCAGCTTCAGATGCTCGCCGCTTCCGGCGTGCTTTATCTCCACCGCCAGTCCCTGTTCCGCGAAGTAGCCCTGCTCCTGTGCGACGTAGGCGGCGACGAACGGCAGGTTCGCCTGGGCCTTGAATCCGGCCATGAATACCACGCCGTCCAGCTCCGCGGGGGCGTCGTCGCCGCATGAGATGCCCACGACAAGCACAAGAAGAATCAGTAGCGGGGAAGCGCTTCTTGCGATCGCTCTACTCAATGGGTCCATGCTTATCCAGGTCATGGGGTCCATACTTACCCAGGTCATGCGATGAACGAGTCGTGCCAGAAAAGCACGCGCTTCTCTACGTAAGAAGTGGCGGCGGTCAGACTGATTCCCATGAACGCCAGAGAGAATATGGCGGAGAACAGCGTCGGCGTATCCAGGTTATTATGTGCGACTATTATCACGCTTCCCAGCCCGCGGTCCCCCGTGAACCACTCCCCCACCACGGCCCCGATAACCGACAGCGGCACCGCTATGCGAAATGCGGCAAATAGGAACGGCAGGGAACTCGGGGCCCTGAGCTTCAAAAGTATCTCGAGCCTGGAGGCATGGAGAGATCGGAAAAGATTGAGGGCGCCCGGATCGACGGACCTGAGCCCCGCCAGAGCGTTTACCATCACGGGGAAGAACGTGATCAGCGCGGCGATCAGCACCTTGGGGAAAGAACCGAACCCGAACCAGATGACGAACAGGGGCGCCACGGCGATGATGGGTGTTACCTTCATCAGTACCGCCAGCGGGAACAGCGTCCTCTCCACGGATCGCGAGTGGGCCATCAGCGTCGCCGCCACGATCGCGACGGCCGAGCCGAGGAGGAAACCAGCGCCGGCCTCCAGAAGCGTGATGGCGCCGTGCCCGGCGAAGAAGCCGATGTCACCGAAAAGACGGTTCAGGACTGTGGTGGGCGCGGGCACGATGTAGATCGGCACCCGCGCCAGGCGGACCCACGCCTCCCAGACACCCATGAGCGCGGTCAGCGCCAGCGCCGACGGCAGCAGATAGCCAAGGGCCGGCGCCAGAGCCCGCAGCCCCGGAACGCGGCCTCTTTCGACTAAGTCCCAGCTGGCCTCGCCCTCCAGAGCGTGGTCAGCCAAGGGATGCTCCGCGTCCGCTCCCAAAGGACAAGACCTCCTTCACCCGGCTGGTGTGCTCCCGATAAGCTCTCGAATGCTCCAGGGACTCTTCGCGTGGCCGAGGCAGATCAATCGCTACCTCCCCCACGACCCGGCCCGGCCAGTGCGACAGCACCGCCACACGGTCCGACATCATGACGGCCTCCGAGATGCTGTGAGTGATCATGACGACGGTCTTGCGGGAGACCTCCCACACCCGTAGCAGCTCGTATCGCATCTCGGCGCGCGTGATCTCGTCCAGTGAGCCCAACGGCTCGTCCATCAACAGCACAGAAGGGTCGGTCACCAGTGACCGGGCAAGGGCCACCCGCTGCCTCATTCCGCCCGACAGGCGATGCGGATGGTAGTCCCGGAACTCTCGAAGCCCCACGATGTCCAGCAGACGCTCCGGCTCCACCTCGCCCGACCGGGCCTCGCCGCGATTCACCTCGAGGGGCAACGCGATGTTCTGGACCACGGTCCGCCATGGCAGCAACGCCGGGTCCTGGAACACGTAGCCGATCTCCTTGCGGCGCCGTGCGTCTCCGGGCGCCCGCCCGCCGATGGCCACCGTCCCCGCAGTGGGCTCCAAGAGACCTCCGATTACCTTCAGAAGCGTGGTCTTCCCACCTCCGCTGGGGCCAATTACGGACAAGAACTCGCCCCGGCCCACCGCCAGGTCCACGTTAGCCAGGGCCGTAAGGACCGGCCCCCCGGACTCGTAGGCGTATCTGAGACCACGGACCGCGATGTTCTGGTCTTGTACCATAGGAGGGGAACATGATAGCAGGGTACGGGATGAGGGACTAGGGGCTGGGTGTTGGGTGTGAGCGGAGACGCAGGCCGTTGGAGCTGGACGTGCGACGAGTCAGCTCCCGGAAGGGCACGCCTTGGTCCGGCAGTCGAGGATTACCTCTCTGGGAACGTTCCTCATGGCCATTACAACCAGAATGGGCACAATGATGATATCGTCGACGTATCCGACGATGGGAATCAGGTCCGGCACCAGGCCGAGCGGCCAGACAGCGTAGGCTACCGCGATCCAGAGCAGGACCTTCGGGCCTCTTGGCGTCCGAGAGTCCCTGGTAATCAGCCTGTACACCCTTAGCTCGCGTGTGATGAAAGCGATCAAGAGCCGAAGCGGTCGAAGGCAGGTCAGCCAAATATTCCTCCGGGGCGTTGCCCCGTTGGACCTCATCTCGGCATGGGGCGCTTCATCCTGGAGGACAATTCGGGCGTCATACACGATGCCATCGGACTGCAATGCCATTCCACTTCTCCTTGGAGCTGTTGGCGGGACCGCCGCGACGATGGACGAAGAGGAGATCCCCCTCACCCGCGACTGCTGAGATACATATCGTAGCTTTGACGCCGAGGGCATTAGAAGGTGAAACAGGGCGTTGTTTTAGAAACTTTTTATACTATTCCCGGTGTATTTCAAGTTGAATACTCCACATTCGCACGACTCCCTCGCCCTGTACCCACTCCCAGTTGACTGCAAATCCGCCGCCGTGAGAAGATAGCGCCGCTTCGCGAAGCACGACCAATCAGGTTTGAGTGAGGTGCCAACGATGTCGAGCGAACAGTCTGCAGACAATCCGGCGGCCCGTGGCGAGAACGGCATCGGTACGGCGCTGACTGGGTCTCTGAGATGGCGATGTATCGGACCGCACCGAGGGGGGCGGGTGGTGGCGGCTGCCGGTGATCCGTCCGACGCTATGGTGTTCTACTTCGGCGCCGTCGGAGGCGGGGTCTGGAAGACCACCGACGGAGGAACATACTGGGAGAACGTAACGGACGGGTTTTTCAATACGGCTGCGGTCGGCGCCATCGCCGTCTCCGACTCCGACCCGAACGTGATCTACGCCGGCACGGGCGAGTCTTGCATCCGCGGCAACGTGACCCACGGCGACGGTGTCTACCGGTCCACGGACGCCGGCAAGACGTGGTCCCACGTGGGCCTGACAGACAGCAGGCACATCGCACGGGTAAGGGTCCATCCTGCTGACCCCGACCTGGTATACGTGGCGGCCCTGGGACACGCCTTCGGGCCCAACGAGGAGCGGGGCGTGTTCCGGTCGAAAGACGGAGGCGCCAACTGGAAAAAAATACTTTACAAGAGCGAGGACGCGGGCGCGATCGACCTCTCAATTGACCCGAATAACCCTCGAATAATGTTCGCCGCCATATGGCAGGCGCGGCGCGAGCCTCACACGTTCACGAGCGGCGGGCCCGACAGCGGCCTGCACATTTCAACGGACGGGGGCGACACCTGGACCGACATATCCGGCAACAAGGGACTGCCCGATGGGGTGAAGGGGCGAATCGGCGTGGCGGTTTCTCCCGCGATGCCGGGGCGTGTCTGGGCGATCATCGAAGCAGAGGAGCGCGGCCTGTACCGGTCCGACGACGGCGGGGAAACGTGGGAACGCGTCAGCGACGACCGCAACCTGATGCAGCGCCCCTGGTACTACTGCCATGTCTACGCCGACCCGCAGGACCCGGAAACGGTCTACGTCCTGGGCCTCAACATGTGGAAGTCCACCGACGGCGGAAGGACCTTCACGCGCATCACCACCCCCCACGGCGACAACCATGAGCTCTGGATCGATCCTCGAGACCCCAGGCGTATGATAGAGGGCAACGACGGGGGCGCCTGCGTCTCCTTCAACGGCGGCGATACCTGGTCGACGATCTACAACCAGCCGACGTCGCAGTTCTACCACCTCACAACCGACGATCAGTTCCCGTACCGCGTCTACGCGACACAGCAGGACAACAGCGCCATCAGCGTTCCCAGCCGCTCGACCAAGGGCGCCATCATGTGGTCGGACTGCTACGCCGTGGGCAGCTCGGAGAGCGGCCACATAGCGGTACGGCCCGACGACCCGAATATCGTATATTCCGGCGCCATCGGCAGCTCGCCCGGCGGGGGAGACTCCCTTCTGCGTTACGACCACAGCATCGGCCAGACCCGCATCGTCTCGGTCTGGCCCGAGTTCCAGTGGGGGCTCGGCCTGAAGGACCACAAGTACCGCTTCCAGTGGACCTACCCCATCGTCATCTCGCCCCACGACCCGAAGGTCCTGTACGTGGCCGGCCAGGTCGTGTTCCGATCGGACGACGACGGCGAGTCGTGGGAGATCATCAGTCCCGACCTGACCCGCGGCGACAGAACGAAGATGGAGCCATCCGGCGGCCCTGTTACCCTGGACACGACGATGGTCGAGCACTACGGGACTATCTTCGCCCTCACCGAGTCCGTTCACGAAGAGGGGCTATTCTGGGCGGGCTCCGACGACGGGCTGGTCCACATCTCGCGCGACGGCTCCAAGACCTGGGAAGACGTGACTCCACCAGACCTGCCGGAGTGGACCCGCGTCGACGTCATCGAGGTCTCACCCCACGACCCGGCCACGGCGTACCTGTCCGCCACGCGGTACAAGTTCGACGACAACCGCCCCTTCCTGTTCAAGACCAACGATTATGGCAAGAGTTGGACCAAGATAACTGACGGCATCCCCGAGGACGACTTCACGCGGGTTACCAGAGAGGACCCTATCCGGCGCGGTCTGCTCTACGCGGGGACCGAGACCGGCGTCTACGTGTCCTTCGACGACGGCGGCTCGTGGCAGCGACTCCAGCTCAACATGCCGACGGTCCCCATTTCCGACCTGCTGGTCAAAGACAACGACCTTGTGGTGGCCACAAACGGCCGTTCATTCTGGATACTGGACGATCTCGCTGTGCTCCGGCAGGCCGGAGTAGACCGGGCCGACGACGGACTCCGACTCTTCCAGCCAGCGCCCACCTACCGGTTCACGCCTCCGCTCGGGGCGGGGCGGCCCGCAGGGCCCGGCAGGAACTACGCCCTCGGCCTCGGATACGCGGCCGGCTATCGCGATGAGGAGAGGCCGGACGGCGAGACCGTGCGTGTGATGCTGGACGCCGGCGCCAATCCGCCCGACGGCGTCGTCGTGCACTATTTCCTCGAAACGAAACCGGACGATGAGGCCTCCATCACTTTCCATGACTCGAAGGGCGAGGAGATCAAGAGCTTTTCGTCGGTAAAGCCGGAGGGGAAGGAAGGGACCGGCAAATCGGCGACCGCCGAGAAGAAGCAGGAGGACCCTCTCGTGCGGGTCGAGTCGGGCATGAACCGGTTCGTATGGGACATGCGGTACCCGGACGCGCGACAAGTAGACATCGATGGCGCGACGGACCACGGCCTGGCCGGACCCCATGCCCCTCCGGGAACCTATGCCGTCCATCTGACGGTCGCCGGCCGGACTCAGACGCAGGAGTTCGAGATACGAAAGGATCCCCGGATCCCCGCCACTCAGGAGGAACTGCAAGCCCAATTCGACCTCCTTATAGCGATGAGGGACAAGATCTCCGATACCCACGACGCCATCAACCAGATAGTCAAAGTGAAAAAGCAGGTTGACGAGTGGGTTGGCCGCGCGGTCTCCGAGGCGGCCAAGGACGCCGTTTCTGAGGCCGGTGAGAAACTGAAGGGTAAGTTGTCGGCGGTTGAAGACCAGCTAATACAATTCGAGACCATCGAGGGTCTGGACCGGATCAGCCACCCCGCGAAGCTCAACGCCAAGATCAGGGAGATCAGCACGGTGCCCTCCACCGCGGATTACGGGCCCACGCAAGGGGCCCTGGGCGTATTCGGAGACCTGTCAGAGCGGCTTGACGTCCAGTTCGACGCGCTCAGAAGCGTTATCGAGAACGACCTTCCGGTATTCATCGACGTGGTGCACGAGCTGGAGATACCGCCCATCAGCACAGGGGCGTCGGGCTGACGTCGATGGGGGGCCCGCCCTCTATCATTTCTTGCCGCCCGCCGGTACATATCAATGATCCGATCACGCGGTTTCGGCCTCATCACGACCGCGGACTTCGTGGTCCGCTCGGCGTACCAGATGGGCAAGTCCCCCTTGCTGCCTATCTACGCGGCGGCCCTCGGTGCCGGCGACATCTTCCTGGGCCTGATCGTGTCGGTCTCGACGCTGACCGGAATGGTGCTCAAGCCGTTTGTGGGGATGCTCTCGGACCGCTGGGGCCGGCGGATCTGGCTCCTGATCGGGACGGCGTTCTTCGCCCTATTACCCTTCGTTTATCGGTTCGTATCGACGCCGGAGCAGCTCTTCGCGTTGCGCGTCGTCCACGGGCTGGCCACGGCGATATACGGCCCGGTCACCCTCGCGTACGTGGCGGAGCTCTCTCGAACGCACCGTGCGGAGAGGCTCGGCTGGTTCTCGATGGCTCGAAACGCCGGATACGTCGTGGGGCCTGCCGCCGCGGGCTGGATGCTGCTGACCATGGAACCCGTCGCGGTCTTCACCATCATCGGCCTCCTGAGCAGCGCGGCACTCATCCCAGTGCTGCTGCTGCCGGAGACGGCGCCGTCGGTCTCCAGGCCCGGGTCGCAGATATTACGGCAGGCGCTCAACTCCCTTCAGACAGGCGGAAGGACGCCCGCGGTTTGGCTCACGGGCGGGCTGGAAGCCAACATCTTCGTCGCCGTATATGCCGTACGGACCTTCGTACCCCTCCTGGTGCTGCACCTCAATGCCAGCGTGGCCCTGGCCGGTGCTTTCCTGGCGGTGCAGGAGGCGGTCCACCTCGCCGTCAACCCCATAGGAGGCAGGCTCTCTGACCGGTTCGGCCATCTGCACATCGCAAGCGCGGGAATGCTGGTGCTCGGCGCGGGACTGCTGCTACTGAGCTACCCCGGTGCGGGGCTGGCGTTTCTCGCCCCGGCGGTGTTCATAGGAATCGCCCAGGGAATGGTCTTTCCGTCGACGGTGGCGCTCGTCTCCGCGAGGGTCGACTCCTCGCATCTAGGGGTGAGCATGGGCCTAGTGGGCTCGATGAAGAACGCTGGAAAGGTGGCCGGACCGGTCCTGGCGGGCGTGCTGATCTACTGGCTGGACTTCGCCTTCACGTTCAGACTCATGGCGGCGATCTTGCTCCTGGGCGCCGCCCTGGTTTGGCTCAGCGCACACTACACCCGCAGGGTCGCGCCAGACGAAGAGGCCGTGCCGGCATAGGCGGCTATCTGGTGAAAACAGCGCCGCGGACGTAGTCGGCGGCGTCTGAGACGAGGAAGCCCAGCACACGGGCCATGCCTTCCGGGTCGCCCAGGCGGGCGATCTGCTCCTCCAGCAGGTATTCATCACCCCTGACGCCGGCCTGCTCCTCGACGATGCGTAGTTTCAGCGGCGTGGCGATGTTACCCGGGCACAACACGTTGACCCGGATGCCATCGGGGGCGAGCGCGGCCTCCAGAGTCATCCCCAAACCGTTCACTCCTCCCTTGCTTGCGCCATAGGCGACCATGCTGCTGGCCTCACTGACGCCCGTGCCGGATGCGATCAGGACGATCACGCCGCCCCCCGCCCGCCTCAGTGCTGGGACCGCGTGCTTGGCGGACAAAAACGTGCCCCTCAGATTGACATCGATCGTCCTGTCCCAACCATCCGTGGTCAGCTCATCCACGGGCACCAGGGTGTCCCGGGCGATGCCGGCGGCGGTCACCAGGGCGTCGATCCCTCCCAGCAGCCGCTCGGCCTCGGCCATCATCGACTCGACCTCCGGCTCCGACGACACGTCGGCGCGCAGGAACCACCCCTCGCCACCGGCGCTCCGAATCTTCGCAATGAAGTCCTCGGCGTCCCGCCGGCTCACGTCTGCGACGACCACACGGGCGCACCTGCCGGCGCAGTAGATGGCGGCCGCGCGACCGATTCCCGTTGCACCGCCCGTTATCACGACTCTCTTGCCGTCGAGGTCCATCAGCGCGCTCCGTTCAATTTCGTTATTGGCGCCGTCAGCCGTCCAGTCCGTTCCACGCCACCCCGGCGTCCAGACCCGTCCGGTACAGGGACTCTCTGGCCTGCGGGATCTTGTCTTCGGGCAGGTGCTCGATCTGGACGTACCCAACGGGGCAGCTCTCTTCGAAACGCCTGAGGAACGTCGCCTGGTCCAGCAGCCCCTCGCCGATCACGGCCTCCTCGATGAGGAAGGCAGTTTCCAAAAGTTCTTACCCAATCGGTTGCTACCTTCCTCTGATTTAGTCGTTCGGCTACTTCGGGATTTACCCACGCAGTACGCGCACGCTCGAAAGTACGACCACCTCTACGAACCAGTTCGTAAATCTTTACAGATACTTTCCCTGCGGGCTTCTCTCCAGTCTTTGCTCTAGGCGCACACTC
>CAZJDV010000087.1:4894-10354 GCA_964544865.1 uncultured Dehalococcoidia bacterium | reverse complement strand
TGACTCTAAACTTCAACAAGCCCCGCCGCGGCGGGCGACTGGAGGCGGCCAATGCACGTAGGCACACAGGACGCGCCACGGGACGATAGCGACCTGAAGCTGCTCACCCAGCTAGGAGTCGAGCACATCTGCGCGAGCCCCCCCGAGCCCTGGCGAAGCTGGGACGTGGACGTTCTCACCGCATTCCGAGAGAGGATCGAGTCCTTTGGGCTGTCGCTGGACATCGTTGAGCTTGCCCTTGGGTCGAGACGGGCGAGCGAAAACGGCGCGCCTCACGTGTTCCTCGAACCCAGTGAGGACCGGGACCATGAGATAGAGTATATCTGCCAGCTCATCCGCAACGCCTCGCAGGCGGGCATACCGGCGGTCAAGTACAACATCACCATCCTGGGGCATCTGCGCACCTCGCCCAGATACGGGCGCGGCGGGGCGGAGCTATCGTCCTTCCGGTACGCCGACCTGGACCAGTCCCTGCCCGACGCCGAGGGGGCGCCCGCGCCGGCCGACGTGGTCTGGGAGCGTGTCGACTACTTCCTGGAGCGGGTCGTGCCCGTCGCCGAGGAGTACAAGGTCCGCATGGCCTGCCACCCTCAGGACCCCAGCATCGGCGACTATATGTATCGAGGCGTCGCCAGGGTGCTGGGCACCGTCGATGGCCTCAAGAGGTTCATCGACATGCACGAGAGTCCCTATCACGGACTCAATTTCTGCCAGGGCACCGTTTCGGAGGCGCTGGAGGATCCGGGCGAGGAGATCTACGACGTCATCCGCTACTTTGGGGAGCGCAAGAAGATTTTCAACGTCCACTTCCGCAACATCAAGGGGGGATTGTTCGACTTCGTCGAGGTGTTCCCCGACGAGGGCGACGTGGACATGCTCAGGGCGCTCCGGACCTACAAAGAGGTCGGATACGAGTACATGATAATGCCCGACCACGCGCCCAAGATCGTGGGGCCAGGCGGCCCGCGGACCGCCTTCGCCTACTGCTACGGCTACATCAACGCCCTCCTCCAGGTCGTCGGCGCCGAGGGCTGACAAAGACTCACCACGGAGAGCGCAGAGAGCGCGGGGGAGACAAGTATCGTCTCTCTCGGGCGCGGGCGACCGCCCGTTGAGACTTCGCGCACAGGAGCGACAAGAATGGCATCGTTCACCACACGGCCGGTTATCATGGGCAGGCGCGGCGTAGTCACAGCCGGGCACTACCTCGCCGCCGAGGCCGGTCTTCGCATCATGGTCCAGGGAGGGAACGCCATCGACTCCGCAGCGGCTATGTGCATCTGCCTCAACCTGGTCGAGCCCCAGTCCAACGGCATTGGCGGAGAGGTCCCTACCCTGGTCTACTCCGCCCGCGAGAAGAAGACCTTCGCCATTAGCGGCATGGGCTGGTCGCCGAAGGCATTCACCATCGGCTGGTGCCGCGAAAACGGCGTCGACATGATACCGGGCGACGGCTACCTGCCCGCGTGCGTACCGGCCGTCGTGGACACGTGGGCGACGGCGCTGGCGCGCTTCGGGACCATGAGCTTCGCCCAGGTGCTTCAGCCGGCCATCGAGCTCGCCGAGGACGGGTTCCCTGTCTACGAGGGCCTGTACCTCAACCTGGCCGCCGGCGCCGAGAGGTTCATCGAACTCTACCCGACCACCGCAGAGATCTACGTCCCCGATGGCCGCGTCCCCCAGGTCGGCGAGCTCCTGCGCAATCCCAACTTCGCCGGTGCCCTCAGGACCATGTGTCGCGCCGAGAAGCTTGCCAAGCACAAGGGCCGAATCGCGGGAATCGAGGCAGCTCGAGACGCCTTCTACAAGGGCGAGATCGCTGAGCGTATCGCGGAGTTCATCTCCGCCAACCCTGTGCAAGACGCCGGCGGCGCCACGCACAAGGCGCTCCTGACCTACGAAGACATCGCGGAGTGGCACGCCGACGTCGAGGAGCCGGTGAGCTACAACTACCACGGTCTGGACGTGCACAAATGCCCGCCCTGGACCCAGGGGCCGACCTTTCTTCAGCACCTGGCGATCTTGGACGGCCTCGACGTGAAGTCCCTCGGCCATAACTCCGCGGACTACCTGCACACCTGGATCGAATCTGCCAAGTTGGCCTTCGCCGACCGAGAGGCCTACTACGGCGACCCGGCCTTCGACGACGTGCCCTTCGACGTGCTGCTTTCCCCTGAGTACAACGCCGGGCGGCGCGGACTTATCGGCGCCGAAGCCTCGCTGCTCATGCGTCCCGGCGACGCGGGGGGCGGTATCCCGGAGTACGTTCTCCATGAGGTGGCCGAGGACAACCAAAGAGCCCTCGGTATAGCACCGCGAGGCGTGGCGGACATGACGCCCGGCGTGCCCCATGACGGCGACACCACCCACCTCGACGCCGTGGACATCGAGGGCAACATGGTGGCCGCCACCCCCAGCGGCGGCTGGATTCCCACCTCGCCCGTCATTAAAGGCCTCGGTTTTCCCATCGGAACTCGTGGCCAGATGTTTTACCTCAACCCCCTGCGGCCCAACGCGCTGGAACCCCGAAAACGTCCCCGCGCGACGCTCACCCCGTCCCTGGTGACGAGGGACGGCGAGCCGTTCATGGTCTTCGGCACGCCGGGCGGCGACCGCCAGGAGCAGTGGAGCCTCCAGTTCTTCCTGAACTACGTCGAGTTTGGCATGAACATCCAGGAGGCCATTGACGCGCCGAATCTGTCGACCACCCACTTTCCGTCCTCCTTCTATCCCAGGTCGGCCCACCCGGGCCGCGTCACGGCGGACTCCCTCCTCCCCCCGGAGACCATCGCCGGACTAAGGCGCCGCGGCCACGAGATAGTCTTGTCCGGGCCCTGGCAGGGCGGCAAGATGCTTGCCATCCGATACGACAAAGCCAACGGCGTCATCATGGGCGCGGCTTCCCCCAAGGGAAACATCGGATATTCGATGGGATGGTAGCCCCCACCATAGGAAAGCAATCTCCCCTCCAGCCACCTGATCCCAATCCGCTCCGCTTGGCTTCGTACTTCGGCGACGAGGCGCGATTTGCCAATCCCGGCCTCTCCAACTATCGAAACGCCCCCCCTTGTCCCCCTTGCGCGCACTTTATTCGTTCGACAAACGCGCCAAGTTCGGAGTCTCTGCCGACCAGCGGAGAGCTAATACCGATCTGACTCTGGTTGTGTCTGGGCGCGGGATGTTCGCGCAGGCCCTGGAGATTGTAGACCTCCAGCGGCTTATCAAGCCCTTTGAACGAGACGGAATGCGCTGGCATGAAGGAACATTCGTGGGATGCCAGCCAGTGTGTATTTGATCCGACCAAGATCTGCCCCGCTCGAGCAGGCTCTGAAGGCGTGAGGCGAGGTTCGTGGTATCGCCAGTCACAGCGTAGGCCCCGTCCAAGCCTGCACCGATCTCACCCGCCACCACGATCCCGGTGTTGACTCCAGTGTGAAGTTCCACAGGCTGGCCAATACGGCTATCCCAGACCCGGTTGATTTCGTCCATCTGCGCAAGGATGTCCGCGAGTCTGCGGTGGACTAAGAGTGGTAGCATTGCGTCAAGGGGCAAAACTGCAAGAATCTTCCCAGCCAAAATGGGTCCGTAAAGAGGTCCACAGCGAGTCGACCTTTATCACGACCGGGACGAGCCCGCACATCGCCCGATGCAAAGTCGACAGGGCGGATTTGAGCACGTTGCTAACATCAAGGATCGTGGGGCCTTTGGACGCCCCCTGCCTGATAAAAGAAATGTCGGCTAAGGAGGAGAGCTGTGGCGAAGCGGCAATATTCCTGCGTCAAGTGCGCGGGAACCGACCATGAGACCGGAGAAATAAGGGCGACCGGTTCAGGATTCTCTCGATTTCTAAACCTCCAGAATCAGAAATTCGCCACCTTGTCATGTACGAATTATGGTTACACCGAGGTCTATCGAATGAATGCCGGCGGAACGCTTGGAAATATCTTCGACATACTATCCAATTAGGACTAAGAGAGCTACTGACTATGGAACAGGATCTTGGGTTCTTTGGACGGCTCCAGTCTGAAATGGAGAGTGTCGATCAAGACCGTTGGTGAGTGGCAGTTTTGAAGAGGTACGACGATGGGCGCCTTCATTGCGAGACGTCTCCTACTGGCTCTGTTCACGACCTGATCCATCACCATACTGGCGTTTGTGGTGATCCAGTTGCTGGAGGGCGACTCGGCCACCGCTTTCATCAATATGGCCATGTACGGCACCACGAACCAATCTGCGGCCCCGGAGTTGGCGGAGGAGTTGCAGCGGTACCTGGGATTCGACAGACCGTGGCACGTCCGCTACGGCAAGTGGATGTGGAACCTGTTGCACGGTGATCTGGACCAGTCGATTAATGGCGTCGAGTTCCTGGACATCGCTCAAAAGCCGGTCAAGGAGGTCATTGGCGATAGGCTCTTGACCACCATGGCGCTATCTGGGTTCACCGTGCTAATGACGTGGACGCTTGCCCTCCCTATCGGCATATACTCCGTAGTACGGCAGCACTCTGTGGGCGACTACGCGTTCACCTTCCTCGGCTTCAGCAGGCTGGCGGTGCCCGACTTCCTCCTCGGACTGGTGTTGATGTACGTGGCCTTCGCGTACTTCGACCAGAGCGTGGGCGGGCTCTTTTCCGCCGAATATGCGAATGAGCCCTGGGGCTTGTCCAAAGTCCTCCACATGATCCGGCACCTGTGGATCGCGGCCGTCGTGCTGGGCACCTCTGGAACGGCGAGCCTGATCCGCACCATGCGCGACAACCTTTTGGACGAGCTCGGAAAACCCTACGTGGTGACCGCCAGGTCGCGAGGCATCTCGCCCTGGCAGCTCATCTTCAAGTATCCGGTGCGGGTCGCCATCAACCCGCTAATCGCACAGTGGGGTATCTGCTTCCAGCCCTGGTCAGCGGGAGCGTGATCGTTTCGGTGGTGTTGAGTCTGCCAACCCTTGAACCGGTGCTCCTCACAACGATTCGATTGGGGGACACTCAACTCGCCGGATTCATCGTACTCGTTATTGGGATACTCACGATTATTGGGACGCTGATCTCAGACATGTTATTGGCAATTGTCGACCCGCGAATTAGGCTGACGAATTGATAGAGCAGTTGGGGGGGGGCGTGCGACGGGCGTCGCGGAGGGTCGCCCGGTCCCCATCGGTGCCGAGCATACGCGGCTCCAGGCGCTGGTCCCCTAGAGTGACCTCGCGCGCTCTCCCGGCTCCCGTATGCCAGAATTGCGGTACGCTTCTTACTGCAGCGGGTGACGCCATCGAACAGGTAGTTAGACCCGAACGCTAGCTGATAGGATCCGTGAACGCGCCTCGAACAGAGTCCTTGGAAACATGTCCTGCCTCCACCGCCCGGCGGCGGGCACACGACGGACAATCGCAGCTTTGCTTGTATGCGAACACCGGCTTGAACACAGCCTTGACGTCTCGCTTTGCCAAGACTACCCTCACTCT
>CAZJDV010000087.1:305-4884 GCA_964544865.1 uncultured Dehalococcoidia bacterium | reverse complement strand
ATGACCATGAAGGCAACCTGGGCGTCTTCGAGAGCCTCCTGCGAGACCGGTTCTTCATTGACGACCTGCGCCAACATGTGCCGGACATCCGAGATTTCCATCGGTCTGGCGTGCATCACGATCTTTCTCCCTCTCGCCGAGACTTGACACCGAGCCGATATCAAAGTTTGTTGATCTACACCGATGTATTGCTACGAGGGTATAAGCTAGCAGCCCCGGCTACTTGAAAGAAAGCTGAAAATTGGCGGACATTTGCCTGACTTTTCACATGTGGACGTTCCGCCGCGCTGTAGATTAGCTTGTCGTGGAGATGCACGAAAAGGGTACGGGGCCATGTCCGAACCCGGGCGTTGCACCAGGCTGGACCCAGGCAACATACCGCTCTAAACGAAAGGCATGGTGATTTTTCTCACGAGAGCCGTCAACCACTCTGGCAAGCTCACGATTCTAGCTGCCGCTGCCGTGGACTACAGCCACAGTGGTCGTGGCGATCCGCCCTGTGGAGACGGTGGCATGCAGGCGGTGGAATGTGCAGTATATGGGGCTGCGCACCTCGGGTGGTTATTAATCATTCGCACATTGTGTCACTGCCAGGCGTCATCGTGTCACGGAGTCCTGGTGTAACGACGGGCGCCTGGCATAGGTGGCACTTGCACCGCACCCACCCAAGGAATAGAATCGGCAGGGTCAAGAGACTTGTTTTTGAGAGGTGGCTCAAGCCAACGCAACTTCACCATCATCAGACAAACCCGGAAAAACAGAGGTAAATCAGGAGGGTTTGGGTCTACGGCGGAGTTCATAATCCCGTCATGACGGCAGTGAATACGCGTAGTTGATGACCGACCACGTGGACCGGTCATGCGAACGGGTGGCGATTCAGAATCAGAGGAGCACAGATGAATTTCAAGCGCGAGATACCGGTAGCTAGCGGCGTTTATCGACCATTGAAGACGAAGCGCTACATCGTGACGTCTATGGGCGGATTCTGGCCTGTGGTCCAGAAGCTCCCCGACGGCCGATTGGGTGTTGTGACCCGCGACGGCGACTTCCATATCGGTGAACGAGGACGCCTGACTTGGCTGACTTCTCCGAACGGCGGCGAATCCTGGAGCCATGCAACCGTGATCTCGGCCGAGGGCCCCGACAACAGAAACCCCGCCTTCGGGGTGGCGTCCAACGGCACGCTCGTGGCAACGTTCATCAAGGCTGACAGGTATGAATCTGGCCGGTACGACAGGTCATTCGACATTCTGACCCCACTCTACCTATGCCGCTCCGAGAACGGCGGTGACACTTGGAGCAAGCCCGAGGTCGTGGATTGGCTTGGGCCTGGACGATCCGCTGTTGGGTCCCCCTTCGGAAGGATGATTACTCTGGCGAATGGCGATCTACTGATGGGGATCCAAGCCCCTGGCCTTCCCACCAAGGCCTACGTCATCAGGTCACGGGACAACGGGCGGACCTGGATTGAGCCTATCCTGATAGCCGACAAGCTGAACGAGTTCTCGATTTGCGACCTGGGTGACGACCGCTTGCTTGTAGTCGCGCGTGTGGACGACGGGCAGGCCCTCTGGCAGACCGAGTCCGACGATGGAGGCTACACATGGAGCGAGCCCCACTCCATTCCCGGCATCGGACCTCAAGAGCACCCTCCCGACGTGATCAAATTGTCCGACGGCAGGTTGTTGATGACCTATGGCCGTCGAGTCCCTCCATACGGCGTTCAGGGCATAGTTAGCGTCGACGACGGCGAGACCTGGGACATCACCAACAAGCTTTTCCTGGTGGCGGACGGCGGTAACCTCGACTGCGGATATCCAAGCTCGGTCCAGCGGGATGACGGCACCATCGTGACAGTGTACTACGCCTGGGACATCGTAGACGACCCAAGAATGGGCGTGCACGCGGCGGCGATTCACTACAGGCCTGAAGACTTCTAGCGCCGCCTCCCCAGATAACCGGCCGCCAGGACCGCGCCGTCACTGGTATCCGGCGCTCCGGCCGCCGTGGTCACGAGGAACGCGCCGGGCTCCACGGCCGTCGGGGCCACCCAGATGGGGCTGCATCCAAAATGCTGATCGGCGAAGCGAGGGCTGATCTCTCTAGATCGTCAGTCTTGATCGGCCCTGAGAACACCGAACGGTCTAAAGCGACGGTCCTGTCGCCTGGTCGTAGGCCGGAGGTCTTGGCTCCAACCAGTTCGCCAGGCCGTCTTTCACAGCGAACACAAAGAAGTGGTTGCCCGCAGGATTGTAATGACCGCTGTAGTAGAAGCGGCGGCAGTACTCCTCCGGAGAGCAGTTAAACGCCCCGAAGTCCTTCACGTGTTTGTCGAGTGTATCGACGAAGGGCATCCCCTCCTCCTGCATGTAGGAGACAAACGGCTGGTCGATTCTCGTGAGCCCTTTGCATGCGTCGATGACGCGTTGCTCACTATGGCTCAGCAGGACAAGCAGTCTGCGGCCTTCGGCCCGGGCGAACGCCCTTGCCTCATCCAGGACGTACATACTGGACCGCAGCGCACATCTTTGGACCAGAGACCTCGCGGTCTTGGCGGCGGCCTCCGGTGAGCCGAGGTCGGCAGGCATCTCCAGCGCCCCGGCCATTATCTGTAATACCTTCGGCCGTATGTCGGACACGTGCTGCTCGGCTAGAAACGCCTGAACCTCAAAATCGTCCTTGAACGCTTCGTAGACGTGTTCCTCGTCGCAAAGCAGATAGAGCGATTCGTGCGTGGGGTAGGGATTCTCGAACTCCTCGAACCTCCCAGTCACGGGATCCAGGCGCAGGTGCGCCCAGGGATTGGCGAAGAACCCCCAGGTGTCCGACCTCCAGACACCGTCTTCTCCAGGCCTAGATCGGGATAGCTTCCGACAAGCCAGCGCCACTTGATAATGCTCCTGCGATGGTCCTCCGAGTATACGTGGAGCACGACGTGCTCGGCCGCCGACTTGGTCTTCTCTTCCCGGAGCATCCGCCGATACGCTTGATATACGCCGTAGCCGCCGACGCCGAAGTTGCGAATGGGCTCGCCGAAATGGGCCGCCAAGTACTCCTGCCACGATTCGCCATCGCTGACTTGTTGGCTCATGTTGAAGCTATTCCCGTAGGTGTTGACCCTACAGGGCCGGTCGGCGTAGTTCACCATCCTGCGCTCGCCCGACGGATCGACATGAGATACGGTTTGGCTTCCATCCACGCCGTCGTTCCTGATGCAGCTACGGACCTCGAATCCCAGCTCTGTGTCGAAAGCCCAGATATTGCGGGCCTCTGGACCAAGAAACCTGTCTACCATCTCTTTCGATAGGGTTGCCTTTGCGAGCCATTCGCGCGTGGTGATAGCCAATCTTGGATCTCTCTTTGTGTTCAGCCCGGCCTCGCCCATCGGCACTCCTAAAACCTTCCATCGGCCTGCGTGTCCTATTCGAAAAGCTGACAATCACGTCCATAGCGACCGTGGAATAGTCCCCTCCTCCCCGCTAGGCCAGGTACGGCAGCATGGCGAGCGGCGTCGTCGCTATAAGGCCCGCGTCGACCGGCAGCACGACTCCCGAGACCCATCGTGCCTCGTCGCTGGCCAGAAACACCGCGGCCCACGCCACGTCCCATGCCGTTCCCTCCGTGCCCAGGGGAGCGGCGCGCCTGCGCAGGTCCCGCATCTCCTCCGAGACCAGAGGCGCCACCATCGGCGTGTACATGAAGCCCGGCAGGATGCAGTTAACCCTGATGTTCTCCCTGCCGTGCTGGACCGCCATGCACGCCGTCAATGTGACCACGCCGCCCTTCGACACCGAGTAAGGCAGGATCGCCGCGAAGGTGCCCGACCTGACCGCCTCGACCGATGAGATGTTAATGATCGAGCCGCCGCCGGCCCCGGCCATCCTCGGCACGGCGTATTTGCTGGTCAGCATCATGCTCTTGAGATTGATGTTCATCACCCTGTCCCACTCTTGCTCCTCGACGTCCACCACCGTGCCGCCGCCGATGATCGCCACGTTGTTGAACAAGATGTCGAGCCCCCCATAGCGCTGGCCGGCGGCATCTACCATGGCCCGGCAGTCATCGGCGACGGAAACGTCGCCCTCGAATACGGACGCCTCACCACCCTCACCCTGAATGAGACCGAGGGTCTCCTCAGCCCGCGCGGCGTCCAGGTCGGCCAGCAGCACCCTGGCGCCCTCTCGGGCGAACAAGACGGACACCGCCTTGCCCAGGCCCACTCCGGGTCCGCTTGAACCCGCGCCGGTTACGATGGCTACCTTCCCCTCCAGCCTCGGTCTTCGCTCCTGCATGTGCCCCTCCTGAATCGCGTTCACTTTCGGCCCGCGCCTCCAGTACATTATCGGGACACCGCATATGGAATAGCAAATACCGATACGTGGGACGAAAGGCGACGCATTGATCCAGGAAATCCCTGGGAGAGTTTGGGGGGGTGGCAGGTCGGCAATGGCGCGACAGCGGCGAAATGAGGGCGCCGTCGTCGCCAGCCTCAGACTAACGAGTCCCAGACGCCACGAGTCTGGAAGCTAAGAGGGTAAGGAGAGCGGCGAAGCTGATTTTCCAGGAGACCACTCGCGTT
>CAZJDV010000087.1:0-295 GCA_964544865.1 uncultured Dehalococcoidia bacterium | reverse complement strand
GCGTTCCGAGCATGCGGGAGTGGCGAGGTTCAATAGTGTCCTTCCGATGTAATACTATTCCCAGAAGAGGTTCGGCCCGCCTGCCTCTTCGTACTCGCCATTTACGCTGTCATCCCCATCGTATACTTCATCCTCGTCTGGTCCGTATAGTGCTTTCAGTCCCAGCCTGTCACCGAGTGCCAGCGAACGCTTGAAGGTCTCGCCCGGCGCGGTCGACGGATACATTGTCAGCAGCGCGTTGACTGTAGATGGTCAGCGAAAATGGGACACATCTGAGGGTTAGAGAACCCGAGAG
>CAZJDV010000086.1:0-10473 GCA_964544865.1 uncultured Dehalococcoidia bacterium | reverse complement strand
ACGAAGCATATCCGCGGGACATCGTAGCGGTCGGCCTGCTTCCAGACGGTCTCCGACTGCGGCTCCACGCCACCAACCGCATCGAAGATCACCACACCGCCGTCGAGAATGCGGAGGCTTCGTTCCACCTCAGCGGTGAAATCGACGTGTCCGGGAGTATCGATAATGTTGATCGTATACCCCTTCCACTGGCAGGTCGTGGCGGCGGAGGTAATGGTGATCCCCCGCTCGCGCTCCTGTGCCATCCAGTCCATGGCGGCGGTGCCCTCATCGACCCCGCCGATCTTGTATATGCGTCCCGCGGCAAACAGCACGCGCTCCGTCACCGTGGTTTTGCCGGCGTCGACATGGGCGATAAAGCCGATATTGCGAATCTGTTGCAGCCGTGTTGAAGCGGACATGGTCGGTGAATCGAGGTGTGCGCGCCTTATCGCCGCCGACTACCATCGGTAGTGGGCAAAGGCTCGGTTCGCCTCAGCCATTCGATGCAGGTCCTCCTTCCTCTTGACGGCCGTGCTCTGCCCTCTAGAGGACTCCAGTATCTCTTGCGCCAGCCGCTGGAACATAGGACGGCCAGACCGTTCCCGGGCGGCCCGTATGATCCAGCGCATCGCCAGGGCGAGCTGGTTCTCCGGCCGCACCTCCGTCGGGACCTGGTAGGTCGTACCGCCCACGCGGCGAGACTTGACCTGGACCTGGGGCATCGCGTTCCTGATAGCATGCTGGAAGACCTCGAGGCCCGAACGATGGGCATCCCGCTCCACCTCGTCAAGCGCCCCGTAGACTATCCGCTGTGCCGTCGTCCGCTTGCCATTGAACATGACCTTGTTGATAAATCTGGCCAGCTCAACGCTGCCGAACTTGGGGTCCGGTCGAATCTGCCGCTTTTCGGCTCTTCTACGTCTAGCCATGTTCTACCCTCCCAAACCAAGCAAAAATCTAGGGCCTGCTCACAGACCCTAGATTTTCTTGCTACCGTACTTACTCCGGCCCCGCTTGCGCTCATCCACTCCCGCCGTATCCAGGGCGCCGCGTATGATATGGTATCGCACCCCCGGCAGGTCTTTTACCCTTCCTCCGCGAATCAGGACCACGGAGTGTTCCTGAAGATTGTGCCCCTCGCCGGGAATATACGCCGTGATCTCCATGCCGTTGGTGAGTCGCACCCTGGCCACCTTGCGTAGGGCGGAGTTGGGCTTCTTGGGCGTCATGGTCCTGACCTGTATGCACACGCCTCGTTTCTGTGGCGAGCCCGGACCCCTCCTGCCCCGGTTCTTGAGCGAGTTGAATGTGTACCTCAGGGCAGGCGCCTTGTCTTTCCGGCGCTTGGGGCGTCTCCCCTTTCGCACGAGCTGGCTTGCTGTCGGCATGAGACTTCCTTTTTTGATAGAAACGCGCTTCGTTTCTGAGCGCACGCTTACCCAGTACGCCACTGTGGGCGACAAGAGAAAATTATACCTACACTCATAGCTGCTGTCAACAGCCCGGCCGCGTGGATATGGCGATTCCATGGCCGGCGCAAAGAGCTCCACAAGCGGTCACGGGACCAACGGATTATCGCTATGGGCCATGGGACGCCCGTCGTTAAGCGGCCCATAAATCTGGTATCTTACACTGACACGACCACTGACGCGACTCGCACACGCGATTATCCACAACTTGTTCGTGACAGCTTTCCTGGACATGAAGCGCCCGGTTCGGACTCCGGCGGCGGGGCCGCATGAGCGTGATCCGCCACGGAGAGCATCGGATGTGTAGAAGGGAATGTGCGGTCCCATCGACGCGGTGACTCGAGACCAGTTAGCGAACCACGCCGGTGCCAGGCCGCCGTAACAGGGTCAGAGGTCGCCCACCGCGGCGACGAGCTTCGCCAGGGAGTCCCGAGCGTCGCCAAACAGCATCGAGGTGTTCTCTTTGTAGAACAGGTCGTTGTCGATCCCCGCGAAGCCCGGATTCAGGCTGCGTTTCAGAACGATGACGTGGTGGGCGCGGTCCACGTTGAGTATGGGCATTCCGTAGATCGGACTGCCTGAATTGTCCCGTGCCCCCGGATTGACCACGTCGTTTGCACCTATCACAACGACGATGTCGATCTCGCCGAACTCGTCGTTGATCTGGTCCAGGTCGAACAGATTGTCGTAGGGCACGTCGGCCTCGGCAAGCAGCACGTTCATGTGTCCCGGCATCCGTCCGGCCACCGGATGTATCGCGTACTTGACCGTGACTCCCTTGCCCGAGATCAGGTCCCCCAGCTCCCTGAGCTGGTGCTGCGCCTGGGCAACCGCAAGGCCGTATCCAGGCACGAATATCGCGGAACGGGCGTAGGCCAGCACCACCGCGGCGTCCTCGTGGGTGACCTCGCGCACGGGCCGGGCCCCCCCGCGTTCACCGACCGCCACTGCACCGTCCGCCGCCCCAAACGCCCCGAACATGACATTGACGAGGGAACGGTTCATCGCCTTCGTCATGATCATGGTCAGGATGAGGCCCGCGGCGCCGACGAGCGCGCCGGCGATGATGAGCATCACGTTGCCCAGCGCGAAGCCCGCGCTCGCCGCCGCCAGGCCGGAGTAGGAGTTCAGAAGCGAGATGACGACGGGCATGTCAGCCCCACCGATCGGTATGACTAGCAGTACGCCCAGCAGGAGGCAGAGCGCGCTCATAGCAACGAACACCTGCATATTCGGTTCGGCGACGAGGTAGCCAGCCATGCCCAGGATCGCCAGGAATATCACGAGGCTCACGGTCTTTTGAAGGGGGAAGGTGAGCGGACGGCCAGACAAAAGCTCTTGCAGCTTGGCGTAGGCGATCATGCTTCCAGAGAAGGTGACCCCGCCTATCAGCGTGCTTCCCATGATCGTTATAGACACGTCCAGCGGCACCTCGCTATCGCCGCCCAGGCTCCCGTGGAGCACCGAGGCCGCGACCAGCGCCGATGCGCCGCCTCCTAGGCCGTTGAAGATGGCGACTAACTGCGGCATCGCCGTCATTTTGATTGTCCTGGCCAGCACGGCTCCGATGATGGAGCCGATGATCACGCCCGCCGCGATCAGCTCATAGGTGATGATTTCGCGGTCTATGAGCGTCACGACCACGGCGACGAGCATGCCCACCGATGCCAGGGTGTTGCCCGATCTCGCGGTGCGGGGGGAGCTGAGCCGTTTGAGACCCAGCACAAAAAGCGAGGCGGCGATTAGATAGAAACCGCCGATAATGAGCTGGATGTTGTCCGTCGTTGTTTCGTTCACTCTCGCTCGCTGGGCCTCTTTCTGAACATCCGCAGCATGCGGTCGGTAACCATGAAGCCGCCCACCACGTTCACCGTGGAAAGGATAACGGCCAGCAGCCCCATCACGGTGCCGGCGGTGACCCCCACCTGGCCGGCCACGAGGAGGGCTCCCAGGATGGTGATGCCCGAGATCGCGTTGGCGCCGGACATCAAGGGCGTGTGCAGCGCCGGCGGCACCTTGGTTATCATCTCGAAACCGACGAAGATTGCGAGCACGAAGATGAACAGCTCTATCAGCAGTGTGCTCTCTAGCACCGTGTATCTAGCTCCTTACCAATTCGCGTCAACAGGCCCTCAGCCCGTCACTTGGCCTCCGCAACCGTCGCCTCCAGAGAGGCCTCGTGCACTACCTCTCCCTGGTAGGTGATGCAGCAGGCTTTCGTGATCTCGTCCTCGAAGTCCACCCGGACTCGGCCCTCGTCAACGAGGTGGGACAAGAAATTGAAGATATTGCGGGAATACAACTGGCTGGAATGGGTCGGCAGCATCGACGGGAGGTTCACGGGGCCGCAAATCTTGATCCCATGCTCCACGATATTTTCGCCGGGCCTGGTCAATTCGCAGTTCCCGCCGGTCTCGGCGGCGATGTCGACGATCACCGAGCCGAGGCGCATGTCGACGACCATCTCCTTGGTGATGAGCAGCGGCGCCTGTCTGCCTGGCACCGCCGCGGTGGAGATCACGAAGTCCATATCGTTCATGTGGCGATGTATCAGGTTGCGCGCCACCCGCTGGGCGTCTTCGGCAAGCTCGACAGCATAGCCGCCGGCGCCCTCCGCGGCGACCATGGTCTCCTCCGGCTCGATGCAGGTGGCGCCGAGACTCTGGATCTGCTCCTTCACGACGGACCGGACATCGTAGCCGTACATGACGGCCCCGAGGCGGCGGGCCGTGGCGATCGCCTGGAGGCCCGCTACGCCGGCGCCCAGGACCAGTCCTTTCGCCGGTGCGAGGGTCCCCGCGGCGGTAATCATCATCGGGAATATCTTGCCCAGGGCGTTTGCGGCGATCAGAGCGGCCTTGTACCCGGAGAGGGACGCCATGGACGAAAGGGCGTCCATGCTCTGGGCACGCGCGATACGCGGGATCGAGTCCATGCTGAAACTGTTGACGCCCTGGCCGGCCAGTCGCCGGACGAGGTCCAGGCTGTTAAGGGGCTGTAGCAGAGCGATCAGGTACGACCCCTTCCGCATCATGTCCGTCTCATGCCGGCCCACGGCGTCGTTTTCCATCGGCGCGCGAACCTTGAGCGAGACGTCGACCGGGCTATAGAGGCCTTCCGCGCCGTCCACGATTGTGGCTCCCGCCGCCTGGTATGCCTGGTCGGAGATAAGGGCCTCCCAGCCGGCCCCACTCTCGACGAATACCTCCATCCCATCCCTGACTAGTCTGCCCACCGTGTCGGGGGTCAGGGATACGCGCCGCTCTCCGTCGGCGATCTCTCTAGGCACACCTATCTTCAAATGCACACTCCGACGGCGCCAGCGTCCTCGCTCGTCTGCAGTTATACCTAGTTTATCACTCACGACGCCCTCTCGCAAAAAGATCCGGCGCGGGCGCGACGCCGGCCGGGAACAGATCCCTCCGGTCCAGGCAATGAAGTGGCCGTGAATCCGTCTCGGCCCCCCTGGAATATCGCCAGAGATTTCGTCTGGCACCGCATCAATTCCAAGCTGCCGGACCACCGGAAGTGGCGAATCATGGGTCTGGAATGCATAATTGAGTTGTGGTCCGGGACCACCGAGCCTCCGCGGAGCTCCATGCGACGCGGAGTCGACTTCGGCATCAAAAGATACGCATCGCGGCCCTTCAAGCGGCGGCGGCATTGAGGCCAGGCGCCTTGACGGGACACGATCCCGTTGGGTGAAATGACATTGGCAGGAGGCGCCATGGCAGTCGAAATCGATGCGGTAGATATCGAGATCTCTTTCAGGAAAAGGGACAACGTGCCCCAGGTAAGGGAGTATGCGCTGAAGCGGCTGAGCAAGGTGATCAACTCGTTGCCCAATTTGGTGAAAGCATCGGTGGAGATCAGCGTCGAGCAGGCCGGGCCCGCGGACCGGCGGTACGCCGTGTAGGCCACTCTGTCCGCCAAGGGAACGCTGCTCCGCGCCGAGGACCACGGCCCAGACGCCATGTCGGCAATTGACAGCGTGCACGATGTACTCGCGCGCCGCATCCGGGACCGTAAGGAGAGGCTGTATCAGGCGAAGCGTCAGAGGGCGGCGAGACACAAGGACGCCGTCGGCATGGAGGCGGCGAGGACACTTCCCGACGACACCCCCGATCTCGTGATCCGCGTCAAGAGCCGCGAGACCAAGCCCCTGTTCACCGAGGACGCCATCGCGCAGATGGACCTGCTCGGCCACGATTTCTTCTTCTCCCTAAACGCCGAGACCGGGCAGCACAACGTCGTCTACCGCCGGAAACGGGAAGGATACGGCCTGATCCAGCCAGCCATCGGGGACCTGACGCGGTAGGAGAAGACCGAGAAGAAAGAGGGCCGGAACGTGACAGAAGACCGACGGTGTGACTGTCGTCACCGGCCGGTCTCCTGATTTGCACGGAAGTAAGGCCGGCTACTTTCCGGAGAAGGTCTCCGTGAGCTCGCCGTTGACGACCACGGTGTAGGTCACGCCGGATCCGAAGTCCGAGCCCAGGGGTATCTCCGTCACCACCACTGGAAGGTCCCGGGTGCAGGGCACGTTACTCTCGGCGACCTCCAGATGCGTGACGGTCACGTTGATGGTGTTGGCAAACGGGCGCGCCACGTCGTATCCGTAGAACTGCGAGCAGCTACTTCCCATAGGTAGCCTGGACACCACCGTCAGCGAGTAGCGAGACGGGTCTGACTCCGATGCGGCCACCTCGACCGTCTCGACCGGGGAGGTCTTCTTGACCAACGTGGGACCGTCTGGGCCCACAGGTACGAAGGAGTTAGTCACCTTTTCGTTGACTACCACCGTGTAGGTCTCGCCCGCCTCGAACCCGCCGCCGAGCTCGACCGTGCCCTCACGTCGGTCGTAGATCATCGTGCACATTGTTAGAGGGTCCGCGGGCGCCAGATTGGTTACGGCGACATTGAGGGTATTGCCATCGCGGGTCACCTCGTAGCCATTGAAGCTCACGCAGCCCTCCGGCATGCCTGAGACGATCCGCAGGGAGTACTCACCGGGGTCCGACTCCGACACCGCGACCTCGACCGTTTCCACCGGCGCGGCGACCGCCACCGTCGCGGGCTCGGAGGGCGTCGTCGTCTCGGATGGGGCCGGGCTTGTCGCACCTGCCATTTGCAGGACTAGGTCCACGTGGGTAGGATTGCCGCGCGTGATGACGCTGTAGCGAGTTGTGTTGATGAACCTCACCTCGCCGGCTTCCATGATCCTGGCCTGGATGGCGTATTCGAAGCGGGCGTCGATGGCCGCCGGGTCGTACTCGATCTCGAAGGCGATGGGGACCTGCCCCGGGTTCTCGATGGCAATCTCTCCGATGGTTATCGCCGGAGCATCCGCACGTGAACGGTCTGCCAGCTTGACTTTGACGACGGCCTCCGGACCGAGGGTGATCCGCTCCCGATAGGCCCGCGTCCCGGTAACGCTAACGGAGGCAGTACTGGTGGCCTAATCCGTCTCCAGGGGCTTGGCCGTCGGTTCCGGGAGTGGTTGGGCGGCCTGCCCCGTCGTGCTGGTCGCGGTCTGTGGGGGCGCCGGGCTTGCAGGTGTGCCCTGGCACGCAATGGCCGCCATCAATAGAAGACCGACGATTGCCGAAATCCTGTCCAAACTCTTGTGCTCATTGTCTTAGCTCCCTGGGTTATTTTCTTGGGCCCTTCACTAACCTTGACGATATTCGTCGCGGTATTGTTCCAGCGCCGCATGGCGAGAGCTGTGGTGCCCGGTACGCGTTGATGAGCGGGCGCCCCGGCACGTAAGATCGCATCGGCGGATTGGGTATTGTTGCGGCTGCGAGCAGGTCCGGAGCCGCAACCGCCGATGTCCCGACGGCACCCTCAATGAAAGGTCCGGAGCGTGGCTGCGTACATAGCAAGGCGTCTGTTGCTGGCACTATTGAGCGTCTGGGTGATCTCGATACTCTCGTACGTGATAATCCAGTTGCCCGAGGGCGACATGGTGACGGCGAAGATCAACGGCCTGATGCAGTCCGGCGTGGCCGTCAACTTGGAGCTGGCGGACAACCTGCGGGCCTACTACGGCATAGACCAGCCACTGTTCTATCGCTACACAAAGTGGGCATGGAACATGCTCAGGCACGGCGACCTGGGCATATCGCACCACTACTACTGCAGTGCTGCGCCGGTCGAGCGCTCCGTGAAGGAAGTCGTGGGGGACCGTATCCAGCTCACTGTGGCCTTCACCGGGTTCACCATCCTGGTGACCTGGAGCTTCGCCATCCCGGTGGGTATGTACTCCGCCTTTACGTTGCTGGGATTCACCGGCGTGGCCGTGCCCGATTTCCTTCTTGGTCTGGTGCTGATGTACGTGGCCTTCGCATTCTTCGACCAGAGTGTAGGAGGCCTGTTCTCCGCCGACTACCTCGACGCACCGTGGAGTTTGGGGAAGGCCTACGATCTCTTCAAGCACCTCTGGATTCCGGCCCTGGTGCTGGGCACCTCCGGCACCGCCGGTCTCATTCGCGTGATGCGCAACAACCTCCTGGACGAGCTTGCCAAGCCCTACGTGGTGAGCGCACGGGCGAAGGGGGTACATCCCTGGAAGGTCATCATCAAGTATCCTGTGCGGGTGGCCATCAACCCGCTTATCAGCACCATCGGGTATCTGCTGCCGAGCCTGATCAGCGGCAGCGTCATCGTATCGGTGGTGCTGAGCCTGCCGACTCTCGGCCCCGTCCTGCTCGACTCGATCGTCCAACAGGACGAGTTCACCGCCGGGTTCATTGTGCTTATACTGGGAATACTAACGGTGCTGGGCACTCTGATCTCGGACATACTGCTGGTCATTGTGGACCCCAGGATCAAGTTCACAGGCCGTTAAGCCGGCGCTCGCGGCAGCCCGCCCTAATCCGCCCCCGTCGAGCTAAGCCCGAGCAGCTCTTCCTGGGGGCGAAACTGCTCCTCGTAGACGCGGGCATAGAGTCCGCCATCAGCCATGAGCTCGCTATGAGTACCCCTCTCGACGAGCCGTCCGCGGTCCATGACCAGGATGACGTCGGAGCGCAGCACGGTCGAGAGCCGGTGTGCGATGACCAGGCTGGTGCGCTCCTGGAACAATGGCTCGAGGGCGGCGCGAATCAGGCTCTCTGACAGGGAGTCCAGGTGGGAGGTCGCCTCGTCGAGAATCAGGACCCGCGGGTCTTTCAGTATCACCCGCGCGATGGCAAGCCGCTGTTTCTCGCCCCCCGAGAGCCGGTAGCCGCGCTCGCCCACCACCGTATCGTAACCATCGGGCAGGCCGGTAATGAACTCTTGGAGCTGCGCCGCCTCGCATGCCGCAACAATCCGCTCCTTGGTGGCGTCAGGCCGGCTGTATAGCAGGTTCTCGGTGATGGTCGAGTGGAATAGGAACGTCTCCTGGGTCACCATGCCCATCCCGGAGCGAAGGGAGTCGAAACGGAGGTCCCGCAGGTCGTGGCCGTCCATCCGGACCGAGCCCAGCGTGGGGTCGTACAGACGAGGCAGCAGGTAGGTGACGGTGGTCTTGCCCGCGCCGCTGGGTCCGACTAGGGCGGCGAGCTGGCCCGCCTCGACGGTGAACGACACATCGTCGAGGGCCTTTCGCGAGGGCACGTACTCGAACGTGACGTGGTCGAACTGAATCTCGCCTCTCATCCGTCCCAGCTCGACGGCATTGGGCGGCTCTTTCACGTCGGACTCGGTGTCCAGGTACTCGAATATCCGCTCGAACAGGGCCAGGGCGGCCTGCACATCTACGTACACGGTGGCCAGGGAGGACGTCGGGCCATAGAGCCTCGTCAAATAGGCCACAAACGCGACGACGGTGCCGATGGTCACCGTCTCGCTCATTACCATGCGCCCGCCCCACCAGTAGATCATGGCCGGTCCGACGGTGGCGAACAGGCCCATGAGCACGAAGAACCAACGGCCCACCAGGCTGGACCGCACCTGAAGGTCCATGACCTTCTGGCTTCTCTGCCGCAGGCGTTGCTCCTCGTATTTCTCCCGGTTGTATACCTTCATCAGTAGGAAGCCGCTGATGTTGAGGGTTTCCTGCATGAGCGTGTTTAGGGAGGCGCTGGCCTCCTGCGTTTCCTTCCGGAGCCTGCGGCGCAGGCGACCCACCACCCTGGTCGGATAGATGAACAGGGGAAGCAGGCTCACGCTCAGGAGCGCCAGCCTCCAGTCAAGTACAAAGATCACCGCCAGGGTGATCGAGATAGTGAAGAAGTTCTGGGCGATAGAGACCAGGGAGCCGGTGACGACGTTCTGGATCGCGGCTACGTCGTCGGTCAGGCGGGACATGATCTCGCCGGTGTGGCTTACTGTGTAGAACCTGAGCGACAGCCTCTGGAGATGCTCGTAGAGCTGGTTGCGGATGTCGAACATTATTCGCTGGCTGACGACGGTGTTGAGATGGTTCTGAAGCACGCTGATGAGGCCGTTGCCCAGATACAGGACAACCATTCCGATCACTAGCAGGTTGAGGAGACGGTGATCGCCCTCAGGAATCGTCACGTCGATCAGCTCGCGTATAAGCAGGGGCGGGACGGCGAGCAGCAGGGCGCCGGCGATCAGGCATACTACTATGACGGCTACCGGCACGCGGTAGGGGCGCAGGTACGCGAGGGCCCGCGGCACCGAGACACCAGCGTCGTGCACCTTCGCAGCTTCGCTGTATCGAGACCGTCCTCTATGACCGTCGCCGTACATCTCCGCTACACCTCAAATTTCATCGCGCCAGTCAGTACCCTAGCATCCAACACCTAACACCTGATCCCTAGCCCCCGACCTCGTTCTTCTCCAGAAAGTCCTTGTCCAGCTCGACTCCCAGGCCGGGCCGGACCGAGAGGTAAAGATCGCCGCTCCTCACGTCCAGGGGGTGGTCGATGAAAGCGTCGTAGGCGTCCAACCGGTAGCGGCTGGTCTCCAGCTTGTAGAAGTTTGGCACGGTCATCATGACGTGGGCGCCGGCCAGTATATTGATAGGTCCGCTGGCGTCGTGAGGCGACACGGGTACATAGTACGCCTC
>CAZJDV010000085.1:0-10516 GCA_964544865.1 uncultured Dehalococcoidia bacterium | reverse complement strand
TCTGAGAAGGGCGATCCTCGATCTGGGTGAAGGGAATCTGGTCTTTCCTAGCAGCGTGGCCGACAAGGTCCTCGCGGCGTTCAAACAGGATGACGGCTCTGCGGGTCGAATGAAGGCGAAAGCGAGTCTTACCAGGGGAGAGACCGAGGTACTCGATCGCATCAGCGAGGGCCTGACCAATCGCGAGATCAGCACGGCTCTGGGCATCTCCATGAAGACGGTGGACGTGCACGTTCGGCGACTACTACTGAAGCTCAGGGCCAAGAGCCGCACGCAAGCCGTGGCCAGTGTCATGGGGGCGATGCACCGTCCTGAGCTGCGGCGCTGCCCGGTCCAGCCCCGGAGGTCCAAGACGAATCGATCCCAGGACCGGCCGCATCCCGTTGGTGCATCGGACGGGCGGCTATGCCGCGTCCTGGAAAGTTGAGGCTGAGCTGCTTGATGAATTTGAGCCGGCTTCACCCTGTCCCGACCATGCTCGATCAGGGGGATACCCTGCTCGGGCGCAGCAAGACGCCGGTCCCACGACCGAGTACAGCGTGCCCCGGGCGTTCATAGCAGGCGCCGACGCTCGCGTGAGACTCGGCGTCGCCCTGTTGCTGGCCAAGACGCGGGGCTTCGAAGTAGTTGGAGAGGCGGCCGAGAGGATGGAGATGGTGCCCCCTGACCTGGTCGTGATGGACATCGACCTGCCGGGCATGTCCGAAGCCGTCGACGCGGGCGAAATCGTTCAGGCCTGTCCCCAGGCGTCCATCGTTGTACTCACCACTACCGCCCAGGCCGAGCTGGTAGCCTATCTGGACCCGGAACCAGATGGGGAGATTGTGGGCAGGGGTGACGGTTTGGACGACCTGCTGCTTTCGATCCAGACTCTCCGATCTGGCGAAGTCCTTGTATACCCGCCCTGATAACACACCACCCGGTGCGAGCTCGGCGATAAGCTTGCCGGGCGCGAGAGCCCGCTGGCGCGCCACGGCGGGCCGCTCTCCCCGAAGCGGCATCCCCCTCAATCTCTCCTCTGCCGTCGCAGGCGCTGGGAGAAACTCGCATCCCGGCAACCTTGAGAGCCAAGACGCCCGATTTCATTGGAGCGAGACCTTTCGCTTGGGGCGCGCAGCAGCAGTAGTAGTTGAATTGGCGGCAACCGCCGCGCGGCATTTCCGACTTGCAGTACGAGCATATACCGGCGGGGGACCGGCTCGCCCGGATGCCCTCGAGCAACCGGGCGTTAGTCTTGCTGCTGGAGTGGAGGTTTCGAGCGCCCGCAATTCGTTGAATCCAAAGCTGGCGGCGGTGTCGCAGACATCGCCGGTGGAGGACGCCCTAAAATTTCTGGACGCCTGGTCCGGCAGACGGGAGGGAACGCCCTTTCCTGACACCGGGGTTGCGACGAAGGCACGGGTCTCGAACCGTCATGGATCCCAGATACGCGGAGCAGGACGGCGGCACATGATCGTACATTTCCGGTCCCGGATCGTCGCGACGGTCGAGGTCTGAATGCGGCAAGGCCAAGAATTGTTCGCTACGAGTCAGATCCCTGTCGATGAGACCGCCCTTCCACGCGGCAATGAGACGATCTTGCTGGTGGAGGACGAGCAGATGGTCCGGGAGGTCGCTGCCCGAGGCCTGCGCGGCCAAGGGTATTCGGTGATCGAAGCCATCGATGGCCTGGAGGCGCTGGCACTGGTCCAAGAGCATGGGAACAGGGGCGTTGACCTGCTGTTCACCGACATCGTTATGCCCATGATGAGTGGCTGGGTCCTGGCCAGCAGGATGGAGGCCGCGATGCCCGGCATAAAGGTCCTCTTCACGTCCGGGTACTCCGAGGAGGTCATCGGCCGCTGCCGGATCGATGACCGCGCCTCTATTTTTCTCCGGAAGCCATTCACGCCGGGGGAGTTGGCCCGGCGTGTCAGAGCCGTGCTGGAGAGTTGACTCAGCGGCGTATTGATGCCAGACCGTTGAAGCGGCGTCGTAAGGCCCCGTGCCTGATGCGGATTCATCGCCAAACATGCCGTCAGGCGTCGTCTAGAGCGTAAGGGACACCTTCAGCGCACCGTCCTCTCGCGAGTGGGCGAGGTCGAACGCCTCCTGGACCCGGGAGAGCGGGAATTGGTGAGTCAGCAAGGGCGACACGTCGATCTCGTCTCTTGCGATGAGGTCCAGCGCCATCTGAAAACTGGATAGACTTGGCTCTTCCTGCGCGCCACGCGCCGTATGCATGGTCAGCCGTCTGCGAAAGAACGTGTCCCAATCGAACGGCACCATCTCCATGGTCGGCGGCAGCCCGAAGACCGCGACGCGCCCCAGGGGCCGCGCCAGCTTCAGCGCCTGGTTCAGTGTCTCGACGCTGCCCACGGCCTCGACCACCAAGTCGGCCCCCTGGCCCTCGGTCAGGTCCATCACGGCCTGGACGGTCGCGGGGCCGGTGACGCCGATCGCCTCGTCCACACCCAGCCGGCAACCCGCGGCCAGCCGCTCCGCGACGGGCTCGATGGCGATGATCCTGCCCGCACCCTGACGACGAAGCACGAAGTCGTGGAACAGTCCCGCGGAGCCCTGCCCTATCACGACCACCGTCTTGCCGCGCACGGACGGCAAACTCTTGCAGCCGAATATTACCGTGCCGAGCTGCTGCGCCATCAGCGATTGGGAGATCGGGACGCCCTCCGGCAGCCGCAGCAGACTCTCCGGCCCGATGAGCTGGTACTCGGCGAAGGTCCCGGCCAGCTCGACGTGCGGCGCCGTTAGCACCAGCTCGCCTGGAAGGAACTCGGACTCTCCGCCGTCCACGACCTCTCCGACACCTTCGTGGCCCGGGTAGCCCGGCGGCAGCGGGAACGCTTCGACGTTCCACCCCATATACGCCACGTGGAGGTCGCTGCCGCAAATGGACGCGAGCCGGGTGCGCACCAACACACCGCCCTGCTTAGGCTCCGGCGCCGGGACCTCCACGCACCGGACCCGCCCCAGAGCCGTCGCCACCGCCGCCGACATCATCCCCATCGCGTGTCCTCCCTTTTGGAGTCGCCCTATCGCCGAGAATGTTCTCGGACTGAAAATCACGGGCCGCCTGCAGAATTCTGCCCTCGGCGCCCGGCAGGTGTCAAGCATCGCGCTCGATGGCGTTGACTGCGAACGTGCCCCCAACTACACTGGGTGTCGCGACTGGAGCATGCGTCCATCGTCGCGAGTCGAGCTCGACGGGCCTGTGCCAGAGCAGGCAGGAGACGGCCATGAAGATTGTCGAAATCACCACGTCGGTCCTTTTCTACCCGCGGGCCACACCGGTGCAGGATGCCACGACGCTGCGACCCTCGGCGGGGCGCGGCCAGCTCTTCGTCCATATCAAAACCGACGAGGGCGTCGAGGGGCTTGGGGTCGGCCAGGGATCGCCTGGAGTCCGGGACATAGTCGAAGGGGTGCTCAAGGAGCTTCTGCTCGACCGGGACCCCTTCGACATCGAGCGGCTGTGGAGCGACATGTTCTGGCGGGTCCGCACGATTGGAAGCAAGGGGATCGCCTTCCAGGCCCTATCCGCGGTGGACACGGGCCTCTGGGACCTGAAGGCCAAGGCGCTGGGACTCCCGCTATACAAGCTTCTAGGGGCGTACGCCGACGCTGTGCCCATCTACGGCAGCGGCGGCTGGACCAATTTGTCCGAAGAGCAGCTTGCCGGCGAGATGACTGGCTACGTCGAGCAGGGCATCAAGCGGGTGAAGATGAAAGTCGCCAAGGACTTCGGCAACTCTGAGCGTGAGGACATCGAGCGCGTGGCGGCGGTACGAAGGGCCGTGGGCGACGACGTGGCGCTGTACATCGACGGCAACTACGGCTACTACCCCAAGCAGGCCATCTACATGGCCAGGGAGTTCGAGCAGTTCCAGGTGGGCTGGTTCGAGGAGCCGGTGCTCGTGGATGACGTCCAGGGCATGGCGGAGATCAGGCGCGCCATCGACATACCCATTGCCGCGGGCGAGTTGGAGTCCGGCAAATACAAGTTCAGGGAGCTGATCGCCGGCGGTGCGGTGGATATCGCCCAGCCGGACGTGGGCCGGGTCGGGGGCGTCACCGAGTGGATGAAGGTGGCGCACCTGGCGCACGCATTCAACCTGCTGGTGGCGCCTCACGCCGTTCAGCTCGTGCACCTGCACCTGGCCTGCGCCACCCCCAATCTGAAGGCGGTCGAGTACCTGGGGTCCTTGCTCGAATGCGACAACCTGTGGTACACCCAGATCCCGGAGCCGAAAGACGGGATGTGGTCACCTTTTCCCGACAAGCCCGGCCTGGGTCTGGAGCTTGACCCGTACGCCGTGGAGAAATGGGCCGTGTGAGAGGGCCGCTTGAAACGTCATGGAAATGCTGTATAATCACAGGTACCAGTCGCACAGAGTAGGAATAGCGCCCGCGCGGCGAGAGAGGAGGCAGGTTCATGAAACAGTGCATGTCGGACATTGTGATTCGGACCGGCCTCGCTCGCCGCTCTCACGGGAGGTGGAATAGCTGACCATCTGATCAGCACATAGCACCTTATCGCTGACAGGCCATGAGACGGCAGCCGGACTGCCCCACTCATGGTCTTTTTGTTTGGCGTCGACGCAGGACCGCCGGCCGTGAGTCACCGTCGATTCACGGTCGCCTCGTATTTGGGGCACCAATAAGCGTAAGGAGCTGACATTTGCCTGAAGATCCTGAGGACAAACATTTGAAGAACATAGCCAAGGCGCTCCGCAGCGCCGGCCTCAAGGCGGCGCGCAAGAAATTGAGGCGGAACCTGAACCCGAAACCGCCGCGTCGCAAGGACTGGTCGGACACAGGCCTGGACGAGTCGGACGAGAACGCCTACGGGCAGGTCCAGAAGATCATGCCACGCGACGAGGCCGATCGCCGCCGCGCCCTCGAACAGGCAGCATTTCGATCGGCCGGGGATGAGGGATCCGTGTCGCCCCCGGAGCCCCCCAACGCCGGGCGGATGGCCGGGACCGTCGTGGCAGTGAGCAGTGGCTCGTGCCGGGTCTTGCTGAATGGGCGCGAACTGGCCTGCGGCATACGCGGAAACCTCAGCGCGGCGGACTCGGTGTTCACCAACCCGGTGGCCGTCGGAGACGAGGTGGTCGTGAGCGAGGAGGCGTCCGGGGGCGCGATGGTCGAGGCCGTCCTTCCGCGCCGAACGACCCTCTCGCGGCCCGACGTTTTCCGCCGCCACCGGCAGCAGATGGTGGTAGCCAACGCCGACCAGCTCCTGGTCGTGTCCTCTTGGCTTCAGCCGTCTATCTGGCTGGAACTCATCGATCGCTACCTCATCGCCGCCCTGCGCAGCGGCCTCGAACCCATCATCTGCGTCAACAAGGTGGACCTGGCTGATGACGAGGCCGAGTTGCAAGAAACGATGCGGCCCTATGACGAACTGAACTACCGCATCGCGCTAACGAGCGCCCAGACGGGCGAGGGCGTAGACGAGGTTCGCCGGTTGCTGGCCGGCCGGACCACGGTGCTGGCCGGTCTATCCGGCACCGGCAAATCGTCGCTGCTATCCTTAGTCCAGCCGGGCCTGAACCTCAAGACGGGTGCCGTCAACATGTCGCGGGGCCGCACCGAGGGGAGCCATACCACGGTCCAGGCGACGATGTTCCGCCTGGACCTGGGCGGTTCTGTGATCGACACGCCGGGTATCCAGGAGTTCGGCCTGTCCGGACTGCGGTGCCACGAGCTTGCGGGGTTTTACCCGGAGATCGCTGCCCTTGCGCCGGGCTGCCGATTCAGCAACTGCTCCCACGTGGAGGAGCCGGACTGCGCGGTAGTGGCGGCGCAGGGCGCCGATACGTTGGCGGCCTGCCGTTACCACAGCTACAAGACGATCCACGCGACGCTGCCGGAGTAGGCATGCGGCCGCCCGGAGGCGCTCCGCCGACGCGGCGCCTACTCCCGCCGCGCCGAAACACTGGCGCTGTACCAGAAGGTGCCGTCATCTAGCTCGGGCCGGCTGCTGCCCCGCACGTCTTGGAAACCGGTGGCGCGGACCTTGTCCGCGTACTCCTCCGCGGGGAGTGAGCCGGAGACACAGCCCGAGCGCAACGCCATGTCTTGCATCTCTTCCTCGGTCGCCGGCCGCGTCAACAGGATGTCGGAGACCATCAGGCGGCCATCCGGCCTGATTACCCGATGCGCCTCGCGAAAGACCGCGTCCTTGTCCGGCGCCAGGTTTATCACACAGTTGGAGATCACGGCGTCCACGCTCGCGTCCCCAAAGGGCAGCGCCTTGATATCGCCCAAGCGGAAAGCGACATTGTCCAACCCCGCCTTGGCGGCGTTCTCCGTGGCCCTATCGATCATCTCCTGGTTGAAGTCGATGCCGATGACCGAGCCCTTAGTGCCCACCTGTTGAGCTGTCAGGAAGCAGTCCAGCCTGGCGCCGCTGCCCAGGTCCAACACCGTCTCGCCGGGCCGGAGGCTCGCCAGGGCGACAGGATTGCCACACCCGAATGAGACCGCGCCCTCGGGTATCCGCCCCCCATGATCTCCAGGGGGTAGATCGCTGCCTCCCCAGGCTCGTCGCAGCAATCGCCACCTCCGCGACACGATGGGGACTCCAGCGCCTGCGCGTAGTGTCGCGAGATCTCGCCCTTTATCAGGTCTGCGGATGCCATGTCTCCACCCCCTTCGTATTCTCCAGCAGCCGGCCGGGTCGTCCGAACTCCCCGTTCTCGGTCGTGGCGCCGCGTGCTAGGCGCACATGACGAGCTTACAATCGTCGATCGACAGCGAGGCGCCGTCCTGCGTGACCACGAGCAGCACCGGCCTTCGTTCCCCGGCTTCTCGCCGTCGGCGCGCCGGATGGCGACCACCTCCACGGCCTGCCCTTCGCTCTGCAGTCTGAGTCCGAGAGAGAGCAGAGCCCGGCCGACGCCGTGCTGTATCCGCCGCCGACTCCTGCCATGGGACGCACTGCCTATAATGCGAGCAGCCTCCGCTTCTCTCAGTAGCTGGCGGTGGCGCGACAGGACGACGTCCAGCGTGATGTTTATGCCCGGCATCAGGGTGTTTATTGTGGCGGACTCTCCTTCTCTGGGCTCCTCGCGCCATGCGGGCGGCGCGCACGGAGCGCCGCGTACCTGCTGCCGCGTAGCGGCTTCAACCGGTCGGACGGCATCCTACAGGCTCCCCCACGTCGGAGACGAGCTGCGCGACCGCATCGTGCACCGTTGCCAGGGCGCCCGGCGCCAGGCAATAGCAGACGGCCGGACCCTCGATCTCGCCGATGACGATCCCCGCTTCCTTGAGTACCTTCAAGTGCTGGGAAACCGTCGCCTGTGCCAGGGGCAGCTCGTCCACAAGCTCGCCGCAGACACACCGTTCGCGCTGCATCAGAACGCGGACGATACGCAATCGGGCAGGGTGCCCCAGGGCGCGGAACACCTCCACCAGCCTTTCGTCGTCGGTCTCCAGCGCAATGGTTTTCATATGCTTGACAGGCCCTTCATCGTATTTTTACGATGAAGGGCCCTGCTTGTCAAGCGCCGGCATTGGACGCGAATCCTGACCCGCAAACGGAGTGGAAGAGTGCGGTGGCGCAGAGCGTTCGTAAAGTGAACGGTTATAGATCCCTCGACAGGCTCAGGACGAACCAGTGTACGTTCTACATTCGTGGCGAGCCTGCCGAACCACACGTTTCCAATCTAGCTAGCGGATCTTGAAAGGGCCTCGGCGGGTACGGCGGGAGGGTTGAATCGAAGGGGCATCTGCCATATAGTCGTCTGAGAACCGCATCCGGGAGGCGCGAAATGACGGAGACGTATTCCCATCCCGAGGCCCTGGTCGGCACAGAGTGGGTCTTGGAGCACCTGTACGATGATTCGGTGGTGGTGGCGGAGGTCAACACCGACCTCGACGCGGACTACCGGCAAGGCCACGTTCCTGGCGCCGTGGGCTGGGGCCTACATATCGACCTGGAAGACCAGGTCCGCCGGGATATCCCCGCCGTCGCCCAGATCGAGGGGCTGCTGGGCAGGTCGGGCATCGGCAACGACACGACGGTCGTGCTTTACGGCGACGGGAACAATCGCTCGGCGACCTGGGCTTTTTGGCTGCTAAAGTACTACCGCCACGAGGATGTTCGCATCATGAACGGTGGGCGCGCCAAGTGGCTCAAAGAGGGCAGGCCGGTATCCACCGAAGAGCCGGCGCCGGCCTCCAGGCCCTACCGGGCAGGGGCCCAGGACAAGTCTCTGAGGGCGATGAGGGACTACATCGTCTCCAACCTGGGCAAGCCGTCTTTCAAGCCGCTGGACACCCGCGACTACGGGGAGTACTCGGGCGAGTTCACGTCGTCGCTGGGCACGCCCCAGGAGGGCATCTACCGTGCGGGACGCATCCCGGGCGCCGTGCACCTGCGCTGGAGGGACGGCGCTGCCGATGACAGCACCTTCAGGTCGGCCGGCGAGCTCCGCCAGATGTACGAGAGCAAGGGGCTGGCCCCGTCGGACGAGATCGTCGCGTACTGCCGCCTCGGCGTCCGGGCGTCCTTTAGCTGGTTCGTGCTCAAGTACCTGCTCGGCTACCAGCGAGTCCGCAACTACGACGGCTCCTGGACCGAGTGGGGCAACTCCACCGGCGTGCCCATAGAGACCGACGCGGCGCAGAGCGGCGCGTAGATATACCGGTCGGTGAAGGACCGGGACTCATGGCCGTAGAGAACAGGGAGGTGCCCATAGAGCGCAAGCACATGCTTCGCCAGCTGATCCAGCTTTATCAGTACGATTTCTCCGAAATCGACGGTGACGACGTCAACGACGCCGGCGGGTTCCCATACCGGTGGCTGGATCTCGTTTCTGGTCTATTCCGACGAGCATATTGCCGGCTTCGTGCTGCTCGGGATCCGCTCCGTCTTAGGACGGGACCGGGACACGAGGAGCGTCGCCGAGTTCTTCATCATGCGCAAGTGCCGCCGGATGGGTATCGGCAGGAAGGTGGCCTTCCAGCTCTTCGACCGTTTTCGCGGCGCGTGGGAGGTTTTCCAAACCCGTGAAAACCTGGCTGCCCGGGCATTCTGGGCAGCGGGTATCGGCGAATATACGGACGGCGATTTCGAGAAAACGGACGTGGACTCCGAGGCATGGCGAGGCCCGGTCCAGACCTTCGACAACAGCCGCCGGACTGTTTGATATACTGACCGTGCTAACCAATATCGAGGACCGTGATGGCCATCGGCACCGCGCAATATGACGAGCAGCCAGACCTTGTCGCCGCGCTTAGAACTCGCGCCATCAAGGCCGTGCTCGTGGCCGGCGAGTCGGACATGGATGGAATCCGGTCGGACGAAAGGCCGGACCTCGCCCTTATCGACGCCACCGCCATGCCGTGGCCAGAGGCGGCGGACTGCGTCGCCCGCTGCGTGAAGATGAAGCTGCCCGCCGTCGCCCTCGTACCAGAAGAGCGGCTGTGGGACGTGGATCTGGAGGCAGACGACTTCCTCCTGAGCCCACCCAGGGTGAACGAGCTCGTCGCAAGGGTGAGACGGGTCCTGCGCTGCGCCGCGCCGAAGGACGACCCGGACGCCCTTCGCGCCGGGGACCTGACGATCAACACGGCGAACTTCGAGGTCTCCGTCGGCGGCAGGCGCGTCAGCCTGCGCTTCAAGGAATATGAGCTCTTGCTGCTCATGGCGAGCAATCCGGGGCGCGTCTACTCGCGGGCGGCGCTGCTCAACCAGATATGGGGATACGACTACCTGGGCGGCACGCGGACCGTGGACGTCCACATCAGGCGGCTGCGCAGCAAGATCGAGGACGCAGACCACACCTTCATCGAAACGGTATGGCAGGTGGGCTACCGCTTCAAGAACATCGAACGCGGCTAGGGACTTCAGAGACTACCGCGGAGACCGCTGAGGGCGCAGAAAACATATAGAGGGGATTGCAGAGGTTTGTGGCCCCTCTGCCGGGTGTGTGAGGGTGGCCCTCACACATGAATTTTCTACTGCCGCGAGGCCTAACACCCAGGGAGGCGACCGAACATGGCCCAGGAGCGAGTGGCGTACGTCAACGGCGAGATCGTGCCGGAAAGCCGTGCGACGGTGTCCATCGGCGACCGCGGCTTTCTGTACGGCGACGCCGTCTTCGACACGACCCGCACCTTCGGCCATCGCATCTTCAAGCTCCAGGAGCACCTGGACCGGCTCTACGACTCCCTGAGGTACATGCGCATCGAGCCCGGGATCACGAAGGACGCGCTGGCCGGTCTGACAATGAAGTTGCTCGACGCCAATCTGCCGCTGCTGGCCGATGACGACGACTACTGGGTGACCCAACGCTTCACGAGGGGGGTCAGGGGTGGGAGCGAGGACGAGCCGACCGTGGTGGTGGAGTGCTATCCGCTGCCCTTCGAGGAGAGGGCCGCGTACTACAGGGATGGCCTGCAGGTAATCACCCCGTCTATCCGGCGAACGCCGCCGGTGTCGATGAGCCCCAGGGCCAAGGTCCACAACTACATCAACATGATCCAGGGGGAGCTGGAAGTC
>CAZJDV010000084.1:2673-10545 GCA_964544865.1 uncultured Dehalococcoidia bacterium | reverse complement strand
ATTGAATTGTTCGGTTTTGGGGCTCGGCTTGCCGGCCCCCTACTCGGAACGACAGAATCACACCGTTTGTTCCGTGGCACGTACACCCGCATGGAACCCGGAATGAACAAGGGGCGAGATAACCTCGCCCCTTTGTCGTCTAGCTTTCGGTCCAGCGCAATGTTACTTACGGGTGTACTTGACCACTTTGCGTCCCCCGACTCCCGCGGCATCTTCACCCGGCTGCACCACGTAGAGGTCACCGTGGGAATCAACCCATACACCATGGCAGGAGCGGTAGTTGGGCGAACCCCATCTGGCCAGCAGCTCGCCGTCCAGGTTAAGTATGCTAATGTTGCCCCCGTTGTGTTCAGCGACGTACACGGTGTCTTTGTTGTCCACATAGAGGACCGCAGGCCCTACCATGGGCGTGGGCCATACGCCGATGAACTCGCCTTCCTGCGTGAACACCTGAACGCGGTCGTTCTCCCGGTCCGCCACCAGGACACGTCCTCTGCTGTCAATCCAGACCCCGTGAGGCAGCATGAACTGCCCCGGCCCGCTGCCGGGGTCCCCCCACGACATGACCAGCTGCCCATCGGCGGTAAACTTATGTACCTGGCAGTTGCCATACCCGTCGGCGATGAATACGTCGCCGCTGGGAGCCACGGCGACACCAGCGGGCATGTTGAAAGGGCCGCCTCCATGGGTCACCAGTTTATGTGCGTCAGAGCCCAGGTACGATGGGTCAAAGCCCGTGTCCGAGCGCTGCCCCTTGGTGCCGATGGTCATGATGTGCTCACCCGTGCGAGTGAACTTCATTATCAGGTGGTCGTTCCTCTCCACCAACCACACATTCTGATCAGCATCCAGGTAGATGGCGTGAGGGAACGTGAACAGGCCGCTGCCCCACGAATCAAGATAGTTGCCGTCCTTGTCAAACACGACTATTGGGTGCTCGGGCGCCCTGTTGAAGCAGTAGATCCGGTCTTGGGAGTCGCCGTACACCGACGCCGCGGGCATCTCCATGCCTTCTGGAAGGTGAGCCCAGTCTTCGTTCATCTCGTAGGTATACTTCCCGGTTCCGACAATCTTGGCCATCCAATTCACCTCAACTCTGGTTGCTCGTGGCCGTGGTTCGCACCCAACGGCAGTCTCTCCACATGGAAGGGAGCGATTATCCCGGGTCCATAGTATGGGCGCGTTTCGAGAAACACCTCACCCACATTGCTAGCGGGTGCGTCTGTTGGTCCCATGCAACCCATCTGGGCCGCAGCGAGAGAGGGCACGCCCTTACATTTCCATCCGCTTCTCGCCTGACAAATAGGCGTCAGGCTCTTTCGCGAAGGCTACACGGCACCCGGGGCCGCAGAAGTAGTACGTCTGGCCACCATGTTCGTGCGAGCCGCCATTCGGGGCCTTGACGTCCACCTGCATATGGCAGACCGGGTCCTCCGCCATCTCGGACTTCCTGAACAGGCCCACTATCTTGCCAACCATGTGACCCTCATTACCCTGTTCCACGCTCCATGCAGCATAGTGCCGGCATGGTGATCAAGAGCTCTCTACAACGATCCCCCTGACCCTCTTCCTTCGGCAAGCTCAGGACAGGTCCTGGCCGGGAAGCCGGGAGAGTCTATGTCTGGGGGATACCCCCAGACCCCCATCCCTTCGAAGGGCTCAGCGTAAACTCTGGGCTTCGCCCCTCTGGACTCTCCTTTCCGCTACGCCGGGCCGGCCTTCTCCTTTTGGGTCTCCTCCACTATGCGCTGAGTGAGGTGCTGAGGGACCTCCTCGTAGTGGCCAAACTCCATCTTGAACCGGCCGCGACCCTGGCTCATGGAGCGCAACTCGGTAGCGTAGCGCCGCACCTCCGTCTGCGGCACATCGGCCTCAATGACGGTCATGCCACCTTCCGGGGTCATGCCCAGGATACGGGCCCGCTTGGTGTTTAGGTCGCCGATGACCTCCCCCGTGTAGGAGTCGGGCACCGTCACCTGGATACGCATGACAGGTTCCAGGAGCACCGGGTTCGCCTCGATGACCCCTTTCCTGAGAGCGTAGGAGCCGGCAATCTCGAAGGCCATCCCGGATGAATCCACTGGATGGGAGCTACCGTCGTAAAGCAAAACCCTCAGATCAACTATTGGGAAGCCAGCCAGCGCACCTTCTTGAAGAGATTTGAGCACTCCCTTTTCAACGGCGGGGATGTACTCTTTGGGAACGTTTCCTCCCACCACTTTCTCCACGAACTCGAACCCACTGCCCCGTGGCCTCGGCTCAAGCTCAATCTTCACGTGTCCGTACTGGCCATGGCCTCCGGTCTGCTTCTTGTGCTTGTATTCCGTTTTGATGGTCCCGCCTATCGTCTCCTGGTAAGCCACCTTGGGGAGGGACGTCACCAACTCCACGCCAAACTTTCGCTTCGCCTTTTCCATGGCAACCTCGGCGTGGGTCTCGCCAAGCGCAGCAAGCAACACCTCACCGGTCAGTTGCTCGCGGGTCAGCAGGAGAGTGGGATCTTCCTCCACGAGGCGGTTCAGCGCGTTGGCCATCTTGTCCAGGTCGGCTTTACCTTTGGGAGAGATCGAGGCAATGAAGATCGGTTCAGTGAAACTGATGGACTTCAACATCAGCGGTGTCTCACGCTGGGCGAGCGTGTCGCCAGTGTTCGTGGCAGACAGCTTGGGCACGGCACCGATGTCACCCGCTACGAGGCTACCCACAGGCTCCTGGTTCTTGCCCCGGGGCACGAAGACCTGCCCAATCCGCTCGGCCTGCGCCTTGTTGGCGTTCCACACGTGGGAATCACTGCTTACGGTGCCGCTGACGACCCGGAAATACGAGAGCTTGCCAACGAACTGGTCCGCGGTGGTCTTGAAAACCAGCGCGGCCAGCGGGCCAGCGGGGTCTGCTGCTAGCATCGTTGTGCCTTCGCTACCGGCCGTAGTGGCCTCCGCATCTGGCGCCTCCGAAGGTGAGGGCATTAGGTCAACAATTGCATCCATCACCTCGGTCATCCCAAGGGGGGTTGTTGCCGATCCGACCATCACCGGGACTAGCTTCCCCTGGAGTATCCCCTGCTTCAGGGCCGCCACTATCTCCTCACGAGACAACGCCTCACCCTCCAGGTACTTGGTCGCCATCTCGTCACTGGTCTCCGCCACGGCCTCTATCAAGCGTTCTCTGTACTCCTCTACCTCAGCGGTCACAGAGGCAGGCGCGTCTTCCGGAGGGTCCAGCAGTGAGATCACGCCCTGGAAATCTTGCTGGGCGCCTACCGGCGCCGAGATGGCGACACAGTGCTTGCCAAGGGTCTCCTGAATGCTCGCCAGAGCGCGGACGAAGTCCGCGTTCTCTCGGTCCATCTTGTTGATCAACACCATCCGCGGCAAGTCCAGATCATCGCAGAGGTCCCACGCGTTTTCCGTGCCCACTTCCACTCCTGCCTGGGCTGCCACCACCAACACCGCGGCCTCCACTGCCCGGAGGGCGGACGTGGGCTCTCCCACGAAGTCAGGGTAGCCTGGGGTGTCCAGCAGGTTGAGCTTGTAGTCACGCCAGTTGCAAGGCACCACTGAGGTTTGGATGCTGGACCCGCGCTTGATCTCTTCGGGTTCGTGGTCAGAGGTGGTGGTGCCGTCCTCTACCCTCCCCAGGCGCGTGATGGCGCCAGTTGCAAAGAGGAGGGCTTCCACAATTGAGGTCTTGCCGGTCCCGGAGTGCGACAGCAACGCGACGTTGCGCAGGTGCTGCGTATCGAAAGAGGTCATGAATCCCCTCCGTCAGCTTGACGTGACCAACCGGCACCATTGTAGCCAAGGTTTCGGCTTGGCGCAATGATTCCGAGCGCGGGAGAATCGGGGTGAAGCACTGGGTTCCGCGGCTCTCCCCTTGCGTGTTCATCACCGCTTTCCTTACCATTGTGATCGGAGGGCCAATGCAACGTCTCGCCGTCATCATGTCCCTGATCGTCCTGTACGCTGCCTTTGTGGCGCACGATGCGCTGGTCCTCTCACCAGCGGAGCGTCTCTCTATCCGCTACCACTACAACCTCGTTGCTTGGGAGGCTTTCAACCTGCCCTCCAAGTGGGTGCACTGGCTGGCCAATGCAACGTCCCCTATCCGCCAGACGCCTGAGGAGCGCATGGCGACGGTCAACGACTACTTCGGCATTCAGGGCGAGCTTGGCTCATTGCAGCGGGAGTTGGAACAGGCGGTGGCCACGGGCTCCAACCAGGTGACTGAGTTGGAGGAGCGCGTCGAATCGGTGAGGCGCAGGGCCAACACCATGCTACCCCAGGTGGAGGAGTTCCTGGAGGGGGGCCTTACAGAGGTTTTGCGTCAGGAGGGTATCCCTTTGAGGATCGGAAACCTCATGTTCCCTCCGGTGGACTTCGCCCTGGACCGTCTGCCTACCTTGCTGGTGGTCTCGCCTCGCGACACGATCCGGTTCGATCAGTCGGTGCTTCTGAAGCCAGAGCTTTCGCCAACAACGCGTAATGCCATAGAGACGCGCATCGAAGCAAGCGATGCCGTGTCAGCGCTCGTAGAGGGGCTCGGCGGCATCTCAACATACCCCACCATCATCGCTTCTACCGACTTGCGGACGTCGCTCATCCTGGCCAGCCACGAGTGGCTGCACAACTACCTCTTCTTTAGACCCCTGGGCCAGAGCTACGCGGTTGACGGCAACATGTCCAGCATCAACGAGACCACGGCCAACGTCTTCGGAGAGGAGCTGGGCAACCTGGTCTTCAGCCGGCTCACCGGTGAGCCCGTCCCGACTCCATCCGAACCCGGCCCCGCTCAGCCGTGTCCCGATGACCAGTTCTGCTTCAACAAGGAGATGCGCGAGACCAGGCTCCGGGTGGATGAGCTCCTGGCCGAGAGCAGGGTTGAAGATGCGGAGGCCTATATGGAGCAGCGCCGAAAGGTGTTCGTGGACAACGGGTATTACCTGCGTAGACTCAACCAGGCGTACTTCGCCTTCCACGGCACCTACGCCGACAGCCCGGCCTCCACCAGTTCGATCCATAGCCAACTCAAGAAGATACGTGAGGGTTCGCCTTCGCTGGCCAGCTTTGTCCACGCCATCGCCGATATCTCCACATACGAGGAGTTCACCGACGTGTTCGAGCGGATCGGACGCGGTGACAACGAGTGACCGTAGGGGCAGACCTATGTGTCTGCCCGAATGCACTGCATCTGCCCCAAGCCCAGGGCGCACACGCAGGTGCACCCCTACAACACCGGTATGTTACCGTGGCGGCAGCCCTACGTGCCTGCCCAAGCCATTTGCCTGCCCCTACAGCGGCCCCTCCAGCGGGTTGAAGACCAGACCCGTGGGCAGCTTGGGATGAAAGAAGGTGGACTTGGAAGGCAGACGCAGGCCGGTTGGGACAATGGCCTGGAACAGGTCCATGGGAAACGGCTTCAGGAAGAACGCCATCTGCTCTCTCCCTTGCACAACGCCATCCCAGGCTTCCTGAGGATTGTGAACGTACCTCACATGGTCCGCCGCCAGGCTACCTAGCACAGGCTCCAAAACAGCCTGGTGCAGCACCCATCCCTCCGAGTCAATAAGTCCTGCACCGCCAGGCATCGCCCGAAGCTCGTCTTTGATATTGTCGTTCTCCAACGTGAGCAGATACGGACCTTCCCCGTCCGGGCCCAGGAGACCCAGCGCCACTTCATTGGACCGCTGTGCGACAGCCTCCTCAAGGGCCTGCGGAAACGTGGGGTCGGAGTCGAATGCCTGTATCTGGAAAGCCTCCAGCAAGCGGTTGCGTAGGGCCGTCAGTGTAGGCGGGTCCATGCCTCCCACGGAGCGGTGATACGGCAGCAGCAGCAGGCCCGGATCACTGAAGTCCGTCAACACCATCATCACGAAGTTGAACGCCTCGTCCTCCGCCCAGGAGCCGTTCCGCTGACGCATCTCGTCACGGTAACGCAGCGCGGTTTCGTACCTGTGGTGCCCATCGGCGATGAACAACGGCGCGTCCCGGAGCGCGGACTGAACAGCGTCGCCTATCTCCGAGGCATCAACCACCCACATGGCCAGTTCCTGATCGCCATCGTACCTGGCCGAGACGCTGAACGGACGTTGAGCGATCTCTTCGATAGCGTCACGGATCCGCCGGGCAGGGTCGCGGTACAGTGACAGGATGGGACTCAGGTTGGCCCTGCACGCGTCAATGAGCTGAAACCTGTCCTCCTTGGCGCCGGCCCCCGTCTCCTCATGCGGCAGTACGATGCGATGTTCGAACTCCTCCAGGCGTACGCAGACGGTCAGACCCCAGCGCTCAAACGCCTTGCCGCCCTGGTGGAACATGTGACGGAGCAGATAGTAGCTGGGGTCTTCATCCCGGACCAGAACGCCCTCCTGGACCCACTGGTCAAAGGTCTGACCTGCCCTGGCATACCGGTCGCCGCCCAGCGCCTGCGGCAGCTCCACGTGAACAGCATTGTAAGGACTGTTACCCTCAAGGGCTTGCTGCCGCTCGTGAGAGATGACATCGTATGGTGGGCACACCACATCGGAGAGCAGCGGCCCAAGCCGTGGTGAGTATCGCAGGCCCCTGAAGGGGCGGACATCCGCCATTAAAGAACCCTTTGCGTGTTTCGATGAACTTAGGGCGTACACACGGTACGCCCCTACCCAATCGGTGCGTTACCGTAGGGGCAGACCTATGTGCCTGCCCTGATGCACGGTGCCTGCCTTTCCACCCTGGGGTCCACAAAGTATAGCGTGTCATGGGATTTGTTCACAGGGCCAGCGGCGCGCAGCGGGCTCCCGGCCCTCGCCAGATCATTGGCCAGTGCTATACTCGCGGGCAGGATCAAGAACCAGCGAAGGAGCAGCCGATGATCGGATTCTTGGGCGGTACCGGCCCCGAGGGCCGCGGACTGGCGCTACGTTTTGCCCTGGCAGGCCATGAGGTCATCTTGGGGTCACGCGACGCCTCCAGGGCCGAGGACGCGGTCAACCGTATGAGGGAGCGGGCCCAGGTCACTGGGGCCAAGGCGGGCTCCAACGCCCAGGCAGCGCAGGAGTCCGACATCGTCTTCGTCACCGTACCCTGCGAAGCCCAGGCCGGCCTGCTGGAACCCCTGGCAGCAGAGTTGGCCGACAAGGTGGTGGTTTCTACCGTTGCGCCTCTCAGCTTCGAAGGGGGCGTCATTGAGGCCATGACCGTGCCTGAAGGATCAGCCGCTACCCAGGCCCAACGACTTCTCCCGCAATCGCGCCTGGTGGCCGCGTTCCAAAACGTAAGCGCAACGGACCTGTGGGCCCCACGACGCGTCATCGATGGAGATGTGGTGGTGTGCTCGGACGATCCGGCCGCCAAAGAAACGGTCATGGGCCTGGCGCAGCAGGTCCCCAACCTGCGCGCCGTGGACGGTGGCGCACTTGCCAACGCACGTTATGTGGAAGGGCTCACGGCCCTCCTCCTCAATATCAATCGCATATACAAGTCACGCACATTGGTCAGGATCATGGGGTTGGACGCTAGCTAGGAGTACGCTTAGCAGTCTGATGAACAATGAAAAGGGGTGTGCGATCCCGACGTGTCGGGATTTGCCGAGAGTCTGAGGGTGTCCCTCAGATACAAAACAATCCCCGAAGGGGATACCTGGAACCCCCTTGAGGGGGTTTGGGGTGTTCTTCGGACGCCCCGACTAGCAAGTTGACCCTCCGAGGTAGCAAGGCTAGACTGGTCTTGCTCTCGGCTCGGTACTACACACATGACACCCATGCCCACCCGAAACCGCTACCACCGCACCAGGAGCAAGCGCGCTGTGCGCATAAGCCTGGTGATAATCCTCGCGTTCTTCCTGGTCGAGGCTATCGGCGGGTGGTGGACCCACAGTCTGGCGCTCCTGGCTGAT
>CAZJDV010000084.1:0-2573 GCA_964544865.1 uncultured Dehalococcoidia bacterium | reverse complement strand
CCTGGTCGAGGCTATCGGCGGGTGGTGGACCCACAGTCTGGCGCTCCTGGCTGATGCAGGGCACTTGCTGACGGATGTCGGCGCGCTGGCAATGACCCTCATGGCGTTTTGGTTCGCGGCACGCCCGGTCACTGTCGCACGCACCTACGGCTACTACCGGGTGGAGATCCTGGCTGCCCTGGCAAACGGCCTGGCGTTGTGGGCGGTAGCCGCATACATACTGTTCGAGGCGTACCAGAGGTTGCTGGACCCGCCAGAGGTGCTGGGCGGGCCGATGGTACTCATCGCGTCGGCGGGATTCGTCGCCCAGCTAGCGGCGGCCCGCATCCTGCACCGAGCCGCCGACCAGAGCCTGAACACTCGGAGCGCATTCCTCCACGTGGCCACGGACGCGGTACAATCGGCGGGCATAGTCCTGGCCGGCGTCCTGATGCTGCTATTCGGTTGGTACGTTGCGGACCCAATCGTGAGCGCCGTAATCTCGGTTTTGATCATCTACACGGGAGGCAGGATCGTCTTCCAAGCAACCAACGTGCTCCTGGAGGGGACGCCTTCAGACGTGGACATCGTGGCGCTTGAGGAGATCCTGCGCCAGGCAGACGGAGTGGTCTCTGTGCATGACATACACACCTGGTCAATAACGTCCGGCTACAACGCGTTGAGCGCGCACGCTGTGCTGGCGGACGGCGTCACACCAGAGCAAGGGCAACGGATATTGGTCCAACTCCGAGACGCGGCTTCCGGGCAGTTTGGCATCAGCCACGTAACCATCCAGTTGGAAGGCGGCTCGTTGGAGTGCCAGGAGGACCACGTCCTGGCATCCCAACGTTCGACATCTTCAAGAAGCGATCGCTGAATGACTCCGGCCCAGAGCACCACCGACGGTGACAGTCGCTCCGGCTACCCAGCTCACAACATGAACAACAGCAACGCAACGCCTCAGGTGACCGGTCTCCTGGTAGTCCTGGCGGCACTGTTTGTTACGCTCCTCATCACATCCAACATTATCGTCGTCAAGATTGTCCTGATCTGGGGCCGCGTCCTGCCCGCCGCCATCGTGCTGTTTCCCATTACTTACATCCTGGGAGACGTCCTGACCGAGGTGTACGGGTTCCGCATCGCCAGACGTGTCATCTGGTTGGGATTCCTGTGCAACGCCATCGCGGTAGCCGGTATCTGGATAGGTGGACTGCTGCCGGCCGTCGGGGCGCCGGTCTGGGACGCTCAAGACGCCTACCAGACAATCTTTGGCCAGACGCCCAGGGTGCTTGTGTCCTCTTTCGCGGGCTACCTGGTTGGCGAATTCACCAACTCGATGGTGCTGTCGCGCATGAAGGTAGCCACCGGTGGGCGATGGCTTTGGACGCGCACCATCGGCTCAACAATCGTGGGTCAAGGGGTAGATTCCGCCGTTTTCATCTTGGCGGCCTTCGCGGGCGTCATACCCGGGAGTATCCTTGTGGAGATGTTGCTAACACAGTGGGCCGTCAAGGTGCTCTACGAAGCCGTAGCAACGCCCGCAACCTACGCCGTGGTCACGTATGTTAAGCGCAGGGAAGGGATCGACACGTATGATCGCGACGTGTCGTTGAACCCGCTGGCGTTCCTCCGCTAACGTAGTGGCCCAAAAGGCCAAGGCAAAAGCCGCTCACGTCGCCAAGCGTTTCCCTCTTCCTCTAATTCCCTCCCACCAGGGGAGGGAGTATCATCCTCCCCATCAATGGCGAGGATTAAGGCGGGGGTGAAGCGCCTGACATCTTCTGACCAAGTTTTTCAGGACAATTTCAGGGCGTCCCAACGTCCGTTCAGGGTTTGTCCCGCACCTTGCTGCTACGCTGCCCATATAGGCGGAGAGCACCGGCGGGTACTCGTGCAGCACATCGCCATCCTCAGTGAAGACCGCGTGTTCAGCAGCTTGCTGGCCCGTAACCTCCAGTCGCATGGTCACCAGGTAGAGATACACCTGCTGAACGCACGGTCACCCTTGAGCTTCCTGGAGTCGTGGAGCGCTGGAGACACCAGTGTGTGGATCCTGGATATGGGCTGGTATGACACTCCACGGCACAGCGTATACGCCACATTGTCAGAATGGTGTCGCGGCGTGCCGCAGCCAACGGTGCTTCTGTTGGACGCCAGCTGGAACGTTGATCAGGCCAGGATGTTCAACGCCACATCAACCCTCAACAAACCTTTCCCCGTGACCAATCTGGTCAGCGTGGTCAACCGTCTGAGCACCGAAAGCTGTGCGTAGGGGCACACCTGCGCGCGCGCCCTAGATCTCGGACGGACACGTAGGCCACCTCCACGGAAACGCCCCGGTGGCGTAGCGGCGTAACGGGCCATGACACTAAATTAGTTAGTGCGAAGAGAGTAGGTCCGCCTACATTCAGGACATATTCAGGCGACTCTCCGTTTAGTTCAGGCCCTGTTCCGGGGAGGTAGCCTATGCTTGGGACGGATGAGTTGGCAGTAGCCATCAAAAGGACCCCGAAACCATTGGGGGGCAGCATTAGAAGCCAGGGTGGCTGCCTCACCCACGCACCCACAGGCACACGAGCTAACACCGTCGGGGC
>CAZJDV010000083.1:0-10710 GCA_964544865.1 uncultured Dehalococcoidia bacterium | reverse complement strand
TGGTCTTTGCCGTGGACTCCGTCCCCGCCATCCTGGCCATCACCAGGGACCCGTTCATCGTGTGGACGTCCAACGTCTTCGCCATCCTGGGGCTGCGGGCCCTGTTCTTCCTGGTGGCCGGCGTTCTCCGTTACTTCCGCTATCTCAAAGTAGGCCTCGCGCTGGTGCTGTGTTTCGTCGGCGTGAAGATGGTTGTCAGCGAGTTCTACCACGTGTCTACGCCCATATCCCTGGGCGCTGTCGCAGGGATTCTGGCTGTGACCATGCTCGCCTCTTATCTGGCCACACGGAGGGAAGTCGGCGCCCAGGTTCCTGGGGAGAGCGCACCCGCGTCAAATCCCGACCCAAGTCATCCCGAGGCGGATACCCTCGACGGGCAAGGAGACGAACTGCCGTGACCGAGAGCTTACCCCGCCATCTGAGGATTGCTGCCTTGACGACGGCTGTGACTGCCTTGGTCGCTCTGCAAGAGGTTGCGGTCGTAGGCGCTGCTAGTCCACACCTCACCTTCGTGGAGGTCTACCAGGACGGCGTCAACGGGCTCGACAACGCCGAATCGATGACGGTTAGCCCGGACTGAAAGTACCTCGACACCGCAGGTCTAAAAGGCCATGGGGTGGCGGTGCTCAGTGTGGCACACGATAGCCGCTGCCGTGCCAAGCGTCTCGCGGTGGGGCCTGATCGCGATGGTGGGGACGATGGCCGCTCTTCTGCTGTGGCGACGCGGGCGGGCCGTGGGTCGCCCAGGCGCTCCGGTCATAGCTACGGAGTGCACCGCTCAGGGAGCGCGTAGTTTGATGTCACCCTGAACCCCGATGCGGCATCGGGACGAAGGATCTGGGGCAGGGAGGGACCCCTCCCCGGATGGGTCGCGGAGCCACAGTTTGGCATGCTCGGTTTGGCTACCGCCTGATGATCCTGTTCTGGCGGCGCACCCACCTGGCGTTCAGGTGGGAGTTGGCGTCCAGCAGACCCTGGAGGGTCTTATATGGCGAATCGCTGAGCTTGCTGACCCCCAGGACCTTCGCCACGTCGTTAGCGGCGGTGGTGCCGGAGAAGGACTGGCCGGACATCGGAGACCTCTTCGCCCAGGCGGCGTCGATCCTGGTCCCCATCACCTCCGGATCGGGGGTCTCGGACAGCTCCACGGTGACGTCGCTCTCGCCTCCCTTTGGACGGTTGACGATCACCTCGTCGGAGGCATCGAGATACTTCGTGAAGGTCGAAAAGCCCATGGCGCGGTAGTTGAAGCTCGGGTCCAGGCGCTGAAGCGTATCGCGCAGCTTGCTGCCGACCATCCGCCCCTGGTCGTCCATGGCGACCTTGACCGAGCGGACCAGCAGGCTGTCGGTATCCGGCTGCAGCGTCTCCTGACTCTCACCCGGTGTGGTTTCTCCCGATGGCCGCTCCGGCTGGTCGAGATAGAAGTACCTGTCGCACGAGGTGACCAGCGTCCGGGAGACCGTGGCCTTGCGTCCCGCGCCTATAACCGTCTTTCCCGCCGCCCGGAGCTTGCTCACCAGGGGCACGAAGTCGGTGTCGGACGAGACGATGACGAAGGTGTCCACCGGGGTCTGGTACATCAGGTCCACCGCGTCGATCGTCAGGCGGATATCGCTCGAGTTCTTTCCCGAAGCCGAGTGGAAAAGGTGGATCGGCTCGATGCCGAGATCCAGTAGCTGGTCGCGCACGCCGCGCTGGTTGCCCTTGCTGGAGGTGGTAGACCAGTCGGCATAGGCGCGCCTCACGATGATGCGACCGAAGTCCGAGACCTGGTCGAAAAGCCATCGTACCGAGCTTAACCCCACATTCTCAAAGTCGATGAGCACCGCTACTTGACGCTCCGACGCTACATCCGTTGCCATGTCACATCACCCTTCGCCGTTGTGTTTCCGCGCCTCAAACATGCGTATTGCGTGGTGATCCGCATCCCACCGCCGAGCCGGATCTCGTGTTCAATAGGCTCTTGCAGCCCCTTCAATTGCTCGCCGGAAAGCCGCTTGTACGACTATATATAGGTTATCACCGGGCCCGCGTCCCTGACCAGCAGCTCTCCTTCGAGACGGCTTAGCCGGACGCTCGCGAACCACGGCTCTAGCTGCTCCTGCGCCGTCTCCAGACCGAAACGCTCAAACGGCGTAGGGGCGCCGGCGTCTGGGAACGCCACACGCAGACCGATTCTCGTCTCGAGCTCGCGCAACTCTCGCAGGTGGTCGCGTCCGCCTGTCGTCGCGTACAGCCGTCCACCCGGCTGCAATATTCGCGGGATCTCCGCGAACGTCGCTGGCCTGTCCGACACATGATATAGCATATGGTTGGCCAGCACCGCGTCAAATGTATCGTCTTTGTGGGGAATAGAGCCGGCGTCCGCTACCTCGAACGTGAAGCCTACCCCGCGTTCTCCGAGGTTCTGCCTCGCCTCCTCAATCATGCCGGGAGACAGGTCGGACAGAGTGCCCCACCAGGAATCCGGCACGCGGTCCAGGTTCCTCGCCCTAAGCGCGCCGGGTCCACAGCCCAACTCCAACACCGTCGCCCCCAGGGCAACGTCAATCCGGTCGAAAACCCACTGGCTCAGGTCGCGTCTCTCCGTGGCATGGCGGTGGATCTGGAGGCGCGCCTCCAGGTTCCTGGAGGCGGTGTATTCGTCTCGAACCAGGTTGCTCAAGAATACCGCTCCGGCCCCCCCCCAAGACCTTGCCGCGCCACTACGCCATTGGGCCGAGGCGCCGGCCACCAAGAACGTGCAGGTGCAGATGGTCCACCGCCTGGCCTGCGTCGGCGCCCTGATTAACAATGAGGCGATATCCGCTGCTGTCAACTCCCTCGGAGCCGGCTAACTCACCGGCTGCGGCGAACATGCCACCGACCATCGCGTAGTCCGCGGGGGTCAAACCCTCCAGGAGCGTGAAGTGCCGGTTGGGGATTACCAGCAGGTGCACGGGCGCCTTTGGGGCGATATCCCTGATAACGAAGCAGATGTCATCCCTGTAGAGAATCTCGCTCTCGATCTCCCCGGCGCCGATCTTGCAGAAAATGCAGTCTTCGGACATCTCAGTCTCTCCTGGCACGTTCGCGTCCTATGGAGGGTCGCACGCATCTGCGACATCGACTCAGGGCCCGGTAGCCGGTTGACGCGGCTTGCCGCTTACACTCCGCCGAGTATGAACGGCTCGATCATCATCAGGGGCACCAACCCGACGCCGAGAACCCACGCCGCCCGCAACGTCTCGGAGTACCCGAAGGTCAAACGAACGGCCATCAGCATCAATCCAATCTGCCAGAAGGTGACCAGATAGAAGATTATCGGCCCGAACGCGGGTATGAATGTCAGCACGCGGAAGAGCCGTGGCGTCATGGCGAAGCCCATCACACGGGCGACCTTAAGAACGTCCGGCGCCGGCACCTTTGCCCCAAAGTCCTTTGGCTGGGGCCGAAACACCCGGGTGCCGACCAGATAGGTGATTCCGGAGAGAGCCAACCACCACGCGATCATGCGCACCATGAACGTCATCAGGAACCATCCGGTCCCAGCGTCGGTGCCCATCACCTGCGCCATCGCCCCGGCGACCACGATCATCCCCGCCTGGGAAATCGAGTTGGCGTCATCGGCGACATCGGAGTAGAGGCCCTCGTCGAAGCTCAGCGCCCGCACCATGCGACTGAATATTGGGTTCAGTTCCGCCATATTCGTCCCGGTCAGCCGTTCGCCAATTCAACTGTTTCGCGGGGCATCAGGAGCGGTGCTGCAGCAGCTCTATCCGCACGCCGCCCGGGGCCTTGATGAACGCAATGCGGGGCCCTCCCGGGACGTCCACTGGCCCTTCCATAAGTTGGGCGCCGAGGCCGGTGAGCCGCTGGATCTCCGCGTCGAGATCGTCCACCTTGAGTCCGAAGTGCTCGAGGCCCCAGTGGGCACCCGCGTCCGCATCGCCCATTATCTCGTCCGTTCGCGCGCCGGATATATTTATGATGGCGCCGTCGGGGGTCTCGCAGCGAATGAACCGGTCACCCCAGAGCCTAACGGAGTCGCTAAGGATCTTGAAGTTGAACGCCCTGACGTACCAGTCGGCGCTCGCCCCCGGATCGGCCACCTTCAGATGCACATGGTCAAACTCGTATGCCATCCACTTCTCTCCCAGAAAATTCATTATTCTATCGCCTCGACAGCCTATGGTATCGGCTGGCGGCATGTCAAGAAGGGGGCGAACCGGGATTGATGATGCGGTTTTCATGTGATAGAGTTCTGGCGGCGAGGCCTTGGCGTTTGACAGCTTCGCGGCGCGGACCGGGCCACGACCAACGACAAGGGGCGATTTTGGGCTCAGGAGGAACAGTGATGAAGACATACCGGGCGGCACTTATTGGTTGCAGCCGAATGGGCGCGTTCATCGACAACGAGGTCGCGCCGGGCAGGGGCGCATACTCGCACGCGGCGGGGTACGAGGCGAGCGGCAGGACCGAGCTCGTCGCCTGCTCCGACCTGAGGGTCGACGTGATGAAGCAGGTCGGCAACCGCTACGGAGTTCCCGAGGACGCGCAGTATACCGACTACAAGAAGCTGATCCAAGAAGTGCGTCCAGACATCGTCAGCGTGGCGACACAGCCCGAGCAGCGGGCGGGGATCGTGATGTACGCCGCGGAGCACGGTGTGAAGGCGATCTACGCCGAGAAGGCGCTGGCATCGTCGATGCCGGAGGCCGACGCCATGGTCGAGGCATGCGAGCGCAACGGCGTCCATCTTAATCTGGGCGCCAACCGGCGCTGGGACCCCGGCTACGACAAGATGAAGGAGATAATAGACGGCGGCGAGCTTGGCGCGCTCAAGTCATTGATAATCTACCAGACCAGCTCTCTGTTCAACGGCGCCAGCCACAGCTTCGACCTGGCCATGCGGCTCAACAGCGACCACCCCGCCGTGTGGGCCCAGGGCCATCTCCAGGACGGCGACGAGGCCATCCAGGACGGCGGCCTGGTCAAGGACCCCAGCGGACACGGCATGGCCCAGTTCGAGAACGGCGTCACGCTCTATGCGCTGAACTCGGGCCGTAGTGCGGAGTGGGAGGCGGTGTGTGAGCGCGGCGCGGTGGCGGCTCTTTCGAATGGACAGCAGTGGCTCCTTCGGCAGCAGGGCCCGCCGGACCACAGGGGACGAAGACGCCTGGTCAAGGGGGAGTTTCCCACCGTCGAGCGCGGCAGCTCGACCGTCAACCTCATCGAGGACCTGGTCCACTCGTTGGACACGGGCGAGCCGCCCCGGGGCGGAATTCGCAACGCCCACGCCAGCACCGAGCTGATCTTCGCGTTCATCGAGTCGCACATGCGCGGCGGCGCAAGGGTTGACCTGCCTCTCGAGGGCAGCACGATCCGGCTCCAGCGCGGCGTCGCGCCCAAGCAGCCCAAGTACCAGACGACGGCCTAGCACAGTGCCCCACACAACCAGGCGCCGGCCGAACGGCGCCGATTCTGAGAATGCAACTAAGGAGGTCCGAGCTTGAAGACCTATCGCGCAGCAGTCATCGGATGCAGCCGTATCGGAGGGTTCATCGACAACGAAGTGGTCGGATCGCCAAACTCGATCCCGCCCATATCCCACGCGGCGGCCTTCGAGGCGTCCGAGAGGACCGACCTGATCGCCTGCTCCGACCTCCGCGAGGACGTGATGGAGAAGTTTGGCGAGCGCTACAATATACCCAAAGAACGGCAGTACACCGACTACGAGGAGATGATCGCGAAGGAGGGCCTGGACATCGTGTCCGTGGCCACCCAGCCGGAGCACCGGGAGAAGATCACCGTCTACGCCGCCGATCACGGCGTCAAGGCCATCTACGCCGAGAAGGCAATGGCCGCGTCGATGGCAGAGGCCGATTCGATGGTCGAGGCGTGTGAGAGAAACGGCGTCTATTTCAACCTTGGGACGAACCGCCGCTGGAATCCGGGCTACGACAAGATGAAGGAGCTCATAGACGGCGGCGAGTTGGGTGCGTTGAAATCGCTCATATCCTACTCGTTCGGCAGCCTCTTCAACACGGCGAGTCACTGGCTCGACCTGCTTCTCCGCCTGAACAGCGACCACCAGGCGCTCTGGGTGCAGGGGCAGGTCCTCGACGACGGCTTCATCGACGGCACGCGCCTGACGGACGATCCCCGGGCCCAGGGCATGATCCAGTTCGAGAACGGGGTTACGGCCTACTGCCTGCAGACCGGAAGGGGAAGCGAGCACGAGGCGGTCCTGGAAAATGGCGTCGTAACCGCCATCAGCGACGGCCTCGAGTGGCAGGTTCGGCGCGCGGGCCCACCCGACGCGCGGGGACGGCCCGGCCCGCTTGAGCAGGGCTCGTTCCCATCGTACGAGCGGAGCAGCTCCGCCCTGAACCTGGTGAATGACCTGGCCCATTCTCTGGACACGGGTGAGCCACCCCGCGGCGGCGTCAGGGTGGCTCGCCAGAGCACCGAGCTAATATTCGCATTCATCGAGTCCCATCAGCGCGGCGGTGAGCGGGTCGATATTCCCCTGAAGGGCAGCGGGTACCGGCTCGAACGCGTGCGCACCCCGCGGCAGCCGAAGTATGAGCCGGCGGGGTAAGAGGTTGAGGAACGGGGTACGAAGACGTGAACGGAGCCGGTGGTGCGATCGAAACCAGGGCATTCAGAGGGGCATGACCCCTCTGTCGGGAGTGTGAGGGTGTCGCTCACATAAATATTTCTCCCGTTTTTTCAGTCGAATATTGGTGGGCGGAATGGCCAAAGGGTTGTTTCGCGGCCTGCTAGAACTACTGTGGAGGACGAGCGATGAAGACCTATCGAGCCGCGGTCGTCGGGTGCAGCCGGATGGGCGCTTTCATAGACAATGAGGTAGTCGGCGCGCCAGGGCACGTTCCGCCCTACTCTCACACGGCGGTGTTCTACGCCAGCGAAAGGACGGACCTGGTCGCGTGCTCCGATCTACGCCCAGAGGTGATGGCGGAGGTCGGACAGCAGTACGACATACCCGTGGAGAGACAGTACACGGACTACAAGGAGATGATCGACCGAGAGCAGCTCGATATCGTCAGCGTGGCCACCCAGCCCGAGCACCGCGCGGACATCATCGTCTACGCCGCCGAGCACGGCGCCAAAGCTATCTACGCCGAGAAAGCCCTGTCTGCCTCGATGGCGGAGGCCGACCGCATCCTGGATGCCTGCGAGAAGAATGGCGTCTTTCTCAACCTCGGCACGCAGCGGCGTTGGCACCCGGGATTCACCAGAATGAGGGAGGTCATCGACAGCGGAAGGCTGGGCGCCCTGAAGACCGTGATCCTAAGCGGAAGCTCGCTGTTCAACGGCGCCAGCCATCACTACGACAACCTGCTGTACCTCAACGGAGACCGGCGGGCCCTGTGGGTCCAGATGAGCCTGGTGGAAGGCGACTGGGCCATCGAGGACGGCAGGCTCACGGAGGACCCCGTCGCCCACGGGACGATCTACTTCGAGAACGGCGTCACCGCCTATGCCGTGTTGTCCCCGCGAGAGATCGAGTGGGAGGCCAACCTCGAAAGCGGCAGCCTCACCGCCTGGCCCGGCTCCGTTTACAAGCTGAGAGAGAAGGGGCGGCCCGGATACAGGGGCAATCTCGACATAGTGGCCGGGCGCTTTCCCAGCTTTAAGCCCATTAGCTCGAACCTGAGACTGGTGGAGGACCTGGTCAACTCAATCGATACCGGGGAGCCGCCCATCGGCGGCGTCCGGTCCGCCCATGCGGGAACGGAGCTCATCTTCGCGTCCATCGAGTCGCACCTGCGGGGCGGCGCGCGGGTCGAGCTTCCCCTACAGGGCAGCACCGTCTTCCTGAAGCGCGACCGTACACCAAGGCAGCCGAGGTTCCGACCGTGAGTCGTTACTTGCCCAGGGGACGAGCACCGGGCCAGAGTTCGCACTCGCCCAGCAGCGGCCGGTTCTTCCACACCGAGGTGATCCCATGAAGAAGTACCGAGCGGCCCTGATTGGTTGCAGCAGGATGGGAGCGTTCATCGACAATGAGGTAGTCGGGGTCGAGTCGATCGTGCTCCCCTACTCCCACGCCGCGGGCTACGAAACCTGCGAGAGGACCGACCTGGTCGCTTGCTCCGACATACGCGTGGACGTCATGGAGCAGGTGGGCCTGCGCTACGGCGTGCCCAAGAACGCGCAGTACACCGACTACAAGGAGCTGATCGACAAGGAGAAGCCCGACATAGTCAGCGTCGCGACGCAGCCGGAGCAGCGAGCGGAGATCGTCGTCTACGCGTCGGACCACGGGGTCAAGGCCATCTACGCCGAGAAGGCCATGGCCGCGTCGATGGCGGATGCGGACGCGATGGTCGAGGCCTGCGAGCGAAACGGGGTGCGATTCAACCTGGGCGCCAACCGCCGGTACGACACGGGTTTCGACAAGATGAAGGAGGTCATCGACAGTGGCGAGCTGGGCGCGCTCCGGTCGCTGATCTCGTACGCCACCGGCTCTCTTTTCAACGGCGCCAGCCACCACTTCGACCTGCTGCTGCGCCTCAACAGCGACCGCGCGGTATCCTGGGTCCAGGCGCAGCTCGTGCCGGGTGGGTGGGCCATCGAGGGCGACCGGCTCACGGATGACCCGTCGGGTCACGGGATCATTCAGTTCCAGGACGGGGTTACCGCCTACGCACTGAACACCGGCCGCGGCGGGGAGTGGGAGGCGGTGTGCGAGGGCGGCGCCGTCGCCGCCCTCAGCAACGGCGCGGGCTGGTCGCTGCGCCGCGAAGGGCCCCTGGACTCCCAGGGCCGCCGAGTAGGTCTCGTCGAGGACAAGTTCCCGGACTTTCCGCGATCCAGCTCGACGCTGAATCTCGTCAACGACCTGGTCCATTCTCTGGATACCGGCGAGTTGGAGCGTTGCGGCGTCAGAGTGGCTCGTGCCGGTACCGAGCTGATCTTCGCGTTCATCGAATCGCACCAGCGGGGCGGCGCGCGTGTGGACTTGCCGTTGGAGGGCAGCACGATCCGGCTTCAACGCGACCGCAAGCCCAATCAGCCCAGATACGAGCCGTAGACGCTGGCAGGCGTCACACGGTGCCCTCTGCCGCAGTCCTGCGGCAGACGAGACACTCGATAAGTGTCAGTGTTCGTCAGGACCTCTTGCGGCGCTTCGGCGTGTAGCCCGACTCCCGGGCGTGCCTGGCGCAGAGCCTCGACTCCTGCACGACGACTTTCACGACGGTCGCGGTGGCGCCGCAGCGTCTCACTGACTCGCTGAGCAGGCTGCCCATGAAGTCGCACGTTACCTCGGCGTTGATCGACACGAACTCCGTTGACTGCTCGAGGCCAAGCTCGCTCAAGAAGTTGCCGAGACCTCCGGCGAGTTCCTGTTTCTCCTCGCTCTGGTGATGCTCGCACAGGTGGTCATCGGCGTATCGGTGATAGACCAGCGCGGCCGCCCGTTTATCGCAGGTTGGCGGAGCATCGGGCATCCCGTCAGGACCGTCCCCGAGCTCGAATTCATCGTCTTCGGTATCGGGCAGCCACTCGCACTCGATCGGTTCTCCCCGGTCGACCTTCAGGGACTCACCCCAGGACTCAGAGTCAGAACAGTACTCGCACATGCTCCTTACCTCGAACCTCAGCGTACCACAGTTTAGCCCATCGCGTAGGCCGGGAACGGCGTGAGCAAGCCGCTTCGCACCTCGGTCCTGGCCAGCCGCTCCTCGGGTCGGCGCGCTCAGGCCGCCAGACACCGATCCTCCGCAGCCTGCTCCAAACGACTCCTTGACGCGAATTGGCTTCCATGCTACGGTGAAGCCCGCCGCGCGCGGCGAAATGACACCAAATGCGTTGATGAGGAGTAGTAGCGGGTACCGCACGATAGAGAACGGGGAATGGTGGAATCCCGGCGTGCAACGTCTCGTGAACTCGCCCTCCGATGTGTTCCGGCGCGATCCGGGCCATCGGAGTCCGATGAGAGTTACCTCGTCGGACCGGAGCATCCGGCCTGAATCCAGTAGGGCCAGACGGTCGGCACCGTTATAGCTTTGAGGTGGTTCCGGCGACGCCGGGGCAACAAGGGTGGTACCGCGGGGTATCTCGTCCGAAATCCGGAAGATCCCGTCCCTGGCCAGGGGCGGGTTTTTTATTTCTTGATCGGGGCGCGGGAGAGCCTGGCGGACGGAATTACGGCGAGCACAATGAGGTGACAAGAATGGCGACGAAAAAGGTCCGGACCACGGAGCTGCGCTTCGACCCGAGGGAGATCGAAGGCAAGTGGCAGGAGCGTTGGGCGAGGGACGGCATCTACCGGGTCCTCGACGACGACCCGCGCCCAAAGTGGTACGAGCTGCACATGTACCCGTACCCGTCGGGGGACCTGCACATCGGACACTGGTATGCGATGACCGGTGCCGACGTCCACGCGCGTTTCAAGCGCTTGCAGGGATTCAACGTGCTTCATCCGATGGGCTTCGACGCCTTCGGCCTGAACGCCGAGAATGCCGCCATCAAGCGAGGCATCCATCCCCACAAGTGGACCACGGACAACATCCGGAACATGCGGCGGCAACTACGGTCGATGGGTCCGATGTACGACTGGGAACGCGAGGTGGTCACCTGCTTCCCGGAGTACTACAGGTGGAACCAATGGATATTCTTGCAGTTCTACAGGACCGGCCTGGCATATCGCGGCTACGCCCCCGTGAACTGGTGCCCGTCGTGCAATACCGTACT
>CAZJDV010000082.1:0-10901 GCA_964544865.1 uncultured Dehalococcoidia bacterium | reverse complement strand
TGTCGAATATCCGTTGCGCCGTGGTAGCCCCAACGTTTCCGGCTCCAACTACTGTAACCTTCCTTCGCATATGGTGCCTTTCCTTCTTTGCTACGACATTGATCTGGCCCCGGGACCTGTGCGGTCAGCCTGGTTTGGGGGCCATAGGTCTACTTGCCAAGTATCTGATCTAGCTCACGTTCGATGTTGGACCGGATCATCCCCTCGAACGGACTTGCCAGGAGCGGCAGCTTTGCGTCCAATTTCACCTGGGTATCGGTGACCTCGAGCGTCCCCTTGATCTTGAACCCGCGAATTTCAAAGGAGAAATTGAACGGGTCGCCCTTCCATTCACCCTTCGGATTCGACATGCTGTCGCCGTGCCGTTGCACTAGAGTCGGGAGCAAGGCATCTACAGTGTCCTTGGCTTCCTGCCTGGCCATGCCGTGGTTCCTCACAATTCTCATGGGGGTCGGTTACCTCCCAAGTCGGGCCGGCCAGATCAGTCAGACCTCGGCCGGTCGGGCTCATACACGTCAAGTCGACAGCGCTAGGCCTCGACGTAGGCTCCCCACCGCGACTCCAGGGTCGGGTCCTCGACCGTCTCCATCACGTAGTCGCCGAACTCGTTGCAGTTGGCGCCCGTGTCGCGGCCGGTCATCTTGAGCCGCCTTTCGTACATTCCGCATACCTCGATGGCCTTTTGAAGTTTCGCGCCCAGCTCCTCGTAGCCGACGTGCTCCAGCATCATGGCGCTGGCCCGCATGAGAGAGCTGGGGTCCGCGTACTGGGCCCGGCCCTCCGTCACCATCCGGGGGGCGCTGCCGTGTATCGCCTCGAACATGGCGTAGGCTTTGCCGACGTTGGCGCTGCCGGCTGTGCCGACGCCGCCCTGGATCTCCGCGGCCTCGTCGGTGAGGATGTCGCCGTACAGGTTCGGCAGCACCAGAACCTGGAAATCGCTCCGCCGGTTAACGTCGAGAAGCTTGGCGGTCATGATGTCGATGTACCAGCCGTCCCACTCGATGTCGGGGTAGCGCTCGGAGACCTGGCGGGCGATGTCGAGGAACTTGCCGTCGGTGGTCTTGATGATGTTCGCCTTGGTCACGACCGTAACCCTTGTCTTGCCGGTGCGCTTGGCATGGGCGAAGGCCGCCTCGATGATGCGCTCCGATCCCGGGCTCGTGATTATTCGGAAGTCCACAGCGAGGTCCGGTGTTACATCGATGCCTTGGCTGCCCACCGCATAGAGGTCCTCGGTGTTCTCTCGGAAGAAGGTCCAGTCGATGTTTTCCTTTGGAATACGTACAGGGCGGACGTTGGCGAACAGGTCCAGCTCTTTTCGCATCGAGACGTTGGCGCTCTCGATGTTAGGCCAGCCGTCACCTTTCTCCGGCGTGTGCGTGGGGCCCTTCAGGGTGACGTGGCATTTCTTGATATCGGCCAGCACCTCGTCCGGGATCGCCTGCATCGTTGCGGCGCGGTTCTCGATCGTGAGCCCTTCGATGACCCTGAACTGCACCTTGCCGGTTTCAACCTCGTCCTTGAGCAGGTGCTCCAGCGCCCTCTGGGTCGCCGCGCTGATTGTCGGTCCGATGCCGTCGCCGCCGATCATGCCTATGACCAGGGGTTTTACCGCCGAGTAATCCGTCCAGTCGCCTTCGTGCCGCAGACGCTCCACCCGCTCTAACTGCTGCTCCAGAACGTCGCCGAAACGGGCCTTGGCGGCCTCAATGGCTTGCAGGTTCGTCAATCTGTGTCCCTTTCCGCTCCGCGCTCTTCATGAAGTGCTACGGACCTTGGCCTGTGTATTCCGGTCTTGCGATGCGACGGATGTTCGCCACCGAGACTACGAGGAGATAATTGCAAGCACGTCGCCCTTCTTCACATTCGCGCCGGTTGGGACCGGCAGCGACCTCACGGAGCCCGCGGCCGGAGACGCCAGGGAATTCTCCATCTTCATCGCTTCGAGAATCACGACGGGGTCGCCGGTATTCACCCGCTGGCCGACCTCGACCTCGTATCTGGCGACCAGCCCCGGCATTGGTGCCACCACGGTCGTTTCGCCGGGTGCGGGCGCCGGCGGGCCCGCCGGCTGGCTCTGGGCTCGCCGGGTGGTTGTGGCGCCCGTGGCGGATGAGGTCGCAGGGCCGACCGGGTCCACCTCAACCAGGTAAAAGTCGTCGCCGATGTGAACGTTGAACGCCCGGACCTTGCCGCTCTTCTCCGGGGCCGGCCCGCTGATTATCCGGGAGGTCTGCGTGGCCCCGCTGGAGGCGGGTCCCACCGCCGGCTTCATCTCATCAGGGACCGGATCCAGGCCGTGCTTGATACGAAGAAACCTCATGCCGGTGGCGGGGTACAGAGCGTAGGTCAGCACGTCGTCCATGTCGCTCGAGATGTCCTTTACCGCTTCGATGGCACTCTGGAGCTCCGGTTCGAGCAGGTCCGCGGGCCTCTGGGTGACATGAGTCCTTGACCCGCTCCCGTCCTTCAAGATGAGCTCGGCGGTCCGCTGGTCTATCGGCGCGGGTGTCCGGCCGTACAGCCCCATCACATAGTCCTTGAGCTCCTCGCTGACAACCCGGTAGCGACCGGCGACTACGTTGCTTACAGACTGGGTGCCCACTATCTGGCTGATGGGCGTGACCAGGGGAGGATAGCCCAGCTCCTTGCGAGTCTGGGCTATCTCTTCGAGGACCTCCGGGAGCCGGTCGATGGACTCCATCTGCCTGAGCTGGGAGGTCAGGTTGCTCACCATGCCACCCGGTATCTGGTGGCTGAGTACCCTGGCGTCGATGACGGCGGTCCGAGGGGTCGCCAGATGCTCTGCATACTTCGGCAAGACCGATTCGAGGAAATCGCCTATATCGAGCAGTTTTTGCAGGTCTAGCCCCGTCTCGCAGTCCATGCCTCGAAGGGCCATCAGCAGTGGCTCGATGGCCGGTTGGGCGGTCCTCAACGCGAGGGGCGCCAGGCACGTGTCCACGGTGTCCACACCCGCCTCGATGGCCTTCAGGCAGGTCATCGACGCCATGCCGCTGGTGTAGTGCGTGTGGAGCTGGATCGGCACGTCGCAGGCGCGCTTCAACGCCCCGATCAGCTCGAAGGCGTCGTAGGGCGACAGGAGCCCGGCCATGTCCTTGACGCAAATACTGTCCGCGTCCATGGCCTCGAAGACCTTCGCCCTGTCGATGAAGTAGTCCAGGTCGTAGATGGGCCCGCCTAGCCGGCCTTCCTCGGTGACCGAGTAGCAGATGGTCATTTGCAGGTGCTTGCCGGACCTCTTGACCGCGGCCGCCGACCGCTCCAGGTTCCTCTCGTCGTTAAGGGCGTCGAATACCCTGAAGATGTCGATGCCGGCCTCCGCGGACCGCTGCACGAACGCGTCCACGATGTCGTCGGCGTAGTTGTGGTACCCGACCAGCGATTGGCCGCGCAGGAGCATCTGCAACGGGGTGTTGGGCATCAGTCGCTTGAATTCGCGGAGCCGCTTCCACGGGTCCTCGGCGAGGAAGCGTGTCCCGGTGTCGAACGTGGCGCCTCCCCAGACCTCCATCGAATAGAATCCCACCGAGTCCATCATTTCCGCGATCGGCGCTATGTCTTCGAAGCGAAGCCGCGTGGCCATCAGGCTCTGGTGGCCGTCCCGGAATGTCGTGTCCGTGATCTTGGTTCGGGTCATCGTTTCCTGTATCTGGATTTATTGTGCCAGGCGATAGCGGGTCAAGCGTCCTTCCTCAGCTATTGTACAACCGTTAGGGCCAAACTTCCTCAGCTATTGTACAACCGTTAGGGCCAAAGGTGGGTGAGGTGTCACTCGACCGCCATCCTCACCATGCGCTGCCTCTTTGGGTTGCGGCCCCTGATGACGTCTATGGTCATCACCACGGTCCACTTGAACGTCCACGACCTGTCGGCGTCCCTCTGCAACTCCCTGGCGTCTTCGGCGTGGAGCGGGGGGCTGGGCTGGATGTTGAGTCGAGCCTGGTATTGCACGGAGGAGCCCGCCGAGAGCCTCGCGTCGCTAAGGAAGACCTGCGTACTGTGCACGTACGTCTCCTTCTCCTCCCTGACGACCTGGTTGGAGATCTGGGCCCTTGGCGACCCCACCCCCGTGTTCGAGTACAGTCCAGGGCCCGACACGGAGTAGTTCTCCACGTACCGCTCCTCGCAAATGAGATCGACGCGTGCCTCCCTGACGGTCACTTCTGCGTTGGGGCCCAGCTCGACTTCCAACTGGATGGTGTCGCCCAGCCGGTACTCGCGGTCCTCGAACTCGAAGCTGACTTTCATTGGGCGAAGTTTATAGACCATCATCAACCTCCTAGCGTCGAATTAGGGCCTTCCCGAATTTGGGACGGATACAGCCTCGAGTGGGGTTCGACGGAAGGCGGCCGAGGACAGGAAGCTCAGTCTAATCGCCGTATCGCCATAGAGCGTTGCGGCCTCTGAACATCCCCCACGGCGCGGTCTTCCAACGGCTCAGCCGTATCGGGCCACGAATTCGGCTGGTGCTGGCCTCATCGTCCAGATACGCCTGAACGGCGGCGATTACGACCGCCAGGGTCCGTTCGTCGGGGACGCGGCTGCCGCCAACCGACCGGATCACAGCGGCACGCTCCCGTGTTTCTTGGGTGGCAGGACCTCTCGCTTGTTGGCCAGCATGTCCAAGGCCCTGTTGATCTTGGCCCTGGTCTCCGCTGGATCGATCACGTCGTCGATCAGGCCCCGGGCGGCGGCGACGTAGGGGCTCATCAGCCGGTCCTCGTATTCCCGCACCAACTTGGCCCTCAGTTCGTCTGGGTCGTCGGCGCTCGCGATCGCGCTACGGTGGAGGATGTTGACGGCGCCCTCTGCGCCCATTACCGCCACCTCGGCGGAGGGCCAAGCGTAGTTGACGTCGCCTCTGAGATTCTTGCTGCTCATGACGATGTAGGCCCCGCCGTACGCCTTTCGCGTCAGGACGCTGATCTTCGGGACCGTCGCCTCGGCATAGGCGTAGATTAGCTTCGCCCCATGCTTTATGATACCGCCGTACTCCTGCGCGGACCCAGGCATGAATCCAGGGACGTCAATGAAGGTGACGATCGGGATGTTGAACGCGTCGCAGCAGCGCACGAACCTTGCGGCCTTCACCGAGGCGTTGATGTCCAGCACCCCGGCCATATGCTCGGGTTGGTTCGCCACGATACCTACCGCCCTGCCGTCCATCCGCGCGTATCCGACGATGATGTTGCGTGCGAAGAGCTGGTGTATCTCGAAGAAGTCCCCACCGTCTACGACCCTCTGTACTATCTTGAGCACGTCGTAGGACTGGCTCGGGTTGTCGGGAATAATATCCAGCAGCCCTTCGTCCCGGGCCATCGGATCGTCGACTCCCTGCGCGCGGGTCGGCTCTTCCATGTTGTTCTGCGGCAGAAAGCTCAGCAGGCGCTGGACCTGCCCGATGCACTCCTCCTCCGAGTCCGCCGCGAAGTGGGCGACGCCGCTGCGGGAGGCGTGGCTCTCGGCCCCGCCGAGGGCCTCGTGGGTTATGTCTTCTCCGGTTACGGACTTGATGACATCCGGGCCGGTGATGTACAACTGGCCGGTACCCCTCGCCATCAGCACGAAGTCCGTCAGGGCAGGGGAGTAGCTGGCGCCCCCGGCGGCCGGTCCGAAAACCGCCGATATCTGCGGTATGACCCCGGACGCCCTGACGTTCTTGAGGAAGATGTCGCTGTAGCCCGCCAGGCTCTCCACGCCCTCCTGGATCCTGGCGCCGCCGGAGTCGATCAGGCCGACCATCGGAGCTCCCGTGCTCACGGCGAGGTCCATCACTTTGCATATCTTGTCCGCAGCCGCGCGGGACAGCGAGCCGCCGACGACCGTGAAGTCCTGGGCATAGACGAATATCTGCCGACCGTCGACGTTGCCGTAACCGGTGACGACTGAGTCGCCCAGGTGGCGCTGTTTTTCGAGCCCGAACTCGGTGGACTGGTGCAGGACGAAGGGGTCCAGCTCCTCAAAGCTTCCTTCGTCCAGCAGGAGTGAAAGGCGCTCGCGCGCAGTAAGCTTTCCCTTGCGGTGCTGGGCCTCGATCCGGCGGCTTCCGCCACCCAGACGTGCCTCCGCGCGCTTCTCGTTCAAATCGTCGCGCTTCTTGTCAATTGTGCGTCGTACAACCATAATTGATTCGGTGCGCCCCTCGTGAAATAATCACACAAAAGTTAACAGATAATCACTTACGCGGCAAGGCTGTAGGCCAGGCGGCGCACTAGCACTAGCTCTGGAGAAGTCTGTCAAGATGACTGGGACGAGCTGGACTTGACCCCGCTAAACTGGCGCCTCGGCGGACCGTCGCGACGCGCCAACCCGCGGTCTCGACTGGATTGAGCGAATGGACTACATTGCGCCGCACCGCGGCGAGACGACAATCGGAGGAACTCGCTTCTCGTGGGGGGCGCGCACATACGTCATGGGAGTGGTCAACGCCACCCCGGACTCCTTTTCCCGCGATGGGCTGGGCGGCGACGTGGAGGCAGCCACGGCGCTGGCGCTCCGCTTCCAGGAGGCGCGCGCGGACATCGTCGACGTGGGTGGAGAGTCCACTCGCCCGCCGTCGGTCTACTCAGACGTGCAGCCGGTCACCGCCGAGGAAGAGATCTCACGCGTCGTTCCCGTCATAGAGTCGCTGAGCGACGTGTTGCAGGTCCCCATAAGCGTGGACACCCGAAGGGCAGTCGTAGCCAGCCGGGCCGTCGATGCGGGGGCCTCCATGATAAACGATGTCTGGGCTATGCAACGGGATCCGGATATCGCCGCGGTCGCGGCGGAGGCGGGCGTCCCGGTCGTCCTGATGCACAATCAGAAGGGGACGGTGTATGACGACCTCGTTCCCGACGTGGTAGGCGGGCTGCGCCGCATCATGGAGGACGCGCTCGAGGCGGGCATCGCTCGGGACAACATCGTCCTGGACCCCGGCATGGGGTTCGGCAAGACGGCGGAGCACAACCTGGAGCTGCTTCGGAGACTGGACGAGCTCGACGAGCTCGGGCGGCCCATACTCGTCGGCCTGTCCCGCAAGTCGACCATCGGATACGTTCTCGAACTGCCGGTCGATGAGCGGGTTGAGGGGACCGCCGCCACGGTGGCGCTCTCCATCGCCGGTGGCGCTGATATCGTTCGGGTCCACGACGTCAAGGAGATGGTGAGGGTGGCCCGGATGACCGATGCAGTCGTGCGTGGCTGGAAGCGGGTCTGATGCTCGCAGAGGTCTACCTGGGGATCGGCTCGAATCTCGGGGACAGGACAGGCAACCTGCTAAGGGCGGTCGACGCCCTTCGAGAGGTATCCGCCGGTGTCGAGGTATCGCCATTCTACGAGACCAGCCCCCAGGGGTTCGGCGGCCAGCCGGCGTTCGTCAACGCGGCGTGCAGGCTCTGGACCCGGCTGGACCCCTTCGAGCTGCTGGAGATAATAGTCGGGATACAAGCCGATATCGGGACTCACCGGTCGTTCGTGAACGGCCCCCGGGCCATCGATCTGGACATCTTGGTATTCGGGCGCTGGATGATCGACACGCCCGCCCTTACCATCCCTCATCCACGCGTGGCCGAGCGGGAGTTCGTGCTCAGGCCACTGGCGGACATAGCGCCGGGGCTCTTTCATCCGGTGTTGGGGGACACGATCGAAGCGCTGTTGAGGCGCATGGCGAGCTCGGATGAGGCCGTTCCCCATGCGAGGCGTTGAACTCTGCCCGCAACGTTGCAACAATCGTACTGGGATTCTCCGCGTGCCGCGGGGATAGCGCGGTCGCCGGTCAGTCCCTTAGCGCGGGCGGCAACAGGTTAGGTATCGTGTCCTCGATGGGGTACGTCTCGCCGCACTGGGCGCAGTGCAGGGCCCCCTCCACGATTTCGCCGTCGTCTTCCTTCTTCGTGACCGTGAGTGTAAGCTCACCCTTGCAGTCCGGGCACGCGAGAATCTCCATAAGCTCCGGCTTCATATGCAAATCTCCTAGTTGCGTATCAGCGCCACCTCGAACAGGACCTTCAGGAGGTCAGACAGGAAGAACACTATTACGCCGATGATGACCAGCGCATTATACCCCGAAGCGGCGCTTGCCAGCCCGCGAAGCCCTGTTTGCGGCGCCTGGTCCCGCCGTCCGAAGACCGTCAGGAACTCGGAGTGCCTTCGCTGGGCCTGCACCTGCATGAACATCCACATCGATAGCGCGGACTTGAGACCGAGGGTGGCGGCGTAGGGGACATCGAGCACGCCTTCGGTGAGCCGGTCGAATGCCAGGACGGCGCCGGTGGCCACCAGGACGACTATGCAAACGTTGACCAGGCCGCGGAACTCGATTCCGGCTGCCGCGACCAGGGGGCCGTGGGCGCCTGCCGAATTGCGCAGGGCGGGGCGGAGGACGAACAGATAAAATAGGCTGCCACCGACCCAGGCGGTCGCCGAGAGCAGGTGCAGCCATCTGATTACCAGGAGGAAGATGTCGCCGACGCTCATCCGGTTTGAGCACCACCGCGCCGAGGCTAGCTGCCGGTCCTCGTAAAGATGTTCGACCCAGGTTCGTCGAACGACTCACCCTCACCGCGTGAGAACCGCTACCGGGCGCAGGTTCTATTGTAGCAGCGAACCGATAAGCTCTTCCAGCTTTTCCGCTGTCAGCACTCCGGCCCAGGTGCGGACGATCTTGTGGTTCCTGTCGAGGAAAACCGACGTGGGATACGCCGAGACCTTGTAGTCGATGAGGATCTGGTTCACCGTGTCGGGACCAACGGCATATGTGATGCCGAACTCGTCGATGAACTCCTGGCCCTCTTCGGCGCTGTCCAGGACCAGCGCCATCACGCCGATTAGTTGGAGCCCGTCATCCTTGTATTTTTTGAATGTCGCCTCCAGGTCGGGCATCTCAAGGCGGCAGGGCGGGCAAGACGGGTACCAGAAATTGACGATTACCATCTGGTCCTCAAAATCGGACAGGCTGACAAGCTCTCCCATGGCGTAGTTCTCGTTGGCGAAGACTTCCAGCGCGAACTCGGGAGCGGCGTTCGTGCTGCTTCCGAGTTCGTCTTCGGTGATGACTTCTTCAACCACCCCGGCGACCGCCCCTGAGGAGCATGCGACAAACAAAAAAGACCCGACCGCAGCCAGCACAAGCAGCGCCCGGGCGGAGAGCCACGATGGCCTTACCCGAACGCTGACATCTTTTCCGTGCGGTCCTTCTGAGGTGGTGCCTCTCGAAACATCCACGGATATTTCCCCTTCCATGGCCCTCGCCGCCGCGAAACTCCCGCCCCACACTGCGAAAATCGCGGCGGTCGTGTAATTGGTTGGGGCCCGCGGCACCGTGCCTCAGTCAACATAACGGCCTGTCTACACAGTTGGATGCCTGCGGACGGACGGGGGTACAGCCGCACCGCGGCCGACGCGCAACGCCGGCTAGCTCAAATCCTCGTCTTCCATAAGATCGTCTGCGTGCCGCAGCAGGACCTCGGCCCGGTCGGCGGGCACGTCCCGGCTTGCCATGTAGAGCCTCAGAGCCTCGCGGGGCTCCAGAGTCTGGGGGCGGGCATTGCCGAGGCGGTTCCTGGCCTGCTCCACCACCTCCCTGGAGATGGAGGCGACGTGGTGAGCCTCGCCCAGCGCGCTGCGGATGTCGGCGTCGCGCAGGTGGCCCTCCATCTCGGCGGAGACCTTGATAATTACCCGGACGATGGCGTCGTCGAAGTAGGTGCCTTCTATAGCCTGAACGACCGTGGCCGTCGGGTCTAGGTCACCCCTCGGGATGTCCACGGATACCGTCAGAAAGCGCCTGGCGTCCACAAGGTGGAAGTCTTCGCCGGTGAACCTCTGCCCGGTGGGCATGGCAGGGTCCAGTTCGATGACACAGAAACCTTTGTCGTCGTTCTCCTCGCCGAAGTCGATTCGTTGGAGGCTGCCCGCGTATACGGTCTTGGGATCTTGTCCGATGACCTGATGGCGATGGATATGGCCCAGGGCGACGTGGTCGAACTGGGGCAGCGCGACGTTGCTCCTGAGCAGCACGTGGTCCCGGCCAAGCATCATCGACTGCTCGGAGCTGGTCTTCGCGTCACTCACCGAGACGTGGCCCGCGAGTATTGCGGGCAGTGCAGGGTCCAGCGCCTCGGCTTTCTCGCGTATGATCCGGGTCAACGCTGCTTGGATGGCCTCGTTGATCCCCTCGGGGGTCAGTCCCTGGGTGTCCTCCCGGGTGAGGAAGACGCTGCGCCTGATCCAGGGCAGGGCCACGACCTGCACCGGGCCGCTGGCCGTGGAAATGACGTGCGTATTGACCGTGTCTCCCGTGTAGACGTTGCTAACGTCGAGCGTGCGGAATATTTCCAGCGATGTGGCCCGTCCTGCCGTGAACGGCATGTCGTGGTTGCCCACCAGGAGGAACACGGGGATGTTCCCGGAGGACAGTCGGGCGATACGCCGGGCGAACTCGCGCTGGTGGGTCTGGCTGGGATCGCGGCTCTTGTAAGCGTCGCCGCAGAATAGCACCAGGTCCACGCGGGTGTCCAGGGCGTAGTCGACCACCTCGTCAAGGGTGCCGAGGAAGTCGATCAGCCTCGTGGAGAGGCCGGTGTCCGGGTCGGTCCGGCCATAGTTCTCCACCCCGATATGGACGTCACTGAAATGGAGTATTCTCATTGTCGCTAATGCGGCTTAGGGTCAGTACTAGACTGCTATACTGTGCCACCTGGACAGCGTCGGCCTCCGGTCACGCACCCAGCCGCTTCGTCAGCTCCGTTACGAGCTCCGTGATTGGGACCCGGGTCTGGTCCATGGTGTCACGCTCGCGGATGGTGACCGCGTTGTCGTCGAGGGCGTCGAAGTCGACCGTGACGCACAGAGGAGTCCCGACCTCGTCCTGCCGGCGGTAGCGCCGGCCGATA
>CAZJDV010000081.1:0-10986 GCA_964544865.1 uncultured Dehalococcoidia bacterium | reverse complement strand
TGGATTCGAACCAGCGGCCCCCTGCACCCCATGCAGGTGCGCTACCAAGCTGCGCTACACCCCGGCCTGTCGCTAGCATAGCATAGGGCCGGAGACCGTTCAAGACTCCTCCAGTCCCAGAACCGACTGCAGTATCTGCAGAGCCACAGCCTTGTCCAGCGGCTGGTTGTTGTTGCCGCACTTGGGCGAGTGGATGCAGCTTGGGCAGCCGGACCGGCACGGACATTGCGACACCACGTCCAGGGTCGCGTGCGATAGGTCTTCGATAACCTCGTACCTGTGCTCGGTGATGCCCACGCCGCCTGGACGGCCGTCGTGGATGAACACCTGGGGTTCGCCGGTGTCGGGATGGAGGGGCGTGGATATTCCACCGATGTCGTTTCGGTCGCACAGCGCGAAGAGCAGCAGCACACCGATGGCCGCGTGCTCTACAGCGTGGAGCCCCCCGGCCAGGTCCAGCTTCGCCTCGCCTATCCGCGACAGGGTGTCCCGAGGGACGTCGAACCAGAGCGACATGGTTTCGTAGCTCTGGGGCGGCAGGTCTACATACTCCTCGCCCAGGTCCTCGCTGGTGAAGCTGCTCCTGCGCCTGAAGCCGACCACGGCGGTGGTCACGGACATCTCGCCCAGATAGGCCGTGGTACGCCCTGCCGTCTTGCGCTTGTAGATGTTGAGGACCCTGGTCTCGGTTTGCTCCTGCACCTCAGTATAGTAGGGGGCCTCGGTCCGGGAGGCGTACACGGTCTTCGACTCCATGTCCAGGTCCGACATGAGGTACGGTTCGCCCTTGTGCAGGTAGATCGCGCCGGGGAATAGCTGCGAGAACGCGGACAACTCCTCCACGGTCTCCAGTATGACGCCGCTACCCTCGTCGGCCAGAGTGTAGTAGCTGGAGGATGTCCCTCTTATGCTGACGCCCTGCGCGGGGTAGGTGGCGTCGGGATCCAGGTACCACCGGCCGTGCCTGCCGTGGAGGAACCCGTCCTCCTCCAGCTCCGCGGCTCGGATCGGTATGTCGGCGTCGAACAGCGCGGAGTCCTGGGCGGTCAGCGGCGCCTCGTACGCCGCGCAGAGTAGCTGCGGTTTGAGCACATAGGGGTTGGCGGGCGAGATTCGGGCGCTCTCGGTGGCCTTGCGGAAGAACGCCTCCGGGTGCCGCATCAGGTACTGGTCGAGCGGGTTGTCGAAGGCCACGAGCACGCTCAGCGCGCGCTCGCCCCTCCGCCCGCTCCTTCCCGCCTGCTGCCAGGTGCTGGAGATGCTGCCCGGGTACCCGCTAAGCACCGTCGCGTCCAGGTCGCCGATGTCGATGCCAATCTCCATGGCGTTGGTGGTGGTCAGGCCGAGCAGCCGGCCCTCGAACAGGTCGCGCTCGATCCGGCGCCGGTCCTCCGGCAGATAGCTGGCCCGGTAGGGCGACAGCCGGGAGGCGATATCGGGGCTAGAGTCCCGCAGCCTATCCCGCACGAGCACGTAAAGGAACTCGGCCATGCGACGGCTTCGGACGAAGGCCAGCGTGCGGACTCGCTTTCGCAAGAGCTCCTCCATCAGCAAGGCCGCGTCGCCGTTGGTGCTGCGCCGGCTGCCCGACGCGAAGTCGATGATGGGCGGGTTCCAAAGCACGAAGTCCTTGCCTCCATAGCGCGCGCCGTCTTCCTCTATCACCCGGAAGGGCAGCCCCACCAGCCGCTCCGCGTGCTCGCGCGGGTTGGCGATGGTCGCCGAGCACAGTATGACCTGGGGGTCGCTCCCAAACCTCTGGCAGAGCCGGCGCAGTCAACGCACCACGTTGGCCACATAGGACCCGAACACGCCGCGGTACACGTGGGCCTCGTCCATCACCACGTACCGGAGGCCCTGCAGCAGCCGGTGCCATGACCGGTGGTTGGGCAGCATGCCGCCGTGCAGCATATCCGGGTTCGTGAAGACGATGCAGGCGCTTCGCCGGATGCCCGCCCGGTCCTCGGTGGGGGTGTCGCCGTCGAATATGCCGTGGCGAAGGCGCGTGCCTTCCGGCACGAGCTTCGCCATCGACCTCGACTGGTCCTGGGCCAGCGCCTTGGTTGGGAACATGAACAGCGCGCGGGCAGATCGGTCCTCCAGCAGCGCGTCCAGGACGGGCAGGTGGTAGCACAGGCTCTTGCCGCTGGCCGCGGGGGTGGCGACGATCACGTTCTCGCCCCGGCGGGCGGCATCGATGGCCTCGGCCTGGTGTGAGTACAGCGACTCGATTCCGGCGGCCTCCAGGGTCTCGTAGAGGCGAGGATGGAGCGGCGTCTCAAGCTCCGAGTAGGCCGCGCGGCGGGCGGGGATGTCCTCCCGGTGCACTATCTGACCGTCGTACCAGGAGAGACCCTTTACCTCGCCCAGAAACGCTCCAACATCCATAATTGCCCTCGTCCGTTCCCATCTCCCGCCCGTACCCCATACCTTCTACTGTCAAAACCCCGGGATCGTCTCCTGGTCCTGCGCCACGATCTCCACGTCGTCCCGGCTGCGGACGATGAATTCGACGACGGAGGATAGCACGCGGTCGGCGTGGGCCGCGTCGTTGCTGACGCAGGTGATGCCCAGCGACGCGATTTGCCAGGAGTCGTTGTCACCCACCTCGGCGATAGAGACGTTGAACTTGTTGCGAATTCGCGACGTGAGCGATCCGATGACCCGGCGCTTGCCCTTCAGGCTCTGGTTCTCCGGCAGCCGAAGGGTGATCCTGCATACACTGACGTTCATAGAATGCCCCAGGATTCAGGAAAGTACGGCTCGCTCGCCGGCGGACCGGCCGTGGCCCGACGCGATTATAGCATCGGGGTACATCGTGTGGCATCCTACCGATCTCCCCCGGATCGTGTGAGGTGCTGCTCCTCTTGACACCGTGCCCGCCTGCGGCTAGCATCGAACAGGAGTCGGAGCCCCCCTGGCGTTGACGGCAGAGGACCATACAACGAAGGACCTGGCAAATAGATGATTGAAAACGAGGGCGGCTGGAGGCGTGCCATTGAGCAGACCTGGGTGGTCAGGTACCCCAGGCAGCGACTGGCCACCTTCGGCACAACCAACATCTCTTATTACGTAGTAACGAAGCCCATCTATGAGGAGCAGGACGCCTCCAAGCAAGAGGGCGTCGTTCGGACAGGCAGGGTAATGGCCGAGCGGCCTGCCGTGGTCACCCCGACATATGCCATGAACCTCAAGGGGTTCAGCCCCGAGGCGTACGAGTACATCAGCGACGTGGCCCGGCAGTCGGGGGCCAACAGCCCCGGAATCCTCTACCAGTACAAGAACGAGGCCGGCAAGATGGACATCGTTGGCGGTGTCCCCAGCGAGATCGCTCACAGGATAAGCACCGATCTGGACAACCGCAACGAGGACATGTCGGTGGTCATGGTCGGCGTGGACGAGCTCTGGGACGTGGCGCTGCTGAAGTTCATCTACGAGTTTACGTCCTCCTCCGTCGCCGGGAACATCCAGGAGTTCCAGACCAGGGGACTGCTCGACCCCCAGCCACAGGCCGGCGGTGTGCCGAAGGCCGCGGTCCAGGCCATCGAACGACTCTTCATGGAGGTGCAGCAGGGCGCGAACCCGGAGATGCTGAAGCGCGAACTCGACCGCTGGGGCTTGTTCGAGCTCTATCAGGACCGTTTCCTGGGCATCTTTCGCAACCAGTGATTCCCGCGCTGATTCCCTCATCGCCGGACACGACCGTGCACCGGCACGCCAGGGGCTCCTCCGGCAGGCGAACGCAGCCGGCCTCGCACACCGCCAAAGGAGGCCCGACGCGGCCTCGCATTTCCCAAGGCGGGCGATCCGCACCCCGTCCACACGCCCCACCCAGAAGAACGCAGGGAGCGTAGATGGCGGCGACCGGCGCGGCGATGACGGTCCGTCCAGCGCCGTGCCCCGTCGGTGGGATATGATTTAAGGGGCACATATAGCCGTCTAATCTCCCCTCCCAGGGTGCCCTATCGTCAAGCGCATTGTTATCGGCGTACCGAAGTCCCTTCTACTCGTACTTATGCTGGTCTTCCTGCTGGCCGGCGACGTTCCGCGGCTGAACCCTGCCCAGAGGGTTGCTTTGCCCTATCACTACAGCCTCCTGGCCTGGGAGGCCGGCAACCTCCTGAGCAAGTGGACGCACCGGTTGGGCGGGCTTTTTCCCTGGACTTCCGGTCCGGCTCTGGAAGGACGAGAACTGGTATTGGAGTATATTCGGCTCGGAGACGAGGTCCGGCGGCTTCGGGATGAGATAGACAGGGCGGCGGCCGAACGCCACGGCAGCCAGACAGCCCTGGCCGAAAGAGAGGGGGAGCTCGCCCATGTCATGAATGTCCGGGACGGCCTGAAAGGGGATGTCGAGGAGGTCATCGAATCGACTATTAGCGCCGTCCTGACCGAGCTGGACATCGCGTCGTGGGGAGACCTCGATTACCCGCCAGTCGACATCCGGCTAGACGAGCCGCCGAAGGTCCTGATCACCTCGCCAAGGGACCGTATCATGCGGTCCCACGAGGCACTCGTTGCGACTGACGTGACGGTGGAGGAGCGGGAGATTATGGAGGACGCGCTACTGGAGAGCGAGAATCTCTCAGCCCTCGTCGCGGACATCGGGGGCGTGGCGGCCTACCCCGCGATCGTCGGCAACACAGGCGACTTGAGGTGGACGCTGGGAACCGCGGCCCACGAATGGATGCACCACTATCTCGTCGCGCATCTCCGCCCGCTGGGCCTCAAGGCGTACACCAACCCTGGGATGCTGACGATCAACGAGACCATGGTCGACCTGGCGGGTCGCGAGATAGGCGACCTCGCCTTTCAGCGTCTTGGAGGGATTATCGAGCCGCCCCCGCCCGATGACGGCCGGGACGGCGGCTCCCATACCGGCGGCGAGGACGAGGACGGGTTCGATTTCGGCAAGAAGATGCATGAGACCCGGCTCCGTGTCGACGAGCTGCTCGCCGCCGGCGCCGTCCAGGACGCCGAGGCGTACATGGAGGAACGGCGCCGATTCTTCACTGAGAACGGCACCTACATCCGAAGGCTCAACCAGGCCTACTTCGCTATCAACGGCACTTATGCCGAGCAGGCGGAATCGTCCAGCCCGATCGGCGGCCAGATGTCCGAGATCTGGGCCCTAGTCCCGGACTTGAAGTCGTTTATCTCGTCGGTCTCGCAGGTTTCTGGCGAGGAGGACTTTCTCGACCTGCTGGAGCGTCTGAGGGCCCAGGGTGGTGACGGGGGCGGCTGAACTCGCCTGTCCAGGTGGCATCGAGTCGTGGGCCGGCCGTTGAGGAAGAACGGTCCAACGTGCGCGTCGGTCTGGAAGTATGTATCCTGATCTCCGGCAAGAGGCGCCGGGGTCGCGGCGAGGGATCGCCATTCGCGATCCCCCCCGCTGCCGGCAGGGCCTTCACTAAGTCAGCGACAGGTCGCCAGAGAGTCGATGGGAAACGTGAGATCCAAAAAAACGAGCGGCTATCGGTCGTTGGCCTCCCAATACTTGGCGGCGCTGGCGTATCGAGACTACCGCAACATGTGGATCGCCAGCCTGTCGGCGGGAGCGGCGGCGTGGGCGCTCATAGTCGCCCGCGGATGGCTCGTCTACAACATCTCGGAATCCTCGCTTTGGGTCGGTGTCGTCACCTTCGCGGCGATGATCCCGCGGGTACTGGTAACGCCGCTCAGCGGGTACCTGTCGGACCGGTTCGACCGCCGTAGCGTTATCGCGTCGATGTTCGCGCTGAACGTGGCGCACAACCTGGTGCTTGGTGTGCTGGTGCTGACGGGCGGTGTGGAGATCTGGATGCTGGTGGCGCTGGCGTTCGTCAACGGCTCGGCGCGCGCGGCCCAGATGCCCGCGACCCAGGCCCTCATCCCAAACCTGGTGCCTAAGCCGCTCCTGTTGAACGGTATCGCGTTGAGCCAGGCCGCCGGACTCGGATCGCGCCTGCTGGGCCCGGCGGCGATCGCCCCGATGCTGGGCAGGACCAGCCTGGAGGGCACGTTCTTCATTTGCAGCGCCTTTTACGTGGTCAGCCTGGTGCAGGCGCTTCGGATACGCACCGCCTCGACCGGAAGGATCGACCGGACTCAGAGCCTGGCGAGCAACCTCATCGCGGGGCTGGTGTACGTCTATCGCACGCCTACCCTGCTGTCCATAATGCTCCTCGCCTTCTTCCACTGCGGGCTAACGATGTCGTTCGAATCGATGCTGCCCGTGCTCTCCAGGCAGCAGCTCGACGCGGAGGGAGCGGGATTCACCTACCTGATGATGGCGGTGGGCACCGGCGCACTGGCGTCCGTATTGGTCCTGGCCGGGGTGCGAAGCGAATCGGCCAAGGGCCGCCTCTTCCTGGGCCTGGGCGCGCTAAGCGGCCTGGCCCAGGTGGTGCTGGCCATGTCCGGCAACATGCCGGCGGCCCTTCTCGCCGCCGCGGGCATGGGCGCCACCCAGGCCGGCTTCATGACGCTGACCCACACGATGATCCAGTCCATCGTGCTGGACGAGGTCCGAGGGCGCGTGGGGGCCGTCTACTCGGTGCACATAGGCGGCATGATGGCGACGGCGAACCTTTTCAACGGCGCGCTGTCGGACCTCATCAACGCCCAACTGCTTCTCGCAGTCGGCGGCGTGGCATTCATCGCGGTCATGTTCTTTAGCTGGAGGCTCGTCACCCTGCGGCGTATCTACGCGATGGGCCTGAGAGCGTAGGAGAGCATCGCGGCCGACTAAGATCATGGTGGCGCCCTGCCAGGCCGAAGCCGCCGTCGACCGGCATCGCGATGCTGGTGACGAAGGAGCCCTCGTCCGAGCACAGCCACAATACGGCCCCTGCGATCTCTTCCGGACTTCCCTGGCGTCCGCAAGGCTCCACCATAGGTCTACGGATAATGCCCGGACAGACGGCGTTGACCCGGATGCCCTGCTGCGCGTAGGCTAGTGCCGCCGTCTTTGTCAGGCCGATCATCCCGTGTTTGCTGGCCGAGTAAGCGAAGTTTGCGGCTCCCAACAGCCCGGCTACCGAGGAGTCGTTGACGATGGTCCCGCCCCCGCCTTTGAGCATCTCCGGTATCTCGTATTTCATGCTCAGCCACACGCCCTTCAGGTTGACGTCTATCACCCGGTCTCACGCCTCCTCGGTGATGTCGGTGAGTACAGACCCCACCGGTCCGAGTACGCCGGCGTTGTTGAATGCGTAGTCGAGCCCGCCAAATATCTCGATGGTTTTCTGCACCATCGCCTCGATCTGCGACTCCTGTGAAACGTCGGTCGGAACGAAAATCGCCTCGCCTCCCGCGGCCCGGATTATCTCCACGGTCTCGTGGCCTTCGTCCGCGCGGCGAGCCGCTATCGTGACACGCGCCCCTTTCGCGGCTAACCTCACCGCCGTGGCTCTCCCAATGCCCGAGTTACCGCCCGTTACTATCGCGACCTTGCCTTCGAACGGGTGCTGCATGGCGCCGATCTCCTATCGGTTGTTGTGCCCTTTCCCTCACCGCTTCACCGCCGTCTGAAGCCGCGTCGAGGGCTTGATCAGAGAATCGAATGCCCGCGGATGGACGTAGGGGTCGCCGCGGAGTAGAAGGGCACGTGACGTGTGACGAGCGTAGCGGGAGGCGCTCCCGGGGCGGGCTGTCTATCGGCTCACTCGGGCGGGCTGGACCGTAGGAGACGCCTCAGCGGCGGCCTGGCGAGCCACAACAGACCGGAACCCAGGTTCGCAATGCCCGCCAGAATCAGTGCGATCTCGATGATCAGGCCCGGTCTTATTGCCCTGAGCTGGCCGCCTCCTTCACCTCCGATGCCGCTCTGGATTAGCCAGACTCCCAGGCCACCTAGGAGCAGTCCACCAACGGTCTTAACTATCGCCGACTTCCAGCCCTACTTCGGCTTAGCACCTCGGGAAGTTCTGCGAATCCCCTTAAAGCGACGGGAAGCGGGCTCGGGCCGCCTTTGATCGGGCAGATCGGGGCGCTGCGGAAGCATTCTGGTGCTCCTCCCGATTGACCGAGGCTCGTACCGATCTATGACTGGTCTTCTGCGCCTGGCCCGTTGCTTCGCCTCACCTTGAACACCGCTGTTGGCGGACCGCTCAGTCCCGTTGCAGCTTCACCACCATCTGAAGCTGCGTCGACGGCTTGACAAGGGACTCGAAGGCCTACTGGATGTTTTCCAGAAGGATAAAACTGTCCTCAGAGAGCATCGGCCCGACACTCACTTTGCCCGACCGCATCAGGTCCAGGGCTATGCGCCAGTCCTCCGGCAGCGAGCCAAAGGAAGCTTGCAGCTTGATCTCCCGGGCGATCCAGTCTACGGGCAAGACGGCGGTCTTTTCCCACGCCAGCGCCACCAGCACGACCTGCCCGCCACGTCGGACCATGTTCATAGCCTGGTCGAGGGTCGTGGCTGCGCCGGCGCAATCGAACACCACGTCCGGTCCGATGCCGCCGGTCAGTGAGACGGCCCTCTCCACCGCGTCTTCTTTCAAGGGATCGATGACGGGGTCCGCGCCGAGGAGGCGGGCGGCCTCTTGCCGCGCGGGCGTGGGCTCCGATACGAACACCCTGCCGGCGCCCGCCGCTCTGGCCGTCTGCAGGCAGAACAGCCCGATCGGGCCGCCTCCGAGGACCGCCACGGTGTCCCCCAGTTTCAGGCCCGATATCCGCATCGCGTGCACCGCCACCGCACAGGGCTCGCAGAGGGACGCGGCCTCGTCGCTGACGCCGACCGGTATGGCCACGGGCTCCCACCCCTCCATGACCACGTACTCGGCATAGGCGCGGAGCGGTTTGCCGGCGAAGCCCATGGTGCGGAAGTTATAGCGCGGGTCGGTCCTGACGTTGTTGCCCACTCCCGGCGGGGCAGCCCCTCCTCCACCCACGACCCGGTCGCCCACGGTCCAACCCCGCACGCCTGGGCCGACTTCGGCGATGGTCTCACAGTACTCGTGCCCCAGGACCGTTCCGGGGGGGACCGCGTTGTAGAGGTACCCGTGCACGTCGGTGCCGCAGATGGCGCAGTATTTCACCCGCACAAGCACCTGGTCCAGACCGGGAGAGGGCGTGGGCACATCCTCGACGCTGAGCCGCCGGCGGCCCTTGTAAACGGCAGCCTTCAGGAGAGCACCGCCGGTGCGGGCATGGAGTATGGGGTATGGGGTACGCGCGGTTGGCAAATCTCCGTACCCTGAACCCTTTACCCTGTACCCCGCTAGTCCCTGGGTATGATCGCCCGCCTGTGGTTCGCGAGGCCGATCTTTTTGTCGCCCTCCAACGCCTCGATCGAGAAGGTGAGCTTGTTGCCGTCCACGTTGGTGAGAACCGACCTGACTACGACAGTAGCGCCGATCGCCGTAGGCGCCAGGTGCCTGAGTTTGTCGGCCGCGTAGCCGACGGTGGTGGAGCCCTCGGACAAGGAAGGGTGGACCGTCTTGATGCTGCACTGCTCCATCAGACTCAGTAGCGACGGCGTTGACAGCACCTCCGCGCCGGGGCGCTCCGTCGGATTGACCGTAAGGTCTTTCGTTACCTCGACCTCGAGCGTGGCGCTTAGGCCGGGTTCCAGATTCTCAGTTGTCATCGTTGCCTGCCTTGGTTGGATTCGGACCTGGACCTCAGGGGATGAGCGCAGATGGGAGCCATCAGGGCCGGTTGCTTCGGTGCCCATCATCCTTCGCTTAACAACCGTCTCAGCATCAGAGGCAAACTGTTCCCACCCGCCCACCCGTGGATGTTTTTTATATGGGGCACATCCCCCATACCCCTTGCCAGCGGGGCGGACCCCTCTGGACTCCCGCTTTGGGAAGCATGAGCTATTCTTCGCGGCAGCCCAGTCAGTCGAGCAGGTGGGCTTTTTGCGCTCGCCAGCCATCTTCGGCTGGGAAGGCGGTGGTGGACTCGATGCGGCTTGAGCCGTCGGCCACGCGCCATTCCGCCACCTCGGAGGACCACTTCGTGTAGTGCGGCATCTTCCTGTGGGCGTCGATGGCGTCCTGGTCTTCATAGACCTCGTAGAGGTGGACGAGATCGGGGTCCGTTGCGTCCTTCAGGACATCGAACCGGTAGCAGCCCGGCTCGTCGCCGACCGAGCCTCGCGCGTCGCCGAGGGTCGCCTTGACGAATCTGTCTCTGAATCCGGGTTTTACCCTGATGCTAACGAATATCGAGATCATGGGATGTCATCTCCTCCGCTACGCCGGACTTTGCGCAGCGGCATTATAGCAAGAAACCGCTCGAAGCAGACCCCGCGCCGCGCGGCAGGAATCTCCCACGGTCCGTGAACCCGACTCAGTCGTCGTCTTTGCCGGCGAAGTAGCCCTCCACGTATCCCAGGCGCGCCGCGTGGGCTATGGCGGGGGCCAGCGCCGCGAGAAATCGCTGCTCCGCGATACCGGTGCCGTTCAGGTGCAGGCCGGCGTCGTGTAGGGCGCCGCTGCCCGCGAGGGACACAAACGGCTCCAACCAATCAGGGGTAAACTCGACGGCGCCGGAATTCTCGCAAGCCTCCTCGGTGGATGCGAGGGCGAAGATCTTCTCGTCCTTCGGTTTCTTCCGTCTCATCTGTCTCAAGGCGGACCGGTATGCTTCCTCGAATCGCGAGTATGGGTCTTGCGTGTAGGTCATGCCTGGTTTCCCCGCTGGCTCCGCTCAGTTCAGTACGCCGCTTCTCAGCTGTGCCGGATCGTAAGAATCCTACCAGACTTGACATGTCCAGGAATAGGGATAACGCCCTGCGTAACTCGCGGCGCATAGGCGGAATCTGGCCAGGATGGGTGGGATTACCGGGGGATCAGTAGCGCGCCGCTGTGTTTCTGGATGTGCCGCAGGTATAATTGTCGGCGTCAGCGCCGCGGAATCCACGGGAGATTTGTGAGATCATGACAGAATCCCTGAGCATTTTGAACCTGGGCGGCCATCCGAAAGACGCGATCATGTACGCGGGAGGCACGATGGCGAAACACGTCGCGCGGGGCGACAGGGTGACGATAC
>CAZJDV010000080.1:0-11920 GCA_964544865.1 uncultured Dehalococcoidia bacterium | reverse complement strand
GCCCAGGATACTGTCGTCGATGGCCGTCTTGCCGGACACCCTTATGCGCTCGCCGTTCAGAAAGGCGCCCCGGCCTCTCTCGGCCTCGAACATGTCGTTGCGCGCGGGGTCGAAATTGATGCCGACCAGGACCTCACCGTCGAGGGCCAGCCCCACGACCGTCGAGAAGAACGGGATCCCCGAGGCGTAGTTGCGGGTGCCGTCCAGGGGGTCCACGATCCAGACATGGCCTGAGTCACCCCGCCCGGCGACGGACTCCTCGCCCAGCAGCGCCATGTCCGGGTACTCCCTGCCCAGGATGGCGAACATCTCTTCCTCCACCGCCGTGTCTACGTCCGTGACGATGTTACCCCGGCCCTTATAAGACACCTTCTTCACCGAGTGGAACCGGTCCATCAGGATCTCGCCGGCCCTGATCGCGGCCACCCGGGCCACCTCAATCGCAGGCTTGCCTGTCACGCTCTTGGGGATGTCCATTGCCATTGCCGCTCCTGTCGTATTCGCAGATGCGGTCCTTGAACCGCCCCGCGATTATATATGCTGCGCGGCGAGAGCGCTTTCGCCATGAATAGGCCGGGGATGAAGGGCGCGGGTCCCACGGCGAGCGCTCGTGATGTAAGATGGGACCCACATGGCGGACGCGGTCTTCTCCATAGGGCACAGCAACCACACCTAGGCCGATTTCTCGGCCCTGCTGAGGCTGCACGGCGTCGAGACCCTGGTGGATACCCGGAGCAATCCGGTGAGCAAGTTCGCTGATTTTGCCAACTCGCGCCCCCTGCCGCGTCTGTTGTCGCAGGAAGGCATTGCCTACGAGTTCATGGGCGACTCGCTGGGAGGGAAGTCGCCAGACCGCTCCTACTACGACGAAAGCGGCAAACCGGACTACAGGAAAATGTGGTCGCGAGAGCCGTTTCGAGTGGGTGTCGACAGGCTGCTGGACCTGGCCGTGAAATCGACCGTGGTGCTGATGTGCGCGGAGGAAGACCCGAGCAAGTGCCATCGCCGGATGTTGATCCGCCCGGCGCTGGTCGAGCGCGACGTGAAGCGGCTACACATCCGAGGGGACGGGACAATCAAGGTCTCGGAAGCACTCGGCAGCAGGAAAGCCTACCAGAGGCAGCTTCAGGGCATGACGCCGCTGGATCGTTAATAAGAAACAAAGGGTTGGCACAGAGGGGCATTGCCCCTTTGACGGGAGCGTGAGGGTGTCCCTCACACACCTTATCCTGCCTAAAACATACTGCCCTGGCGTTGGCGGTCCTCGGGGTAGGTGAAGCCGAGGTGCTCGTAGGCGCGGCGGGTGGCGACGCGGCCGCGGCGGGTGCGGTCCAGGAAGCCCATCTGGAGCAGGAACGGCTCGTAGACGTCCATGATGGTGTCGGCCTCCTCGCTGATGGCGGCGGCCAGCGTGTCGATGCCGACGGGCCCCCCCTCGAACTTCTCGATGATGGACCGCAGCACCATGTGGTCCGAGTCGTCCAGGCCCAGGCCGTCGACCTCCAGTTTGGCGAGGGCCGCTCGGGCGATGTCGCCGGTGACGACGTTGTCGGCCTTCACCTGGGCGTAGTCGCGAACGCGCCTCAGCAAACGGTTGGCCACCCTGGGCGTACCCCTTGAGCGTATGGCGATCTCCCTGATGCCGTCGACGTCGGCCTCGATCTCGAGGATCCGGGCGGAGCGCCCGACGATGGTGTTCATGGCCTCATGGTCGTAGAAGTCCAGGCGATAGACGGAGCCGTAGCGGTCGCGCAGAGGAGAACTGACCATGCCGAAGCGCGTCGTGGCGCCTATCAACGTGAAGGGCTTTATGGGCAGGTTCATGCTCCGCGCCTTGAGCCCCTTGTCGATGACCCACGAGACGACGAAGTCCTCCATCGCGCCGTACAGGACCTCCTCGACCACCCGGCTCAGGCGGTGGGACTCGTCGATGAAGAGCACCTCGCCGTGCTGGAGTCGGGTCAGTATTGAGACCATGTCACCGGCCCGCTCGATGGCCGGGCCGGAGGTCGTCTTGATGGGCGCGTCCATCTCGTTGGCGATGATGATTGCCAGCGTGGTCTTGCCCAGCCCCGGAGGCCCATGCAGCAGGACGTGGTCCAGAGGCTCGTTGCGCTGCCGCGCCGCTGCGATGGATATCTCCAGGTTCGTCTTGAGCCTGTTCTGGCCGATGTAGTCGGCCAGCCGCTGGGGCCGCAGGCTCCTGTCGAGGGAGTACTCGTCCTCCTGCTGTGTGCCGGACACGATGCGCTGGGTCACTGCTTGCCTGGCCTGCTCCACGCACACCCCCGGCTCCTGTACAATCGCCCCATGGGGCGCCGTGGCGGCGTCCTTGTAGAACTAGTGTTCATTTTATGGACGGCCCCGTCTTGTGTCAAGGAAGCCTCTGAAGACCTGCCACTCAGGACACAGAGATCGCAGGGTAACAAACGCCAGGTTGCGAAGCTAGACATTTGGACGCCGTTCGGGTGACATGGGTGACTCGATTATCCTATGATCAGTCAAGGAGGCACGCCGTGAAACGCACGAAAGAAGAATTGGCGGAGGCCCTGAGAATCCGCCAGTTCCCTCGTTCGGCGAGATACGACCCCGAGTGGGTAATCGCGAACTTGATGAGTCCCAATGTCCTGTGGCTAACGGAGTCGCTGACCCAGGTCATGGACCTGGAGCCAGGGATACGGGTACTCGATATGGGCTGCGGCAAGGCTGCCAGCTCCATACTTCTGGCGAAAGAGTTTGGCGTGCATGTGTGGGCGGCCGACCTGTGGATCGAGGCGAGCGACAACTTGGAGAGAAGCGGCGTGGTCACGGTAGAGCTGGCCGACATGACTCCCGACGGTTGGAAGCATAGGATCACATCGGACGAGATTGTGGCGGAGTGGCGAAGCGAGCATAGTGATGAGGCCGAGTACATGCGCCTGGATGCCGGCATGACCCTGGGGTTCACGCGGATGGTTGCGTGCAGACGCACGGAAACGCGATGGCGTCACTGAGGCGTTGGGCGCGCAGCTGGTATAATTGGGGCATCACGGGCCGAGGGAGATAGCGCGGATGAGCACGAGTGCAACAGAGCAGGGCGCAGTCTTGAGGGACCTGGGCGACGGGCTGGTGCTGAGGCGAGGACGCGTGGAGGACGCCGAGGCCCTGGCCGAGTTCAACGCCGTGGTGAACAGCGTCACGGAGAACCGCGACGACGAGGTCTACCACTGGACGCTGGACATGATGAACGGCGAGCTTCCCAACTTCGATGCGTCCGATTTTACGATCGTGGAGGATACGCGCACCGGCGCCATTGTATCCACGCTGAACCTGATCTCCCAGACGTGGTCCTACGATGGAGTGGAGTTTGCGGCCGGACGCATCGAGCTGGTCGGCACGGACCCAGACTACAGGCGGCGCGGTCTCGTCCGCGCGCAGATGGACGTCGTGCACGAGTGGAGCGCGCAGCGAGGCGAGAAGGTAGTGGGAATCACCGGCATCCCCTGGTACTACGGCCAGTTCGGCTACGAGCTTGCGATGGACCACCTTGGGGGCCGGGCCGGGTACAAGGCCAACGTGCCACGGCTGAAAGACGGAGAGACCGAGCGGTACAGCTTCAGAAAGGCCACCGTCGGCGACATCTCGTTTCTGTCAGACGTGTACGAGCGGGGGAACCGGCGTTTTCTGGTATCCTGCGTTAGAGACGAGGCGATGTGGCGCCACGAGCTGCTGTCACGAAGCAAGGGATCGCCGCACCGGTTCGCCATTCGTGTGATCGAGACGGCGGCGGGGGCGCCCGTGGGACTGCTGGTCCACACCCCTCGCCTCGGTGGCGGCGAGTTGTCGGCGAGCGTCTTCGAGCTGTCGCCGGGCGTGCCCTGGATCGACGTCACCCCCGGCGCGATACGGTACCTGGAGAGGGCGGGAGTCGAGTATGCAGCCAGGGACGGCCGGCAGGCGTTCACCGGCTACTCGCTCTCGCTGGGGGCGGAGCATCCTGCGTACGAGGCCGGCGCGGACCTGCTTCCGCTGCGGAGCCGCCCGTATGCCTGGTGGGTCCGCGTTCCGGACGTGGCCGGATTCGTACGGCATATTACGCCGGTGCTGGAGCGCCGGCTATCGGACTCGCTGGGCGCTGGCTACACTGGCGAGCTGAAGTTCAACTTCATCGGCCACGGCATGCGAATGGCGTTCGAAGACGGAAGCCTGGCCGAGTTGGCCAGGTGGACCCCGACGCAGCTCGACAGCCGGCTAGGCGCGAGGGAACGCGACGCGCTTTTCCCCGCGCTGACGTTCCTGAAGCTGCTATTCGGCTTCCGGAGCCTGGACGACCTGGAACACGCCCACCCAGACCTGCTGGTGAGCTCTACCCGGGCTCGAGAGCTGCTGAAGGCGCTGTTCCCCAGGAAAGTGTCGAGGATATGGGGCATCGAATGAAGGATGAGCTCGGAGTACCCGTTGGACAGGGAATGCCCGATAGGTCTCCCTCGACGTCTGTGCTCTTTGGGGCGGGCCCACGGGAGCTGTGACGTGTTCTGGTTAGTGTTGCTGGTATTCGTATTGGCCGGTACGACGCTGCTTGTGCTGGTGTCGGGGAACAGGCTGCCAAAGACCCACGTCGTCACCCGCATGGCCTACTTCAATAGGTCCCCTGCGGCGATCTGGCAGATCGTCACGGACTTCCCGGCGCAGGTAGCGTGGCGCCCGGACCTGCGATCGGTGGCGCGTTTGCCGTACCGGGGCGGGCACGAGGTATGGAGAGAAACCGACACCCGCGGCCAGACCGTCATACTGGAGACGGTGGAGGCGACGCCGCACCGGCGATTGGTGAGGGCCATAGCCGCCGACACCGAGTCGTTCAGCGGCAGCTGGGCGATGGACATAGGCGAGTTCGGCGAGGTCACGTCGCTGACCATCACGGAGACGGGCGAGATAGCGAACCCGTTCTTCCGGTTCATGTCGCGCTACATAGTTGGCCACACGGTCTCGATCGACCGCTACCTGACGGCCCTCGGCAAGAAACTGGGGGTGGACGTCGAGATAATGAGTGTGTAGGCGGAAGCGGAGACCGGGATAATGGAAGGAGAACCAGGGGTGAGCAGACGCCCGGACAGTTGGACAGAGGACGATTCCCGGACTTTCAGGGAGATCGCTAAGAGGTTAGGGGCAGCGATCTCTGCAGAACTGCTTGTCGAGCCCATGCGGTCTCTAGTCGGGAAAAGGATTGAACTCGCTTACGCTGCCTAGCAGGGCCCCGGCCCCTGACGGTTGATGGGAGAGAGAATGACCGTGCCCAGCAGTAACAGAGATGAATGGGAAAAGAACACGCTGGGTCCGCTCAAGGAGCGGTTCGGGGAGCGGCGTGAGTCGTTCGAGTCCGACTCGGGCCTCGGTGTCGACGCGGTGTACACCCGGGAGGACCTGGACGGTCACGACCCTGGCGGGAAGCTGGGTTATCCAGGGGAGTACCCGTACACCCGGGGTATCCAGCCCAACATGTACCGGGGGCGGCTCTGGACGATGCGCCAGTACGCCGGCTTCGCGTCTCCCGAGGAGTCCAACCGCCGCTATCGCTACCTGCTGGACGCAGGGCAGACGGGCCTGAGCGTCGCATTCGACCTGCCTACGCAGACCGGCTACGACTCCGATCACCTGCTGTCGCTTGGCGAGGTGGGCCGCGCGGGCGTGCCCATCAGCAGCCTGGTGGACATGGAGACGCTGTTCGACGGCATCCCGCTGGAGCAGGTCAGTACCTCGATGACCATCAACTCCACGGCGTCGATCCTGCTGGCCATGTACATCGCCGTGGCGAAGAAGCAGGGCGCCGACCCGGCCGCGCTCGACGGCACGATACAGAACGACATCCTCAAGGAGTACATCGCGCGGGGCACGTATATATACCCGCCGGAGCCGTCGATGCGGCTGGTCACCGACGTGTTCCAGTATTGTCGCGAGAACACGCCCCGGTGGAACACCATCAGTATCAGCGGCTACCACATGCGCGAGGCCGGCGCCACGGCGGTCCAGGAGCTGGCGTTCACCTTCGCCAACGGCATCGCGTACGTTCGGGCGGCGCTGGACTCCGGGCTGGACGTCGACGCCTTCGCCGCCAGGCTCTCGTTTTTCTTTGCGGCGCAGAGCAGCCTCTTTGAGGAGGTGGCCAAGTTCCGGGCGGCCCGCCGCATGTGGGCGAGGATCATGCGCGAGCGCTTCGGCGCGAAGAACCCCCGCTCCTGGATGCTGCGATTTCACGCGCAGACCGCCGGCGTGACCCTCACCGCGCAGCAGCCGGACAACAACGTCGTCCGCACGACCGTGCAGGCGCTGTCGGCGATACTGGGCGGCACGCAATCGCTACACACGAACTCGCGCGACGAGGCGCTGGCCTTGCCCACCGAGGAGTCGGTGCAGCTCTCTTTGCGAACTCAGCAGATCCTAGCCCACGAGAGCGGCGTGACGGAGACAGCCGACCCGCTGGGGGGCTCATACTACGTCGAGAGCCTCACGGACAGGCTGGAGGCGGCGGCCCTGCGATACATCGAGGAGATCGACCGTATGGGAGGCGCGGTGGCCGCACTGAAGCACGGCTACCAAATGCGTGAGATCCACGAGAGCGCCTTCAAGCTGCAAAGCGAGGTCGAGGACAACACACGGGTCATCGTTGGGGTCAACCGGTACCAGGCCGAGGAACCTCCCATCGGGAAGCTCCAGACCATTGACCCCGATCAAACCCGCAGGCAGGTGGAGCGGGTCAAGAGGGTCCGGCGGGAGAGGGACGAGGCCCCCGCCCTGGCGGCCCTCGGCCGGCTGCGGGACGTGGCCAAAGGCAGCGCCAACACCGTGCCGGTCATCCTGGAGTGCGTCGAGGCATACGCCACCGTCGGCGAGATCGCCGACGTGCTCCGCGGCGTCTTCGGCGAGCAGCAGGAGCTTGCGGGGTAGGAGCTGCGGGATAGGTGCTAGGCGCTGGGTGTTGGGTTTAGGAAGTCTGGCTGGGCGCGTCTAATTAGTCGGGGGAGTCCGGAGAGGGCAGGCCTCCTCCGGTGGGGGCCCGTGGTATCCCCGAGCTGCAGATTCTTCTTTTTCTCTCCTGGCACGGGGTGTAACGCAGTGCGACCGCATTCCAAGGGCGCCAGGGCCTCAAAGAGAAACTCAGTCCAGGAGGCGGTCGAGGAATATGGGGAGAGGTGTGTCGACGCCCTCGCCCTGGGTGACCGTAAGGTTCATCTCACGGAGCACGCGCGCACCCGTATAGGTGAACTTGATTACCCGCAGCACGATCCTGCCCAGCGGCCCTTTTTGCAGCAGGAATGTGGTCGCGTCTTCGAGGGCCCCGGGGTCCAATGTGTACTTCACGGTGATGCCGACGGTCCGTCCTGACTGGGCCCCGTAGAGCGACTGGCCCAGCGCCAGGTGGCCGTGATCGGCCTCGAGCCTGGTCGGCTCGCCCTGGGTCTCTACGATCTCCATCGCGACGATGGCGTTCGAGCCCTCGATGTCCAGGGTCGTCCAGTCCGACGTGGACTTGTACTCGATGCGAAGGCTGCTGCCCGTGTCTCTCGCCGGCCGCACCGGCGTCATGGGCAGATCGGGTGACAGCGGAATCTCCCCTCTCAGCGCCTTGCCCGTCTCGCCCCCCAAACGCAGGTACCAGTCACCTGGGAGCGCGAAGCCGTCCGCGTTCAACGTCACGAAGAGCCCCTCGGCAGGCGTCTTGTCGGCGGCCTGCGCCAGCTTGAACATGGCGGTCCCATCGCCGAGCCCGTCGAACGAGGCGACGTACAGCATGGCCGCTGCCGCAGAGATGGCGTTGTGGACCTGCCGCCAGTAGAAGTGGCCGCCGTTGCGCGGGACCGAGTTAAGCGGCGTGGCGGCGGTGGCGTTGCGCCGTGAGAGTCCCGGCCAGACGACGGCCATGTACCCGGCGCCCGCCGCCGCGGCTTCCTCGACGTCCGGTATGAGCAATTGCCGCTTGAAGATGTCGTCGCCGGTCTCGTCGCCGTAGCTGCCGACCGTCCACGGGCTGATGACGTCGAAGGAGCGGTACACATCGGTCCAGGCCCGGTCCGTCCGGGACTCGCCGGTCAGCGTACGCCATTGGACCGGGACCCCCCCGACGAGCGCTGTCTTGTACCTCGGCTCGGCCCCCTCGCGAAGGTAATCGGCCAGTGCCATCGCCTCCTTGGGCGTGGCCTGGGTTGCGGTGTACCCCAGGCCCCGGATGCCCAGGACCGGTTTTCCGTCGTGTTGCAGGTAGCGAGGGCTCTCGGTCAGCCGGAGGATGTCCACCAGGTACGTCCAGTCGCGCCGAATCGCATCGGCGGCGTCGCTGCCGCCGCCGATGATGTCGTACATGATCGCGAAGACCCGGCCGTGGTTCTCGGCGGCGTCACGGACGTTCCGGGCAACCTGGTTGCGAAACTCAGACAGCGCCGGGCTGTCCAGCGCCGTCAGGGGTCTCTCGAGGAAGACCCCGTCCAGACCGTACTCCTTCATCCACTCGAAGTGCCGGTCCACCGTGTCTGGGTTGAAGCTGGAGAAAACCGTGGCGCCGCTGCCGTCGGGGAGGGCCAGCTCCGTGACGCACCTCTCCGCGTCCCGTAGTTCGGAGGTGTCGGGCCAGAGGTCGACGGCCACCGCGGCGGCCACCGGCGCGCCGCCGAGAAACCAGCGCTGCCAGCCGTCCCGTTGGGATCCTTCGCCCGGGCAGCCGAACCAGCCCCGATACCCGAACATGACCTTGCGGGCCAGAGTCGTGGCGTCGACCGGCACCTCCGGGTCCGGCGTCGGGGTCGGCGGCGGCTGGAGCTGGGCGCAGGCGATGCACATCACGGCGGCGACGCCTAGCTTGAGCGCCCAGCGGGAGAGATTGACCATGGGGCTATTCTACCCCAGCCGTGCCTGGGCGGCCCTCGTCTTGTCCTGAGGGCTGAGGGCCGTTATGCTTAAAGTTAGTCTGGGCACGGGGACCACAAGGCTACGGTAATGAGCGACTTGCTGCTATCCGAAGACGAGATGCTGCTGAAGTCGACGGTCCGCGACTTCGCTGACCGGGTGCTGGCGCCGCGGGCCGCGGCTTACGACGAGAGCGGCGATTTCCCATGGGACAACGTGCGGGGTCTGGCCGGGCTGGGGTTGTGCGGGCTCACCCTGGACGAGGAGTACGGCGGGAGCGGCGGTACGGCGCGCCTGATGGCGGTCGCGGTGGAGGAGATAGCACGTGGCTGTGGGGCCACGTGCGTGATATACATCGCTCACCTGGCGCTGTGCACACAGTTAATCGCGACGTTCGGCTCCGAGGAGCAGAAACGGCGGTGGGTCCCTGCGCTGGCGACGGCGGAGAAGATCGGCGCCTTCGCCCTGACGGAGCCCCACGCTGGCAGCGACGCAGCCGCCATTCGGACCACCGCAATCAGGTCGAACGGCCACTATCTGCTCAATGGCAGCAAGCTGTTCACCACGAACGCCGCGGAGGCGGAGACCTTCGCTGTGCTGGTCACGCACGACAGTGGCATCCGCACCCGGGGCATCGACGTGGTGGTCGTTGAGAGGGGCACACCCGGGTTCACAATCAACCCGCAACACGGCAAGATGGGGATGCGGGCGTCCTCCACCGCGGAGCTGGTCTTCGAGGACTGCGCGGTGCCGGAAGAGAACCGCCTGGGCGCCGACGGCGAGGGGTTCAAGGCGACGATGGAGGTGCTGAACTCGAGCCGGATCGCCATCGCGGCGCAGTGTGTGGGACTGGCCCAGGCGGCGTATGATGCGTCGGTCCTGTACGCGAAACAGCGCGAGGCCTTCGGTAAGCGTCTGGCCGAGTTCCAGGGAATCCAGTGGGCCATCGTCGACATGGCGACCGACATCGAGGCCGCCAGGCTACTGGTGTTCGAGGCGGCGACCCTCAAGGACAGGGGGCTGCCATTCGTCAAAGAGGCGTCGATGGCCAAGCTGTTAGCATCGCGCGTGGCGGTCGAGTCGGCGGACCGGGCGGTGCAGATCCACGGCGGCGTCGGATACTTCGCTCCTACGCTGGTGGAGCGGCTGTACCGCGACGCCAAGGTGACCGAGATCTACGAGGGCACCTCCGAGGTCCAGCGAATGATAATCTCGCGAAACATATTTGACACATAGCGTGGGTGTTCTGCATGGATGCGCGGAACTTCCACGACAAAGTCCACTGTTCGGAGTAGAGCCTTGAGGACGTTGCGTAACCTGACCCGCCGCAAGCTTCGTACGACCCTGACCATCGTGGGAATTACGGTCGGGATCTGGGCTCTGGTTGTCATGAGCTCCATGGCAAACAAGATCGGCGCCCTGGTGGAAGGCGGCAGCATCTACTACGAGAACAAAATCATCGTGAGTGATGCGACGAACCCGGCCTTTGGGTTCGGATTCACTCCAATGCCTTTGAGCACCGCCGACGAGATCCAGTCGATTCCAGGCGTCGCGGTCACCGTGCCGGAAGTCCAGATGCTCCTCGATGCAGATGCGTCGGGCGCGGGTTTCGGACTGCCGGACTTCATGGTCGGAGCGGTGGCCGGCGCCGACGAGGGGCGGGAGCAATTCAAGCTCGGCGCCGCACTGGGGCGTTTGCTCACCCGCGAGGACGAGGGCAGCGAGGTCGTGGTCCTGGGATCCGACCTGGCCCGCAAGTTCGAAAAACGACCCGGTGACAGCTTCGAGATCCGAGGCCAGATGTTCAACGTCGTCGGGGTGCTAGAGCCCACCCTGACGGCGCCCGACACCACGGCCATACTGCCGCTCGCGGCGGCCCAGCAACTGCTGGCGGCCAACGCGCCCCGGGTGGTCAGGCAGGAGCTTGGAGCCGACCAGCTTGCCTCGCAGATCGTGGTATACCCGGATGCGGGCGCAGACGCCGAAGCGCTTGCCGCAACGATAGAGCAGCAAGTCCAGCAGGTCCGTGCTCTCACGGGCGAGGATTTCGATGAACAGATCGGCTCGGCGGTCGCCATCTTCAGCGCCATTATTCTAGGGGTGGCGCTCATTAGCCTGATAGTTGGTGGCCTATCGGTTATCAACACGATGGCAATGAGTGTCGCCGAGCGGACCCGCGAGATTGGTATCAAGCGTGCGATCGGGGCATCGAAGGCCAGGATCATGCGTGAAATCGTGTCGGAGGCCGCACTAATTGGCCTGCTTGGGGGAATCCTCGGCCTGATCCTGGGCGTGGCAGTAGTGCTGATCGCCAACGAGGCTGGGCGGTCTTCAGGTACGATACTGTTTCAAATGACGGCCAGTACGGCGATCTTCGCTCCGGTGTTTTCGACGGTTTTGGGCACGTTGGCCGGTCTCGCACCGGCATGGAACGCGGCCCGCCTCGATCCGGTTGACGCTCTTCGATACGAATAGGAGGCCCAAGTCATGGCCCTCATCGAGGGACACAATCTAAACAAGACCTACCGGCTGAGCCGCAACAACAGCGTGTACGCGCTGCGGGGAGTAGACATCTCGATCGAAGTGGGAGAGATGGTCGCCATTACCGGACCTTCCGGGTGCGGAAAAAGCACCTTGATGCACATCCTGGGTCTGCTGCAACCTCCGGACCAGAAAAACGGCGGTGGGGCGCCACAGTTGACAATTGGTGACAGAGACGTAACGAGCATGCCGGACCGGGAGCGCACGAGGATGAGGGCCGAAACCATGGGGTTCGTTTTCCAGACGTTCAACCTGGTGCCGACGTTGACGGCCATCGAGAACGTGGCCCTCGCCGCCGAATATGCCGGCCGCTCGCGGTCGCAGGTCCGGTCCGCCGCAAGGGAGGCTTTGGACTGGGTCGACGTCGCCGACTGGGCCGATCATCGCCCAATGGAGCTTTCCGGCGGCCAGCAACAGCGCGTGGCCATCGCGCGAGGCCTGGTCAACGAGCCGGAGCTGCTGCTGGCGGATGAGCCGACCGGCAACCTGGATTCCGCAAACACCG
>CAZJDV010000079.1:0-12153 GCA_964544865.1 uncultured Dehalococcoidia bacterium | reverse complement strand
ATCGGCAAGCTGAAGACCGCTACGGTCGCTATGGATCAAGCCCAGCCGCCACTCCTGTTGGAGCCCGGTGACATTGCCGGGGTAAGGGACCGGGCGCGCTCGATTCCGGGGCTGGTGGATGACTTGGCCGAACGGGCGCGGGCCGCCTCCAAGGACCTATTTCGCCCCGGCGTCGAAGACTCCTATATGTATACTCATTTTCGCGCGGTGCTCAAGCCCCTGGCGACCTCGGCCCTCGTGCTGGAGGAGGAGCGATCCGCCATGCGGGCGTTGGAGGCCATCGAGTCCTACTTCAGCTTTCCGACCCGGCGGTGGGCCCCTCCCGAGCGCCGGGACATGCGATGCCATCACGCGATACCCAACAGCGCCGCCCTCGTCGGAATGACGCTCGATTTGTGCGCCGGGTTCTGGTAGAAAGCCGCCGTGCAGTCGATTTCGGAACGGATGGGCCAAGACCTTATGGCCAGGTTTCTGGAGACCTGGACAAGGCAGGACGAGTTTTGGGCCGAGCCCTCCTACCACTTCAACTGGAAGATGATGTGCTGCGGCGAGTCGGGCATGGGCGCACTCGCGTGCAGGGACGACGTCCCGGAGCTCAGGGCCGTGCTCGAAGGGTCACTGGCCGACTGCCTGATGTCTTCGATCATGTTCCTCCGGAGGGAGACTGGGCGGAGGGTCCGACCTACTGGCTGAACACCGCAAGCTACGGGCTTCGGTTCGGCCAGAAGGTCCTCGGTGCGACACAGCTCGCGAAAATCCTTCCTTCCCCGTGGTCCGACGATGGCGTAAGAGTCGAAGTAGAGCGGGGCAGGGTCTTCATTCATCGTCGCCGGGCTCGAGTCAGCCATCGACATATATTCGCCTCCTTACGCAAGAGTCTTCAGACACCCGTCATCGAAGGGCTGCAGCGGCGTAAAGTCACGATTGTTTTGATACCAGGGACGCTCTGCGCCGGTGCAGGCGTTGCCGGCGGCGTTGTAGTTCAAGTACATGATCGCCCGCCGCCACGGCGAGACGTTGTTGGCCGACCCGTGCACCACATTGCAGTCGACGAAAGCGACAGACCCTGCTGGTCCGATCAGCGGCTCGATCCCGCTCTCTTCGCTCAGCCGTTCCAGAACGGCGTTGTCGATGTGATGCAGGGCATACCCTCTCCCCTTCGCATCCTCATGGAGCTTGGAGTCGAGAAGACCATGCCGCTGGGAGCCAGGAATGACCCGGAGGGGCGACGTGACCGCCGTGCAATCGTCGATGAAGATCGACGCCATCACGCATCTCGGTTCAGGCATGCCGTCGATCAGATGCCAGGGCGGATAGTCCTGATGCCAGTCCCACGCCCCGCCCTGTCCGAAACCCGGCTTGGGGTTCAAGCGGCTCTGATGGAGATGCACATCGTCCCTCAACAGTTGGCGGACGGGCTCCAACAGCCGTGGGAGCGTCGAGAGACACTGGAATGGGGCCGAATACACATGCGCCCCAAACGCCAGCCTCACCGCCGGGGGATCGTCTTTCTCACGGACCACCTCCGGTCCCCGTCGGCTCAGGATATCCGGCACCGCCCTTTGTAGGACCGCTGCTTCATCGCCGCCCAATAGGCCTGGAAAGAACAGATAGCCCCGCTCATCGAACTCTGCGATCTGGGAATCGTCGAGGATCATGGTATTGTCCACCTCCTGCGTAGAGCGGGGCCTTTAGCACTGCAACTCAGCATGCACGCCTGGAGCCTGACGTCGAATTAATTCCTGCGCTGCCAGCACAACTGAGAGCGACCGAGCGCCGCCCCGGCCGGTCCGCGCGTCTTCTTCCAACCAGGCTGCCGCCCACGACCGCTAGTCTGATGGGGCTGATTGACACATGGGACGCCGCTATGGACAATGAGACCATCGAACGCCGGTCAGAGTCAATAGCGGAATAAGCGACGCGGTCTAGCTGGCCGGCCCCTAGGCCGGCGGGGAAGGAGAGAAGAATGGACAAGCTCAGGGTTGGGGTTATCGGGTGCGGCCGGATGACAAGCACTATTGAGGACGAGGTACAGGGCCGCCATCGCGGAGGTATCCATCGCGGAGGTATCAGGCTGCCACACAGCCACGCCGCGGCCTACAAGGTTGTCGAGGAGGTGGAGATGGTGGCTGCATGTGACATCGCCGAAGACAAGCTCGCGTCGTTCCAGGAACGCTGGGGAGTTCCCCGGGGCTACACCGATTTTCGGGAGATGATCGACACGGAGCAACTCGATATTCTGAGCATAGGAACCCGCCCGGAGCAGCACGCCGAGCCGATGATATACGGCGCGGAGCACGGTGTGAAGGGCATGTACGCGGAGAAGCCGCTCTGTTGCAGTCTGGAAGAGGCGGACGCCATCAAGGACGCATTCGAGCGGAACGGCGTGTTTCTGGAATTCGGCCCCATGCGCCGCAACTGGGCCGTCTATCGCCAGGCGCGGCAGCTGGCGGCGGGCGGGACGCTTGGCGCTCTCGTCGCCGTCATCGGCTTTTCAGGCAACAGTGTCGGTGGGCACTATCTGGACACCATGCTGTATCTGCTCGGCGATCCGGACCCGGTCTCGATTCGCGGGACACTGGAAGAAACGCACAGCGCGGAGGGCGACACGACCAACATGCGGTTCGTTCGGGACACCCCGATACGCTCGGCGCTGGTCGAGTTCTCCAACGGCGCCAGGCTCCACATCGCCGGTACGGGTCTGGGGCTGGAGTTCGAGCTGGTCTGCGAGGAGGGCGTGATTCGTCTGCTGAACGACGGAGAGTCCCTTGCCGTGCGCAAGAGGGACGCCGGAACTCGCTTCTACGATCCCTTGCCGGTCCCGGCCATTGATCACTGGAGCGGGACGGAGCGCAAGATCCGCGAGCTCGCAGATGCCATCAAGACGGGCAAGCCCGGTGTGAGCAATCTCAGGGCCACGATGATCGGGACGGAGATCGGGTTTGGGATATACGAGTCACATTTGAATGGCGGGACCGTGGTAAACCCGCCGGTCCCCAACCGAGGCCGGTTCGTCTCGAGCTGGTAATCTGGCTGGTCTCTCAGAGGTGGGGCCTTATGAAGCTCAGCGATGTCAACACCACTGACATTGTCGATGCCATCCGGCTCGGGTGCCGGGCGATGAGCAATGCGTTCGATGCAGACGACAACGACGTGCCCTTCTTCGACGTCGTGGTCCGCCCAGAAGCCAGAATGGACTTCAGCCCCCACCTGTCCGAGGCGCACGTGCCCGGCCGCCACCTCAATGCCCTCTTGAACGCGGAGGACGCGGCGAGCATTGCGATCGACGAGGACGCCGTGGAGAAGCATGAGCGTGCGGCTTTCCTGTCGTACGGCGGGCCGGTGGCCCTTCCACTGAACCGCACGGAAAGGGGCGGACCGCTCGTCAACTTCCTCGCACACAACGTTCGCGAAGGTTTCCATGCCCTATACGCCCTGGTCAAGTACCGCGGCTCGGAGATGGCTCGCGAGCTTGCCGAGGCCAGCATTGCCGCCATCTCCGACCTTTGGGAACCCGAGCGCGAGTGGGATGGCGAGCGGCTAAAGCGCGAACACAGCGTCGAAATCGCCCCAAACGAGTACTACCTCCAGGGGCTCGGCCGCGCAATAGGCCCGCTGGTCAAATACTTCCGCGCGACCGGCTACGGCCCGGCGCTGGAGTTGGCGATCACTCTCGCGGAGAAGGCGACGGCCGAGAGTTTCGGAGATGAGGGCATCCACGACCGCGAGACGTTCGGGCCGCACACCCATTCGACGACCTGCGTGATGTCGGGCCTGGCGCAGCTCGCCGACCTGACGTCGGACTCGGTGTCGATGTCGAGGGTGAAAGCGTTCTACGACAACGGGCTCTGGAAGATTCGCGATCAGCTCGGCTGGGTGATCGAGAGCGCAAGTCCCGGCGCGGACCCGGACAGAGGGGAGGTCAACAACAGCGGCGACATCCTGGAGACGGCGTTGATTCTCGGCCGGTGGGGTTACACAGACTGTTACGGCGACGCGGAGCGTATCCTGCGCAGCCACATCCTGCCGTCGCAGCTCCGAGACGTATCGTTCATAGAGGAGGCGCCGAACGTCGAGGGCATGGACGGCATGAGCGACGTCGCCGGCCGGCTGCGTGGCGCGTTCGGGTTCCCCGCGCCCTACGGACACGAGCCAATCGGCGCGCCGCGCATCAAGTTCAACATGGACATCGTAGGCGGCGCCGTCGGCTCGCTCTGCGAGGCGCTCCGCGCCGCGACCCGCCGCGACGAGGCCGGTCATTGGGTCAACATGCTATTCGAACACGAGGCGCAAGAAATCGCGGTTGAGTCGCCCTACACCCACTCCGCAATGAGGATCAGAGTCACACGCCCAGCCCCGCTCCACGTCCGAATCCCCGAGTGGGTCGAGCAAGATTCGCTGAAGATAGAGGGTGTGACCGCACCCATCCGGATCACAAACGGGTACGCCTTCATCGCCGAGCCGCCGGTGAACCGCTGGCTCACCTTCGAATTCCCGCTGGCCGGCCGGACCGTCGAGCTGAAGCATCGCACCCGGACCATTCGATTCCAGACGCGAGGCGATGCCGTCGCGGCCATGGACGACTTCGGCGCCGACCTGACTTATTTCGATCCACTGTGAGGTAAGCGTCCTGCTATCTCCGCCGGTCTGGCGTAAGCAGCCAGACGGCCTAGATGAGCAGCATTCTCATCCCATTGCGACATCCCGGAAAGCCTGATTGTCCGCGCTAGAGCACTGTGCTAGAATCCCGCATACCCGCAAGCCGACGCCGGATACTGGAAAGGAAAAAGACATGGCGCTGCCCCAACGGATGAAATTCGGGATCTTCCTGGCTCCGTTCCACCCTCTGGGCGAGAACCCGACCCTGGCCCTCGAGCGGGACCTGGAGCTCGTGCAGTGGCTGGACTACCCCGGCTACGACGAGGCATGGATCGGCGAGCACCACAGCGCGGGCTGGGAGACCATCGCCTCTCCGGAGGTCTTCATCGCGACGGCCGCCGAGCGCACGCAGAGGATCAAGCTCGGCACCGGCGTGATGAAGCCTCCCCTATCACCATCCCCTGATGGTCGCCAATCGCATGGTCCTCTTGGACCACCTCACGAGGGGCCGGGTCATGATGGGCGTGGGTCCGGGAGCCCTGGTCACCGACGCATATATGATGGGCATCGACTTCTCCACCCAGCGACCCCGCATGGACGAGGCCTTGGGCATCATCATGAGGCTGCTGACGGAGACGGAGCCCATCACGTACGAGTCGGACTGGTTCACGTTGAAAGAGGCCAGGCTGCATCTGAGGCCGTATAGCCAGCCACACTTCCCCATCGCCGTCGCCGCCGCAGGAACGCCGTCCGGAATGATCCTGGCTGGAAAACACGGCACCGCGGTCCTGTCACTCAGCGTCCTCCTCAGAGGCTCAATCGCCACGAGACTGAGTGACTTCTGGAGGATCGCCGAGGAGACGGCGGACGAGCACGGCAATACGATGGACCGAAGCGAGTGGCGGCTGGTGACGCACGTGTTCCTGGCTGACAGTCGCAAGGAGGCCTTCGACCAGGCGCGCGAGAAGGCTGGACACTACCGGCGCGCCTACTTCGAGAACACCCTCGGCCAGGACGTCGTCTTCGACGGCCCGGTGGACAGAGTGATCGACGCGATGGTGGACGCCGGGGCGTGGTGCGTCGGCACTCCGGATGACCTCATCGCCACCATCGAGCGGATGGACGAGGACAGCGGCGGATTCGGCGGGCTGCTGATCCAGGCCGCCGAGTGGGGTACCAGGGAGCAGGTGCTCCACAGCTACGAGCTGCTGGCCCGCTACGTCATGCCACGCTTCCAGGGCTCCCTGGACAGCCTCGCGGCCTCCCACACCGCCGCGGTCGAGAACAGAGACATGCTGGGAGAGCTCCGCGTGCAGTCCTTGGAGAAGGCCAAGCGCGCCTATACCGAGCGGCGATAGGAATATTCCTGACGGGCCACTACGTGGCCGCAGGCATAGTGGTAGCGTAGCGGCGGTATATGCCCGGCTCCGGCTGAGCTACGACGCCTCGGGAGAGGCGGAGAGTATCATGCTGGCTAGTTCCATGAACTCCCGGGGCCGGACACTCGGCGTCCGTAGTCCCACCAGATCGCCCTCGTGAGGTTCTTCCCCGTATTGGTGCGATGGACGATTACAAGTTTTCGGTCTGGATCGACAAAGGTTACCTGGCCGCCCGCGCCTGAGGCAAAGTAGGCTCCATCGCTAGACCAGGTCGGGAGCGAGATCTTCGCCCACCGCATGTACCCATACCCGTACCCGTTTCCTTTGTCTGAGTAGGTCGCCGTACTTTCGTCAATCCACTCTGGGGAGATGATCTGCCGGCCATTCCACCGGCTCTGTTGCTGGAACAGCACGCCTAGGCGCGCCAGGTCTCGGGCCGTCATCCAGAATCGGTAGGCCGGGTGGATGGACTCGCTGGAGCTCTCATACTTCACGTCCTTTGGCCGAAAGTCTTGCATTCCAGTCGGGTCAGCTATCCACCATTTGAATGCGTCTCCTAGAGACATCCCGATCTTCTGCTCAAAGATCGAACCGAGCGCGTTGAAACTCCAGTTGTTGTAATAGAAAACTGTGCCGGGGGCGTGCGAGCCACTCTCGGGCCGGCCTCCGCCGTCGTCTCTGACAGAATCATGGTAGATGCCCGAGCGCGACATGAGCAGGTCCACCAGACGTGCCTGTCTTTCAGCCGGTGTCAATGGCGGGTTCTGGTCGTCTATCCCTAGCTCCTCCAGAGTCTTCAGTGTGTCAATCAGACCCCACTCGACAGCGATGCCATACAAGGTGTTGCCGATGCTCTTGCGAACGGAATGTGCGCTGATGCGCTTGTCGGTGACGCCCCACTCGGCCACGAGCCCTCCGTCCTGAACCGCGATTACGGACGATGAACGCAGATCCTGAGCGAAGTCGAACGCATTTCCAAGTTGCTCAGATGACCAACCGGTCGCGACAGGAAATACACTCCTGAGGGACGCTTCGGGGGAGGTCTCGACCAGGCGGTCGGGGACGGCCAGAATGTTGACCGCGAACGCGCCCACCACAGCCAGAGACGCGGCTGAACCAACGAATATGGCGTCGTTGCCGCGCCCACGCCGGACGATCAGGACGACCTGCAGCCACGCCAGAGTGACGATAGCCGCGAGCAAGGGCACGACGAGGCTGTACAAGATCATCTACAACAGCTCGTTCTACCTGAGCGGCTACATGAACTCGAAGCCCGAGATAGCGGAGCTCTGGGATGGAGAGGACCGACTCGTTCTGATGAGGGACGAGAACGGCAGGCCGTGGAAGAAGCACATGGGGGATGTCCGGGACGTCGTCCACGGATGCGTGTGCGCCCTGGGTAAGCGAGAGGCGTACGGCGAGACGTTGCAGCTTGGGGCCCTGGGCCGAGGCGGTTCCCCATTTGTCGAAACGCCTGGGTATACCCTACGTCGAGGCGTCGGTCAAAGGGACGCCGGTCTTCTTCGAGTTCGATCTGGCCAAGGCCCGTACCGTGCTGGGGTTCAATCCTCAGTACGACATCATCCGAATGATCGACAATGCGATCGCCTTTCGCGGCGGAGAGGACATAGGCATACTGGCGACGGACTAGCTTCGCATCAAGGGCAGTGAGGGGAAAGCCCGCCTAGTCCGCGCGGGCCTCACTCGCCGGCTTTGGGCGCCAGCGTAGTTACGCTCGGCTCGCCGGCAAACCATGTGGCAATGTTGAGGATCCTGAGGGGCTCATCGCCGACCACTTCATACGAGTGGACCGTGTTGCGTGGCACGAAGACCACGGTCCCGTGCCCCGCCTCTCTCTCCTCGCCGCCAACCCTCATGATGCCCCGTCCACTCAATATGAAATACCACTGCTCGGCGTTGGAGTGGATGTGCGCCGAAATCCACCCTCCAGGGGCATACTCGTAGGCCCCGATATACTGGAGCTCGCTTGTCGCCGCCGCGGCATGGCCCTCCGAACCCTTGAGCGTGACGTAGTCGGCCACCTTTACCAGGTGCTGATGGGTCTCGCCATCCAGGTAAGACTCCCCATAATCCTCGTCTTTCCATCCGATGTCTTCGATATCGATGATGTTGGACAATATTCGTCCTCCTGGCTCTTCGTCTGCTTGGGCCGTTGTCCGGGCGCGCAGCGGCCTATCAAAAACGACGCCGGCCGCCACACTCGTCAATAGCTGCGCTTGTCGATGATTCGTCGCGCCTTGAACTGCGTCCGCTCAAACTCGCCCTCGGGCTTTAGCTCCACGCTGAGGCTGACCCCCACCGCCCGCCGCAGCTCCCTGGCGAACTTTCGCTCTGTCTGGGCGAAGGCCCCGGAGCCTTCCTGTTTGCCCCGATACACCTCCGGCGCCACCTCCGCCTGGACGGTCAGGGAGTCCATCCGGCCTCGCTCCCGCTCGACTAGGAGCCGGAACTCGCCACCGAACTCCGGCATCGCTCGCAGGGCATCCTCGATCTTGGAAGGAAAGATGTTCTGGCCCCTGACGATGATCATGTCGTCCACCCGCCCGTAGAGTCCCTCCGGCAGCGTCGGGTAGGTCCTGCCGCAGGCGCAGGGTGCGGTGTCCCAACGGGCGATATCGCCCGACCAGTAGCGGACCATCGGCTGGGAGGTACGCTCGAGGTGTGTGTAAACCGGGACCCCTTCGTCACCCGGCGATATTTGGGTCTTGGTCCCGGGGTCGAGCATCTCTGTGTACACAATGTCGTCCCAGAGGTGCATGCCGCGCTTCAGGTGGCGGCACCCCGAGTTTGTCATCCAGGGGGTCATCTCGGCCATGCTCCCCTGATCGACGACATAGCAGCCGAATGTCTCCTCGATCTCCCTGCGTGTGGAGGGGATGCTGGCTCCGGGCTCGCCTGAGAAGAACATGAGCCTGAAGTTGAAGTCGTTCCGGGGGTCAACCCCCATTCGCCGCGCCGTCGCGGCCAGGTACAGGGCATAGGAGGGAGTCCCGTACAGAGCCGTGGGCTTCACGAGACCGATCCAGTCCACCGCGCGCTCGGTCTGCTCCGGCGCTCCGGCGCCGAAGGGAAAGCACTTCGCTCCCAGGCGCTCCGCGCCCAGCAGCGCTCCCCAGCTTCCGATGTAGGCGCTAAAGACCGATGTCACGATGACCATGTCTTCGGGGCGCAGTCCCGCGGCCCAGAGGATGCGGGCGTGGGCCTCCGCGATACGCTCCCAGTCGTCGTCGCTGATGCAAAAGAGGGTCGGGTCGCCCGTTGTGCCCGATGTGCCGTGGATGCGCATGACGCGCTCCTCGGGAACGCAGAGGTGGCGGCCGAAGGGAGGGTGCGCCCCCTGCTCGCGGCGTAGATCGTCTTTGGTCAGGATGGGAAGCTGCCGGAACTCGCCGAAGCTTCTGATATTGGCAGGGTCGGCCCCGGCGTCGCGCCAGAACTCTCTGTAGAAGGCCGAATTCTTGTAGGCGTACCGTACCTGGTGGCCCAGCTTTTCCAATACCAGGGCCTCCCGCTCATGAGGAGGCATCGTCTCCGCCTTGGGGTCCCAGTGCTCGCTGCCGGGGCCCGGCACGTAGGACCTATCGTACGTCGGCGGCCAGCGGATCGCTCCCATATTATTGGCCTCTGGCGCTCGCGAGGCCGCAATAGGGCGCCGTGCCCGCGAGACGCTTCTTCCGGTGCCCTAAGGCTGAGGCACCCGGTCACGAATGAACTGGATCATGGTCTCCGTAATGGAGCCGATGGGGAAGATCCCGTCCACACCCATCTCTTTGAGCGGCTCCACGTCCTTGTCCGGTATAGTGCCGCCCACGATCAGCAGCACGTCGTCCAGTACGCCATGCGTCCTGAGTGCATCGACCAGCCTGGGCATGAGACGCATGTGGGCGCCCGAGAGGACGCTGATTCCCACCACGTCCACGTCCTCGTCCTGAGCCGCCCTGGCGATAGCCTCGCCGGTGAGCCGCATGCCCAGGTAAAGCACCTCCATACCGGCGTCCCGCAGCGCTCGGGCGATGATCTTGATGCCGCGGTCGTGGCCATCCAGGCCGATCTTCGCGACCATCACCCTGATGGGAATCTCGCGTTGCGTCATCTAATCTCCGGTTCGCCGGGTATCGGTTACGCACCTGGCGAGCTGCGGTGAAAAACTGCTCTCGCCCATTTTGCCACGGCTTTTCTAAGGGGAAAAGGTGAGGGTATGCATGGCAGGGACAGCCTCACACACCCGGCAAAGGGGATATCCCTTCTGCACTCCCCAGGTTCAACAGTTGAACTAGAAGACCCCCGGGTCGACGTGTTCACCGTAGACGTCGCGTAGCGCTCCCATCACCTCTCCCTCCGTAGCATACGCCTTGACAGCGCCCATCACGTACGGGAAGAGGTTCTCGCCGGCCTCCGCCATTCGCTTGACATCGGATAGCGCCCTTTTCACAGCGGCGCTGCTTCGGGCGGCTTTGACCTCTCTCAGCCGGGTGAACTGACGCTCCTCTTCCTCCAGATCGAACTCGAAAACCTCGGCCGGCTCGACCGCCTCGGCCGGGTAGTCGTTGACCCCCACGATGACGCGCTCCTTGCTCTCGATCCCTCGCTGATACTCGAAGGCCGTGTTGGCGATCTCAGTCTCGATATAGCCCGTTTCGATGGCGCTTAGCATCCCGTCGACCATGCTGCCGCCCCCCATCTCGTCGATCCTGTTAATGTACTCCCAGGCCTTCTCCTCGACGCGATCGGTCAGCGACTCCACGAAATAGGAGCCTGCCAGGGGGTCGACCGTGTTGGCCACGTTGGTCTCGTGGGCGATGACCAACTGCGTGGCCAGAGAGACCCTCATGGCGTCCTCCGAGGGGATGTCATACGCCTCGTCGTAGCCACTGATGTGAAGGGACTGCGTGCCGCCCAGCACCGCCGCCAGGGCCTGAAGGGCGCCGCGGGTGATATTGTTCTGGGGCCCCTCTCGAACAAGGGTCGAGCCCAGAGTCTGGGTGTGGAAACGCATCCGCATCGACTCGGGGTTTTTCGCCTTGTAGCGCTCTTTCACTATGCGGGCCCACATCCGGCGGGCGGCGCGGAACTTGGCGACCTCTTCGAACAGGTCGTTGTGGCACCCAAAGAAGTACGAGAGCCTGGGAGCGAACTCGTCTATGTCCAGCCCCCTCTCCATCGCCGACTCCGCGTAGGCCATGCCCTGGGACAGGGTGAAAGCCAGCTCCTGGACCGCGTCGGCGCCGGCCTCCCGCGTGTGGTAGCCGGAGATGGAGACCGTGTACCAGTTGGGCACGCTCCGGGTGCAGTACTCCACGATGTCGGTAGTTAGCTTCAGCGACGGCCTGGGCGGGAGGGCGAAGGTCTTCTGCCCGTAGAACTCCTTGAGGGAGTCGTTCTGCACCGTTCCCCGGAGGGTGTCCCACGACACGCCGCGGGACTCCGCGACCGCCAGGAACATGCCAAGCATCGTGATGGCGGGATGGTTGATGGTGAAGGAGATGCCGACACGGTCCAGGGGGATCGCGTGAAAGAGCTCGTCCATGTCGCCTATGGTGTCGACGGCGACTCCCAGCCGTCCCACCTCCCCATCGGCCAACTCGTCATCGGAGTCGTACCCGGTTAAGGTGGGGTGGTCGAAGTCGGTGCTCAGGCCGGTCTGTCCGTGATCCAGCAGGAATCGGAACCGCTCGTTGGTGGAGCTGGCCGTGCCGAACCCAGCGATCTGGCGCCGCGTCCAAGGCCTGCTGCGGTACATCGTGGGGTACGCTCCGCGGGTGAACGGATACGAGCCCGGGAACCCGAGACGGTCCTCGAAGTCCTGCTCGTCCACGTCCCCCGGAGTGTAGAGGCCGTCCACCTCGATGCCGGATAGCGTGCGGAACTTCTGGCGGCTCTCCGGCGACCTGGCCAGGGCCCGCTTTAGCTCGCCGTGCTCCCACTCGCGCCGCCACCTGCCGATCCTGTCGAGGACACTCTTGTCGAAAAGCCTCAAAACTCGCGCCTTTCCTGATGCGCAAAGTGTGACCGGCATGACACGAATGTGATAGAAACGCAGGCCCTACTTTCGCTCGGACTAATCGCCGTAGTTCCCAAACCGCGGCACACCCATCTGCTCGCGTCCACGATCTGTAGAAAGCAGGATTTAATGCGTGGCTGGTCGGGGTGACTG
>CAZJDV010000078.1:0-12501 GCA_964544865.1 uncultured Dehalococcoidia bacterium | reverse complement strand
ACTGGGGGCGCAATCCCTAGTCGTGATTACCGGCGGGCTGCCGGACGGCGAGACGGCCTCGGCGGCGCTGGTCGGCCGCGACCCGGCGACGGACCTGGCCGTGCTGCGCGTCGATGGGGCGGGACTCAGCCAGGCGGAGTGGAGCGAGCCCGAATCGGCGAGGGTCGGCAATCTGGCGCTGGCCCTCGGCCGCCCCGGAAACAGCGTGCAGGCCACGATGGGTATCGTCAGCGCCATTGGGGATGGATGGCGAACGCAGGCCGGCGGCCAGATCGACCGGTATCTACAGGCAGACCTCACGATGTATCCCGGATTCTCCGGCGGACCGCTGGTGGACTCGTCGGGAAAGGTGCTGGGCCTGAACAGTTCGGCGCTCTTGCGAGGCGTTAGCGTCTCCGTCCCGGCGCCGACGATACGCCGCACCGTGGACACGCTCTTGAAGCACGGGAGGGTGCGGCGCGGCTATCTGGGCGTGGGCGCCCAGGTGGCGCGGCTGCCCGAGGAACTGTCGAAACAGCAAGGCCAGGAGACGGGTCTGCTACTGGTGTCGGTCGAGCCGGACAGCCCCGCCCACGGAGCCGGCCTGGTGCTCGGGGACACCATCGTCGCGCTCGCCGGCGAGCCGATGCGACATCTGGACGATCTGCTGGCCGCCCTCGGAGGCCACCCTGTGGGCGAGGCGGTGACGGTCAAGATCGTCCGGGGGGGCAGCATTCAGGAGATGTCCGTGACCGTGGGCGAACGCCCGAAGGGAGAACAGAGTGAAAATGACTTTGGAGGGCATCGGCGCCGGCATGGCGGACATCGCGGAAGGCGTGCGCGGTAGCCTCGTTCAGATACGCAACGGCGAGCGTGGGGCGGGCGCAGGCAGCATCTGGCACCCGGACGGTCTGATCGTGACCAATGCCCACGTGGTTGGAAGCCGGTCCATCCGCGTCGTCTTGCCCGACGGCAGGGAGCTGCCCGGGCGCTTGATGGCCCACGAGCCCTCCCTCGATCTGGCGGCGCTGAAGGTGGACGCCGTGGGGCTGCCGGCCATCGAGCTGGGCGACTCCCGACGGCTGCGGCCGGGGGAGCTTGTGATATCCCTCGGCCACCCCTGGGGTGTCGAGGGCGCGGCGGCGGCGGGCATCGTCATCGGCGTGGGTCCCGGCGCGCCCGACTCTCCGATGCCGGGGCGGGAGTGGGTCATAGCCAGCCTGCGCCTGTGACCCGGCCACTCGGGCGGCCCGATGGTGGACTCGCGAGGACGGTTGATCGGCATCAACACGATGATAACGGGCCCGGCCGTCGCCATGGCCGTGCCCGTGCACGTCGCGAAGGGATTCCTGTAGCGGGCGTTGAATGCCGGCCAAGGCCAGGGGGCGGAGGAGCAGGAAACCCTACAAAAACCCGCCTCTCTCGTATAACATTACGGCGACACAACTCTTAATGGGGGATCGAGAGATGGCACTTGAGATTGGAGACAGGGCGCCCGGGTTCTCGCTTGCGTCGTCGACCGGGCAGGAGATATCGCTGGCTGGTCTGCTGGGCAAGAAGGTCGTTCTGTACTTCTACCCAAAGGACGACACGCCCGGATGTACGACGGAGGCCTGCGGTTTTCGAGACATTAACACGGACATCGCGGATGCTGGAGCCGTCGTGCTGGGGGTCAGTGCCGACGGACTGGAATCCCATGACAGGTTCATCCGAAAGTTCGAGCTGAACTTTCCTCTGCTTGCGGACGAGGACAAGACCGTGGCCAATGCCTACGGGGCGTGGGGCGAAAAAGAGGTCAACGGCAAGACTGTGATCGGCATGATCCGCAAGACCTTCCTGATCGACGAGACCGGCGGCATCCAGAAGACCTGGCCGTTGGTCACCCCGGCGGGCCACGCCGAGGAGGTCCTGGCGGCGATCAAGGGCGGTGAGTGATCGCGCCGTTGACGTTGCGGGTTCGGGGACGTACCATCGAGAGAGTGCGTAGCGCTTCCGCCGTCCGACGATGCGGGAGTGGTGGCGAACGATAAACCCGGACTGAGAATGCCCAATGACGAAGCGATGGAAGCGGCCGCCTCGCCTCCCCACGGGGGTGAGGCGGTCGGCGTAACCGACGAGTGGCAGCCCCTGCCGCAGCGCCAGGTCGTGCTGACCCTGGGCGGGCTGATGCTCGCCCTGTTCGTCGCCGCCCTGGACCAGACCGTGGTGGGCACTGCCATCCCCCGCATCGTCGCCGACCTGGGAGGATTCGACCGCTTCACCTGGATCACGTCCGGATACATCGTGGCTTCGACGTCCGCCGTGCCCATCGTGGGCAGGCTGACCGACCTCTACGGCCGCAAGAACTTCTACATAGTGGGAATCATCGTATTCCTTGTGGGTTCCGTCCTGGCGGGCGCGAGCCAGAGCATGAACCAGCTCATCGCATTCCGAGCCCTCCAGGGCATCGGCGGCGGAACGATGATGGCCCTGGCGTTCGTGACCATAGGAGACCTGTTCCCGCCGGCCGACCGGGGCAAGTACCAAGGCTTCGTCGCCGCGGTGTTCGGCCTCGCGTCCGTCGTGGGGCCGACGCTGGGCGGCTTCATCACCGACACCCTATCGTGGCACTGGATCTTCTTCATCAACCTGCCGATCGGCATCCCCGTGGTCGTGCTGTTCGTATTCTTCTTCCCATCGCAGAGACCGTCAAGTACGAAACAAAAACTGGACGTCGCCGGGATGTTCTTGCTCGTGCTGGCCATCGCGACTTTGCTGCTGGCCCTTTCCTGGGGAAACGTCCAGTATGATTGGGCCTCGCCGCAGATCGTCGGGCTCTTGGTCGTGGCGGTGGTCTCGACGGCTCTGCTCATCGCGGTGGAGCTTCGAGCGGCATACCCGATAATGCCTCTGTCCATCTACCGCAATCGGATCGTGAGTATCTCCCTCCTGGCCGCGTTCGCCACTGGGTTCGGCATGTTCGGTGCGATCATATTCATACCGCTGTTCTTCCAGGGGGTTCTCGGCGCGTCCGCGACCAGCAGCGGCAGCTTCCTGACGCCCATGATGCTTGGAATGATGTTTGGTGCCATAGTATCCGGCCAGGCCCTCTCCCGATTGGGCGGGCACTATCGGACCCAGGGCTTGGTCGGGCTGGCGATCGTGATGGTGGGCATGCTCCTGCTATCGCGGATGACCGAGGAAACGACCTTCGGGAGGGCCGTGGTCAATCTGGTCGTCATCGGATTTGGGACCGGGACGACCTTCCCCACGTTCACCATCGCCGTGCAGAACGCGGTTCCCCACAGCCTGCTGGGGGCCGCGACGGCCGCGACCCAGTTCTATCGCTCCATCGGCGGAGCATTGGGACTGGCGATACTGGGCTCTCTGATGGCCGGTCGCTTCGCCTCGGGCCTCGCGGAGTCGCTGTCACCGGCGGTAAAGGACGCGCTCCCCGCGGAGATGCTCGCGGGCCTCTCCAATAACCCGCAGGCGCTGGTCAATCCCGATGCGCTGACCTCGCTCCAGGCGACGCTGGGCCAGGCGGGGCCGCAGGGAGTGGAGCTCGCGGAGCAGCTATTGCTCGCCCTGCGCTCGAGCCTGGCCCTGGCCATCGGTGACATCTTCCTGGTCAGCCTGGTCGCGGCGGCGGGGGCGTTTGCGGTCACGATGTTTCTCAAGGAGCTGCCGCTTCGGACGTGATAGCGGCCGGTCTCCGGACCGGCTACGGGACCGTGAGCACAAGTTTGCCGAAGAAGCCGCGGGACTCCATGACCTCGTGAGCCCGTGCGGCGTCCGCCAGCGGATAAGTCTCGTGGATGATGCCTCGGATGGTCCCCCGTGCCACCAGCTCGACGATCTGGCGCAGGTCTTCCTTGCGGCCCATGAACACTCCGAATACCGTCTGGTTGCGCAGAAACAGCAGCCCCATCTGCAGGTCCACCTTGTATCCTGTGGTGACGCCGCAGATCCCATACCGGCCGCCGGGGGCCAAGGCGCGGGAGGCCGCGGGCCAGAAATCGGCGCCGACGTGGTCCAGCACGACGTTCGCGCCCCGGTTGTCCGTGAGCTCCTTCACCCGTCGCTCGACGTCTTCCCGGGTGTAGTTGATGACCTCGTCCGCGCCTAGCTCCCTGGCCAGTCGCGCCTTCTCGTCGGTGCTGGTAGTGGCGATCACCCTCGCGCCCACGACGTTCTTGGCGACCTGGATGGCGGCGGTGCCTACGCCGCTGGACGCGGACAGAATGAGCACGGTCTCCCAGGGCCGGAGAGCGGCGCGCCGTATCAGAATGTTCCAGCTCGGCACGAATACGGTGGGAAGCGATGCGGCCTCCACGTAGGAGACGGTGTCGGGCAGCCTGACCGTATTGACCGCGGGTGCCTTTACGTACTCGGCGTAGCTGCCGGCCGCAGTGGAGCCGAGCATCCCCGGCGCGGTGCACAGCTCCTCCTCGCCCGCCACGCAGTACTGGCACTGGGAGCAGCTCAGTTTCGGGTTTACCACGACCCTGTCGCCAACCCTCACCCGCGTTACCTCCGAGCCGATCCTGGCCACGTCGCCGGCGACGTCGCCGCCGAGGACGTGGGGCTCCGCCAGGCTGAGCCTGGTACCGCGTACGCCCATTCGCGTGTAGACGTCCACCCGGTTGACGGCGCAGGCCCGGACCCTGATCTTGACGTCGTTGGCGCCCACCACGGGCTCGGGCAGGTCCCCGTAGGTCAGGACCTCTGGGCCGCCGTGCTCCTTGATGTATACGGCTTTCATTGCTGCTCCTCGGGTGGTTGCTGCGTGCTTGACGGCGTGGCCGCTAACCTCAGCGGGGCCAGGGCCCAAGCGGTGAGGCGGACCGCGAGTACAGACACATGCCCCAGCCTATAGCCGGCGCGACGGACTGTCAATGCCGATGGGCGATAGACCCGGCAAACGCGAAGTGAGTGCGGATGAGAGTTTCGACAAGCCGGGAGCCACCTGGGCGCTTTCGCGCCAACCGCCCGCTGGTTAGGTGGCGAACTCAAGAAGGGCGCGGTCGCGTTTGCCCATTCACCCGTCCATGGCGGAAAGGTGAGGCGTATCATTCCGACCTCGAAAGGCCCTGGCCGGACGTGCGAGGGCTATTGACGGACTGTCATGGCCGTAATACTGTAGGCATGGCCGCGGGTACACATGGGCGGAACCCGCCCGACGACCGAGGAGAGCGAGTTGCCAACTACAGGCGTTTCTGATGTCCCGAAAGAGCTGAGGGCCCTCATGCGGACCGGGGACCTGCACGGCCTCACGAGCGGAATGGCGCCGGGTCACGTCCAGGCCAACCTCGTTGTCCTTCCCATGGAGCAGGCGTTCGATTTCCTGCTGTTTTGCCAGCGGAACCCCAAACCCTGTCCGCTCCTCGAGGTCGTGGAGGCCGGCTCGACGGAGCCCCGCCGTATGGCGCCCGACGCCGATCTGAGGATGGACCTGCCCGGCTATCGCGTGTTCGAGCACGGCGAGCTCGTGGAGGAGCCCACGAATATCTCCCACGTCTGGCGTGACGACATGGTGGCCTTCCTGCTGGGATGCAGCTTCACCTTCGAGTCCGCGCTGATTAAGGGAGGTATAAGGCTGCCCCACTTCGAGCAGGGCAAGAACACCGCCATGTTCGTTACGTCAATTCAAACCGAGCCCGCCGGCCTGTTTTCGGGCCCCATGGTGGTGTCGATGAGGTCCATCCCTCGGGACAAGCTCGTCAAAGCCGTGCAGATCACGTCCAGGTTCCCGTCCGTCCATGGCTCGCCTGTTCACATCGGGGACCCGGCGGCCATAGGGATCGAGGACGTGACGACGCCGGACCTGGGTGATCCAGCGGAGCTAGGCGAAGAGGACGTGCCGGTCTTCTGGGCCTGTGGCGTGACCCCTCAGATCGTTGCCAAGAGCTCCAAGCCGCCGCTGATGATAACCCACGCGCCGGGCCACATGTTCATCACGGACTTGCGAGACGAAGACCTGGCCGTAATCTAGGCCGCCAGCTTGCTGTAGCGACAGGGCCGGAAAGCTCCCCGTGCCGGCCATGTCAGCGAGGTCACGAAATGTCGATTGAAGATATCATCCTCGACCGCGACCAGCGAGGCGTCGCCGAGTTGAGGCCGCACCTGCCCGCGGACTTCTGCGACCAGGCGGCGGCGCTAGTTCTGGAGAATCCCGGAACCGCCATGATCGTTACCGGGTTCTATATCCTGGCGGCCGGCGCGACGGAGACCGACGGCCCGCCCGGCGCGGCGGTCATCGGAAATGCGCTCCGGTCCATCGGCTACGAGGTCGTCTACGTCACGGACCGGCACACGGCGCCGGTAATGACTGCCATCGCGGCCGGCGACGCTAGGACAGTCGAGTTCCCGATCGCCGACGAGCGGGCGAGCAGGGTGTTCGCCGAACAGCTTCTCGCGGAGGTCGACCCCAGCGTTCTCATCGCCATCGAGCGTTGCGGGTTTACGGATGAAGGACTCTATCGCAACATGCTGGGCAAGGACATCTCGGCCTACACCGCGAAGACTGACTACCTGTTCACCGGGCACCCGGCCTCGGTCGGCATCGGGGACGGCGGGAACGAAGTGGGCATGGGCAACCTGGCGAGTGTCATCCCCAGCGTTCCCACGCTGGTCAGACTGCCCTGCGTGACCAGGACGACGAAGCTGGTTATCAGCAGCGTCTCCAACTGGGGTGGATACGGCCTCGTGGCGGCGATATCCAGGCGGAAGGGAAGAGACCTGCTACCGAGTGTCGAGGCGGAGCGGGAGATGGTCAAGCGCATCGTGGACCTCGGCGCGGTGGACGGCATGAGCCAGCAGACACAGTACATGGTGGACGGCTTCTCTCTGGAGGAAAACAGCCAGACGCTCCGCGCGCTCCACAAGCTGCTAGCGGAAGAGGATGATTCGCCCTAGAGGCAGGCTCACCAGGGGAGGCGTTGTGGATGCAGCCCCCTTGCCGGGAGATCGCGGGTGGCCCTCAAATCGGCGCCCGACCGCTGGAGGGATATGAGCAGACCTCCACCGATCCAGGTCCTCCAGGAGGGCTGCGCCATGAACCTTCCATTGCGGACCGCGTTACGAAGCGGCAGGCAGCTTAGACCCGCGAAACGCTGGCTCAGAGACATCGGCACGGGTCCGAGTTTGGTCGTCCCACATCAGACCCCTTAGCCTCGAAAGCGCGCGTCTCTCCAGTCGGGAGACATGCATCTGCGAGAAGCCGATGCGCTCGGCGATCTTGCGCTGAGTCATCCCCCGGTAGAATTTCAGGGCGATGATCGTCTTCTCTCGGAGCAGGAGGCCATGGATTGCGGCCTCGAGCGTGATGTGGTCGAGGGAGACCTCGTACGCTCGGTCCTCGCTTCCTAGGAACTCAAGGGCGGTCGAGTCGCCGTCCTTAGCTCCGGGTTCAAAGGTCGCGTCCAAGGAGTGAGGGTCAACGGCGAGGGCGAACTTCAGGTTCTCGTTTACGTCATCCTCGGAAAGCCCGCATTCAGCCGCCAACTCCGCCGTGGTCGGCCCGTGCCCCAGGCAGACGTTCAGCCTATCGGTCGCCCTCGCCAACGCGATCCGGTTGCTGCGCAGGTCCCGCGGCGCCTTCATCAGGCTGCCGTGGTCCCGGAGATGGTTCAGGATGGCGCCAAGCACCTCCGGTATGGCCAGCGAAGCGAGTCTGGCGCCATGTCCCGGGTCGAACTTGTCGATGGCTTTCAGCAGACCTATGACGCCGATCTGCACAAGATCCTTGTGGGGTTCCCTCGACGCGCGAAAACGATTGGCGATGCTGCGCATCAGCGGCAGGTAGCTCGACACCAGCTTGTCTCGATCCTGGGTTTTCGCGGCCGGCCTGAGACCTGGAGGCAGACTCGGAGCATCATCGACGGCTATGGTCACAATGAGAATAGTTTGCCTCCGTGCCGCGCCCATGCTGTCACTTGAGCCGGGTCCTTGTCTGCTGGGGGCCGAGGGGCGATATTCATGTCTCCGTCCGTGGTGCTAACTTTATTGGTGGACCTCATCTGCCGTCACAGGGCGCGCACCTAAATCAACCTGTAGTGTTTCCGACAGGGCCGGTAGGTACTTGCACGGAGGTGCAGGCGTGGGGTATAACCGGTGTAGACTCACCGCTCAATGACGGTCTGCACTAAGGGCCGGCCGATCATGGAGCGTGCGCGTTTGACTTCGGTTCAGACCGACTCAGGGCCAGCCGGCGTCGTGGCGATGAGCGGAGGAGATGATGGCGACACTCACGGGCAAGATCATCGACAGCCAGACCGAGGAACAGGTGCCGGCCAGGGTGCAGGTGATCGCGCCGACGGGGAGCTTTGTCAGCCCCCGTGACGCCATCTTGAAGGTGGGACCGGGCGCACCGTTCTTCTATTCCGACGGAACGTTCAGCGTGGACGTGTCACGCGGATGGGCGCGCGTCGTCGTCGAGCGGGGCACCGAGTATGCGCCCGCTAGGATCGACGTCGAAGTCCCCTCGAGTGGCGCCGTGGCCGTGGACGTCGTAATGGAGCGCTGGTCGGAGCTCGGCGACCAGGGTTGGCACCCCGGCAACACCCATATCCACTACGACGAGAACGAGAAGCGCCCCGATGAGCGGCTCCGGCTCGACCCGCGCGTGGAGGACCTGCGCATGACGGCGGTGAGCATACTCAAGCGCTGGGACCTGGAGTACGCCACCAACAAGTATGCTCCCGGCATGTTGACCGAGTTCTCCTCGGCACACCACTACGTCCAGTGCGGCGAGGAGAACAGGCACAATGCCGTGACCTCCCATGGCATCGGATACGGGCATATCATGCTGCTTAATATCCGCAACGTCGTCCATCCTGTCAGCAGGGGACTCCTGGTAGACGCCTTCGATCCGGATTACCCTCCGCTCTCATACGCCTGCGACGACGCACGAAGGCAGGGCGGCATCGTCATCTGGTGCCACAACGGCAGCGGCATGGAGGCGCCCGTGGCCGCGGCCCTGGGGAAGCTCGACGCATTCAATCTCTTCGACCCGGACTGGAGGGACCCCGAGTACGACATCTACTACCGGATGCTGAACGCCGGGATCAGGCTGCCGGCCTCCACGGGGTCGGACTGGTTCATCAGCTCCGCGAACCGCGTCTACGCCAGCACTGGCGGCCCATTCGAGTACGAGTCCTGGCTCGGCGCCCTCAAGAAGGGGCGCACGTTCATCACCAACGGGCCGGCCCTGTCGCTGACGGTGCAGGCAGAGGGTCCGGGCGGCGAGGTCGAGGCCCGTCCCGGCGGCCGCCTGCGCACGCTGGTGACCTGGAAGTCCCACTATCCCGTCACCTGGGCGGAGGTCCTGTTCAACGGCAGAGTGGTCGCTCAGGAATCGATGCCCGGCGACTCGACCGAGGGACGCCTCGAGACGGAGGTAGTGGTGCCATCGGACGGATGGATCGCCGCCAGGCTCTCCAGCGATGCCCGCGACAGCTTCTCGCAGCCCGTGTTCGCTCACACCAGCCCGGTCTACGTCAAGGCCGGTGTGAATAGCCCTGAACGGGCGGAGGCGGCCCGCTGGTTCGACGGTTCCATCGAGCGCTCGCTGGAGTGGGTACGGACGAAAGGCAAATACTACAATGACGGTCAGCGCCGCGAGGTCGCCGACCTCTTCCGCGAGGGCCAGCAAGTGTACAAGGCCATGCTGAGGTAGTGGTGCTCCGTCCCACGAGCGAGACATGTACGGCTGGTACATCATATGCCTCAGTTGCGGGCACGTATCCTATTCCTGAGGCCAGGTAAAGGAGACGGCTCGCGGCAAGTCTCGGGAGAAGGTTCAGGTCGCGGCAGTCAAGCGGCCCGCGTAGCAATCGTGAGGTCTCAACACGTTTCGCCGAAACCGCACGGGTTGCGGGTTCCTAATCTCCCGGCGAGGAGTTCGGGACTCCGTGAACAGCCCCTGGGGGATCTAACCCCCGTCCTTCGCTTGCTCTTGGAGCTCGTAGAGCTTGTTTATGGACTCCAACGGCGTCATTGACGCTATGTCGAGAGCTAGCAAGCCCTCGACCGCCGCCGGCGTAGATTGCAGCAGAGCTAGCTGCGCCGGCGCCGGCGCCTTACCGTCTCGCGAGTCTCCGGGAGCGCCGGCCCCCGCGGACGAACGTCCGTCGTGGCCCGCGGCTCGCTCTAGCTCCCCCAGCACCTCCCATGCCCGGTTGACCACGGCCCCCGGCAGTCCGGCCAGCCTCGCCACGTGCACGCCGTAGCTCTTGTCGGCCCCCCCTGGAACGATGCGCCGCAGGAACACGACATCGCCCTTGTCCTCCGAAACGGCCACGTTGAAGTTCCGCACTCTTGGCAGAAACCCGGCCAGCCCGGTGAGCTCGTGATAGTGGGTGGCGAAGAGGGTCTTGCAGCCCAGCCGTGGGTGGCTGTGGATGTACTCGGCCACCGCCCGCGCGATGGCCAGCCCGTCGTAAGTGCTGGTGCCCCTGCCGATCTCGTCTAGAATCACCAACGATCGGGAGGTGGCGTGGTTCAGTATTGCCGCCGTCTCGAGCATCTCCACCATGAACGTGGACTGGCCAACGGCCAGGTCGTCCTGCAGGCCGACCCGGGTGAATATCCTGTCCACGACGCCGATAACGGCGGACTCGGCCGGCACGTAGCTGCCGATCTGGGCCATGAGGGTGATGATGGCGACCTGCCGTATGAACGTCGATTTGCCGGACATGTTGGGGCCGGTCAACACAATGAGCTGGTCGTCGGAGCAGGACAGCCGCGCGTCGTTTGGAACGAAGGCGCCGGCCGCAAGGGTGCGCTCCACCACCGGGTGCCGCCCTTGCCTGATGTCCAGCGCGTCGTCGCCGCCGAGCTCCGGCCTGACGTAGCCATTCCGCGCCGCGACCTCGCCTAGGGAGCAGAATACGTCCAGCTTCGACATGGCCCCGGCCGTGGCCATTATGGCCGCGGCGGCCCCACCCACCTGCTGGCAGACCTGTCGAAATAGTGTGGACTCCAGGTCGCCGATGCGCTCCTGGGCGTTCAACACCTGGGACTCGTACTCCTTCATCTCCGGGGTGATGTAGCGCTCACCCCCGACCAGCGTCTGCCGCCTGATGTACTCTTCCGGCACGCGGGAGGCGTTCGACTTGCTGACCTCGATGTAGTAGCCGAAGACCTTGTTGTAGCCGACTTTTAACGACTTGATGCCGGTGCGCTCGCGCTCTTTTCGCTCAAGGTCGGCGATGTAGTCCTGCGCATTTCGTGAGGAGTCCCTGAGGAGGTCTAGGTCCGGCGAGAACCCCCGCCGGACCACGCCCCCGTCGCTCACCGCGGGCGGCGGATCGTCCACGATGGCGTTTCGTATAAGAGCCACAACCTCGTCATTGTCCCCGATGCCCCCGGCGAGCCAGGACACGCGAGCCTCGTCGTCGTCCTCCTCCAGAATGGCCCGTAGCTGCGGCCCTGTCTCCAGGCTGCGGCCCAGGGCGACAAGGTCCCGGGGTGTGGCCGTGTTGCCCCGCACCCGGCCCGTCAGCCTCTCCAGGTCCGAGACCGACTCCAGCAGCGCGGTGATGCGGCCCCTTCGCAGGGCGCTCTCGTGGGCCCACGCCACGGCCTCCTGACGCTGCTGCAGCGCCTGGATGTCCAGCAGAGGCTGTCCCAGCCACCGTCTCAGAAGACGCCCGCCCATGGAGGAACGGGTATTGTCCAGGACCGAAAGCAGCGAGGCATCGGGGTCCCCCCAGCGTCCTCCCTCGAAGAGCTCCAGGTTCCGCCTGGTCTGCGGGTCCAGCACCATGTACGACTCGGTGGAGTAGGTGTGCAGCGAGGTGAGCTGCGCAAGAGCGGGCTTCTGGTTGCCGCCCAGGTAGACGATGATTGCGCCCGCGGCCCTCGCCGCCAGGGGCAGGCCGTGGCATCCGAACGCCTCCAGCGAGGCGACGCCAAAGTGTTTCAGCAGTGCCTCGGTGGCCCACTCCAGATGAAACGCGTCGGCGTCCAGAGGGGTAACCACGGCGCTCTGCTCCACCGGCGGGTCAGCATCGTCGCGCGGCGACAGCACCTCCGCCGGCATCAGCCGCGCCAGTTCGACGGCCAGGTGTGTGGTGGGGAACTGGCTGGTTGCGAACTCGCCGGTGGTGATGTCCACGTAGGCGAGTCCCGACTGCTCGGCGGCCACGACCACCGCGGCCAGGTAGTTGTTGGCATTCTGGTCGAGGAGAGAGTCCTCGATGATCGTGCCGGGCGTAACGACCCGCACGACTTGCCTGTCTACGAGACCCCGCGATGTGGCCGGGTCGCTGGTCTGCTCGCAGATGGCAACCTTGTAGCCCCTCTTGATGAGCCGAGGCAGGTAGCTTTCCAGGGCGTGGTACGGGATGCCGGCGAGGGGGATGCGCTGGCCCTTTCCCATCTCCCTCGAGGTCAGGGCGATCTCCAGCTCCAGGGCGAGCGTGCGGGCGTCTTCGTCGAAGGTCTCGTAGAAGTCACCCATGCGGAACATCAGGATCTCGCCTGGGTGCTCCTTCTTGATGCGCAGGTACTGCCTTCGCGCGGGGGTGGTCATGGTAG
>CAZJDV010000077.1:0-12566 GCA_964544865.1 uncultured Dehalococcoidia bacterium | reverse complement strand
TGGCAGGAGTCGTCGGAAATATGACGTTAGCCGATAAGATAGAGGTCCGAAAAGGCCTCAAGGATGTCTACTTCGACAGGTCTGACACCTGTTTCATTGATGGGAAAGCTGGCAAGCTCCTTTTCCGCGGGTACAACATTCACGACCTCGCGGAGTTCTCGAGCTTCGAGGAGACCAGCTATCTCCTGCTTCATGGATCGCTGCCCGACCGGTTGGCGCTCGCCACGTTCGTAGCTCACCTCAAGGCCGAGCGCAGTCTGCCAGAAGGAATCCTCCGGATTATCGAGATCACCAGAAGCGCTCATCCCATGGATGTGCTGCGGACCGCGGTCTCCGCGATGAGCACCTTCGACGATAGAGTTTCGGATACCTCCCCTGAGTCGATAATGCATAAAGCCGTAAAGATGACGGCAGCCGCGGCCACGATCGTCGCCGCGCACGCTCGTATCAGGGACGGCAAGGATCCCGTAGCGCCCCACGACGGACTGGGCCACGCCGCCAATTTTCTCTACATGCTTAACGGGGAGAAGCCGGACCCTCCGAACGCCAAGCTGATCGACAAAGACATGGTGCTCCACGCCGAGCACGGCGTAAATGCCTCGACCTTCGCGGCAAGGGTGGCGGCCTCGACCCGGGCCGATATCTATGCTGCCATCGCGGCAGCGATCGCGGTCCTCAAGGGTCCCAAGCATGGCGGGGCCGCCGAGGCCGTCATGAAGATGGCCCAAGAGGTTGGCAGCGAGGAGAACGCCGAGCGCTACATTAACAATCTCCTGGCCCGCGGCGAGCGGGTCATGGGGTTCGGCCATCCCGTCTACAAGACTGTCGACCCTAGGTCCGTTCACCTCAAGGAGGAAGCCAGGCTCCTTGGAGAGCGCATGGGGCAGCCCCAGTGGTTCTCAATCTTGCGGGCCCTCACGGAGGCGCCGGAGATGAAGCGAAGGGCCCGGCACGGCACGCATCCCAACGTGGACTTCTGGGCGGGCGCGGTTTACTCGCTGCTCGGAATATCCGAAGACCTCTTTATTCCCTTGTTCGCGATAGGACGCATGCCTGGGTGGGCCACCCATGTAATGGACCAATACTCAAAGAAGGACCTGATAAGACCCAGACTGCAATACACCGGTCCAATGGACCTGAGATACGAGCCGATCGACGAGCGGTAACTACATTTCGAGCTGCAGTGCCATCCAACGGGGGAGCTCAGCTAGAGGGGATCGACCGTGACCAATCAGGAACAGATCGCGACAGAGTGTCATCACCACTGGATGATCGATAGTCCAAATGGACCGACCAGCCAGGGCGTTTGCAAGTTGTGTGGGCAGGTTGGGGAGTTCAAGAATTCCATGCCTGTTTCCGGATGGGACCGGTCGGGTAATCATAACCGACGAGGAAGGCAGGCTGCGCCCAGGCGGTCGTAGGCCGTAACCGTTGACATGTTCCCCTGAGGCGGGCTCCGAACGGCCGGGGTCCCGCCAGAACTTCCTTGTGCGACGAGATGCCGTGAAACCCACCGCCGAAGCTGAGATCAGGGTCCGCATCGCCAGGCATGGCCGGATAGGCTTTGCCGAATTCATGGACCTGGCCCTGTACCATCCGCGCGACGGTTACTACCGCCGCGAGCCCGCCGCGGGACCTGGCGGCGACTACTACACCAGTCCTGCGGCCCACCCCGCGTTCGGCGCTCTGCTGGCCCTGGCGCTTCGCAGAATGTGGCGTCTTCTCGGCCGCCCGTTTCCCTTCTATGCGATCGAGGCGGGGGCCGGCGGCGGACTCCTGGCGACGGATGTGACGCTGTACGCGCGCGCGCTCGGAGGCCGCTTCGCGGATGCGCTTGACTACGTCGCCCTGGACCGTGTCCCGCCGCCGTCGATTGGGCCGGAGCCGTTCCAGCGGATCGTCGCAGACGGCGTATCGCTCTCGGGCATAGTCGGCTGCATCCTGTCCAACGAGCTCTTTGACGCCTTTCCCGTGCACCGCTTCGAGGTCCGCGAAGGCGCTATCAAGGAAGTGTACGTCGGCCTCGAAGGCGGCGAGTTCGTAGAGCGCCTGGGCGAGCCCTCCAGCCCCCAGCTCGCCCACCGTCTGGAGAGGCTGGGCCGGGACCTGCCGGACGGCTATCGAGGAGAGATAAACCCCGGCATCGGTCCGTGGATGGCCGCCGCCGCGGCGTCGCTGGAGCGGGGTTTCGTGCTGTCGATCGACTACGGATATGAAGAGGACGAGCTTTACTCCCCGGCTCGCAGAATGGGCACGCTGCAGACCTACTACCGCCACACCGACGACGCCAGTCCCTACCGACGCGTCGGCATGCAGGACATCACGGCGCACGTCGACTTCTCGACGCTGGTTGCCCACGGCGAGCACGCGGGGCTGGCATCGCTCGGGACCGTCACCCAGGCGGGGTTCCTGCGGGGCCTGGGGCTGGACCGCTGGCTCCAACGACTCAGGAGCGAGGACCTCGGACAGAAGGAGCGCGACGCAAACATGATGGGCATGCGCGATCTGGTCCGGCCCCAGGGATTGGGGAGGTTCAGGGTGCTGGTCCAGGAGAAGGGTACTGGAGTCGTGGACGCAGACCTTCTTCACGGGGACTCGGACACGAGCGAGGCCGGCGATCCGCCGCTTCCGCTACTACGGCCCGACCATATTCCGCTCATGGCGGGGCGCTATCCTCAGACCACCTGGGAGACCGACGATCTCCTCTCCTTTTCCCAAGGTTGGCAAGGCTAGGAAGAGAGGTCCTCCTCGCCTTTCTGCCCCTCGCCAGGGTCTGCCCTTTCCGGACGAGGGAGCGCGTCGCACTTTCGCGCCGTGGTGACGAACCCGGTGTGCCCCACCATGCGATGGGAGGGGCGCACGCTGCGATTTCCGACGGACCACGGCCGCAGCATCACCTCCACGGTCTCGATGACCTCGAACGTGCCCTCCGCATTCAGCGCCTGGACGAGCTCGTGGACCTGCAGTACAGTGGGCAGGAAGCTCAAGAAGATGCCACCGGGGACGAGCGCACTCCTCGCGGGTGGCACGACTTGCCACGGCTCCGGCAGGTCCAGCATGATCCGGTCCAGGTCTTGTTCCTGGATACCCTCGTAGACATCGCCGATGCCGATGGTGAGTTGAGGTGTCTCCGGCATGATGGCGCCGACGTTGGCAGCCGCCCTCTTTGTCATGTCCGCGCGAACATCGTATGAAAATACCCTGCCACCAACGCCGACGGCGCGGGCCAGTGCGATGGTCAACGCCCCGGATCCCGTGCCCGCCTCCAGCACTCGGGCCCCCGGGAAGATGTCGCCGAGGGTGATGATCGCGCCAATGTCTTTGGGGTAGATCACCGTGGCGATTCGGGGCATGAGCCTTATGAAGTCAGCCATGGTGGGCTTGAGCGCCAGCAGCACATGCCCTCGCGACGACGTGATTCTGATGCCCTCCTCGCGGCCGATCAGGTCCGAGTGGCTGAAATGGCCCAGGTGGGTGTGAAAGTCCTTGGATGCGGAGAGCGGCACCAGGTATCGGCGTCCCCTCCTGTCTATGATGAGGGCGTGGTCGCCTTCTTTGAACATGTACCGAGGAGAGTCACCGGCTTCCATCAGCTTCTCCAAAGACCTTGCTCGTCGATTGCCAAAGGGCTGGCCCAGCCCATTTGGCAACTCTCGATGCTATCGCTTCCGGAGAGAGAAGGCAGGTACCTTGCGTACAGGACCATGCCAGGCCCTTTCCCGGGATTGTAACAGGAAACGCGGCTCGAATCATCGAGGCAGATCACTGCGACGACGTGGCCAAAGGGCAAACCAATGACGAGTTTGGATGGCTTGCTGGAATTGATCGAGATACTGCGCGAGCGCATTGGAAAGCACTCGCAATCACTCCAGCAAAACGAGATCAGAACTCGATACGCGTTGGTCGACCCGTTTCTTGCGGCCCTCGGTTGGGCTCCGGGGGACCCGACCCAGGTAGTGCCTGAATACACCGTTGGTCAAGCTAAGTGGGCCGACTATGCATTGTTTGGATCACCCAGGAAGGACACTCCCGCTGTGTTCTTGGAGGTCAACGCTTTGCGCAGGCCGTTGAGCGAGGGCCTAGAGCAATCCATCAACTATTGTATACGGGAAGGAGTTGGGTATTTCGCGGTGACAGATGGGGCGCACTTGGAAGTATACGATATCTACAGACAGGGGCGATTGCCGGATAAGAAGATCGTGGAATTTGGCGTAGATGGCGACCCAATCAATTTGTGCTAGGCGCTCTTTGGTTATGGCGCGGCAACCATGCAGCGGACACCAGCGCTGCCCATCCTCAGGGGCCTCTGCTAACGCCTTCGCCAGGCAATGGCCCTAGCGGACCGGAGCCGCCGACATCTCACGCCCCCAGCACCTGTCCACCCGAGTCCGCTGACAGCGCCAGTCAAGGAATGGACTCTTCTTGCACACTTCGGAGCCAAGGCGAAAGACAAGGCTCCGAGTGCTCTACGATTTCCGGACGGTACCGAAGCCCCTACTAAGCTTTGGCTGGACCTCAGTGTCGAGATCGTGAAGTGGCTCACGACATGTGGCCGCAATTATGACTGGCAGCGAAGCGCCTCAGACCCTTCGCTGTCGATCTAGGTGACATGCGCGGACTGAGGTTCTTAGCCGCCTTAGCTGCAACTGGAGGGTCAAGAAGGCCGCCAGCGCAGATCGGGATGACGGGCGGCGCGGGCCTCGTCCAGCCTGGTGTTTGGGGTGTTGTGCGGCGCGTCGTGAAGGAGCTCGGGGCTCTCCTTGGCCTCCCGCGCGATGGCCTTCATTATCTCAATGAAGCTGTCGAGGGTCTCCCTGGACTCCGTCTCGGTGGGCTCGATCATCAGCGCCTCCTCGACGATGAGGGGGAAGTACATTGTGGGCGGGTGGATGCCGTAGTCGATGAGGCGCTTGGCGAAGTCGAGTGCGCTGACCCCGTATTCTTGCTTGAGAATTTTCGCCGAAAGCACGACCTCGTGCATGCAGGTGCGGTCGTAGGGCAGCTCGTAGTCGTCTCTTAGCTGGCTGAGGATGTAGTTGGCATTGACTACGGCGTCTCCGCTGACCGCGGCCATGCCCGCGTCCCCGAGAGTACGAATGTAGGCGTAGGCCCGGACGAGGGCGCCGAAGTTACCGTGAAAGGTGCCCATCTTTCCAACGGTCTTCTCCGGATTGGCTAGGGAGTATCGCACGGTCCCGCCGTCTCCTTCTTGCCGCTCGACCACCGGAGCGGGAAGGTATGGGAGTAGCCTCGGGCCGACAAGAACGGCTCCGGCCCCCGGACCGCCGCCGCCGTGCGGCTGCGTGAAAGTCTTGTGTAGATTGGCATGCACCACGTCGAAGCCGAGATCGCCCGGCTTGACCCGGGCGATCAGCGCGTTCAGGTTGGCGCCGTCGCCGTAGACGATGCCACCGGCGTCGCGCACGATGCGAATCACCTCGATGACGTTGGTGTCAAACAGGCCAAGCGTGCTGGGTTGGGTCAGCATCAGGCCCGCCAGGTCGTCTCCAACGGCCGCCTTCAAGGCGTTCAAGTCTGTGTTGCCCATCGAGTCCGACGGCAGCGAGATGACCTCGAAGCCCGCCATCGCGGCCGAGGCGGGGTTGGTGCCGTGGGCGCTGTCGGGGATGAGCACCACCTTGCGGCCGGCGTCGCCGCGGCCCAGGTGGTACGCCCTTGTCATCAGCATGCCGGAAAGCTCGCTGGCGGCGCCCGCCATGGGCGCAAGGCTCGCTCCCGCCATGCCCGTCATCTCGGCGAGGTAGCCTTGGAGCTCGAAGATCAGCCTGAGGGCGCCCTGGACTGTGGCCTCCGGCTGGTGCGGATGGATCTCGGACAGCCCTGGCAGCGCGGCCAGCTCATCATTTACCTTGGGGTTGTACTTCATGGTACAGCTCCCCAGGGGATAGAAATTGTGGTCTATGGAAAAATTGAACTGGCTGATCTGCGAGAAGTAGCGAACGATTTCGCTCTCGCTGAGCTCGGGCAACTCTAGGCCGTCGCGCAAGAGCTCCGCCGGGGGCGGCGGCTGCGGAGGCACGTCCAGCGGGGGGAGTGTCGTCCCGACCCTGCCCGGCACGCTACGGTCCATCAGAAGGGCCCGGCGGTCTTCCCGCAAGGGTGCGCCCGGCGCGATCATGCGCCGCCGCCGATCTCGGCCAGAGCCCTCGCCAGCGCCCCGATCTCATCCCTGGTGTTGAGCTCCGTGCAGCACACAAGCATCCCGTTGGGGACCTGTTCGCTGACGTCGAGGCCGCCGATCATGCGGTAGTCGAGCAGGCGCTCGTTTATGATGCCGGGCGGCGTCGGGCACTGCACCACGAACTCGCGGAAGAACGTGCCCTCCAACGGCAGCGAGTACCCGGGAATCTTCTCGATCAGCGAGGCGGCGTAGTGGGCCTTGTGGTAGCAGAGCTCGGCCACGCGCCTCAGTCCGTGCTTGCCCTGCGCCGCCGTGTAGATGGTGCTCATCAGCGCGATAAGGCCCACCGAGGTGCAGATGTTGGAGGTCGCGCGCTCTCTCCGTATGTGCTGCTCGCGGGTCTGAAGCGTCAGAACGTATCCATCCCGGCCCCGTGTGTCCACCGTCTTGCCCACGATGCGGCCCGGCATCTGCCGGACGTACTCTTGTTTGCACGCGAAGATGCCGACGTAGGGTCCGCCAAACGCCGGGGCGATGCCAAGGGTCTGCCCCTCGCCAACCGCGATGTCGGCATCGTAGTCGCCCGGGGGTCTGAACATCGCCAGCGACATCGGGTCCGCGGAAACCACCAGTAGCGCGCCCTGGGAGTGGGCCAGCTCCGAGAGGGCCGGCATGTCCTCCATGTAGCCCAGGAAGTTAGGTTGCTGGACGACCAGGCATGCCGTGTCTTCCCGCAATTTGGGCTCATCGCCGCTGACAGCATAGATGTCCAGGCCCGGCGCCTGGGTATAGGTCTCGATGACCTGCCGGTACGCCGGCGAGACCGTGCTTATGACCGCGACGCCGTCGCGTTTGGTGATCCGGGCGGCCATCAGGGCGGCCTCGGCCAGCGAGGTGGACCCGTCGTACATTCCGGCGTTGGCGACCTCCATTCCCGTTAGCTGGCAGACCAGCGATTGGAACTCGTAGTGGACCTGAAGCGTGCCCTGGGCCACCTCCGGCTGATAGGGCGTGTAGGCTGTCACGAACTCGCTACGGCTCGATAGCTGCCGCACGATGGCCGGTATGAAATGGCGGTACGATCCCGCCCCCAGGAAGGTCGCATAGTCGCCGGGGACGAGGTTCTCTCCCGCGATCGCCTCGATCCCACGGCGCAGCTCTAGCTCGGATAGAGGCGGCGGGATGTCCAAGGCCGGGTTGCGGTGTTCGGCAGGAATGTCTTCGAAAAGCTTGTCCACCGAGTCGACCCCAATGGCGTTCAGCATCTTGCGCCGGTCGGCGTCGGTGTTTGGTATGTAAGGGGAGGTGAATCCGTTTGATTCCATAGGGCGGGTCCTAGCCCTCCTCCCTGGCCAGCAGCGCCTGGTACTCCGAGGGGCTCAACAGGCTGTCCAATTCTGCCGGGTCCGACGGAGTGATCTTGACGAGCCATCCGGACTCGTAGGGACTATTGTTGACGATCTCGGGGTTGTCAATGGCTTCCTGGTTGACCTCGACGACGCGGCCGCTGATGGGAGAGTAGAGATCGGAGACGGCCTTCACCGACTCGATCTCGCCTAGCTTCTCGAACTGGACCAGATTCGTGCTGGGCTCTGGCAGGTCGACGAATACGATGTCGCCCAGACTCTCAGCGGCGAAATCCGTGATGCCGACGGTCGCGAAGTCGTCCGATTCCAGACGCACCCAGTCGTGCTCCTTGTGATACTTCAAGTCTTGGGGTAGGTTCATGCGCTCCTTCTCCGCGAGTAAAAGGGGAGGGCGGTCACTTCCGCATCCACGAGGCGGCCCCGCACGTCGATTTGGAAGCGGGTCGGTGGGTCCGAAAATCCCGTTGGAACATAGCCCATGCCTATGTTCATGTCAAGCGTAGGAGATACCCCGCCGCTGGTCACCGTGCCTATGCGCTCAGACCCGTCCATGATTGGATGCCCTTGCCTCGCGATGCCCCAGCCGACCATGTTGAATCCGACCAGCGACCTCTCGTTGCCCTCGTCCCTTATGCGTCGCAGGGCCTCGCCCGCCACATAATCCGCGCGGTCGGGGTCGACAAACCGGGACAGCCCGGCCTCGTACGGGTTCGTGGACAGGTCGATGTCATTGCCGTGCAGGGCCAGGCCCGCTTCGAGTCTCAGCACGTCTCTTGCGCCGAGCCCACAGGGGGTCGTACCCTTTCCCAAGAGCATCTCCCACAGCCTGACGGCGTCGCCCGGCGCGAGGACTATCTCGAAGCCGTCCTCGCCTGTGTAGCCCGTCCGCGCCACCAGCGCCTGAGCGCCTATTACCGTGGTCTCGACCGCCCGGAACGGCCTGAGCTTTGACAGGTCGTGCGGTGTCAGCCCTGTGAGTATCGCGGCGGCCTGGAGGCCCTGCAGGGCGATCATGGCCAGCTCCGATGTGACCACCCGGACGGATGCTCGGTCGTCCGCGGGCAGCCAACGAGAGACCCACTCGACGACTGCGTCCGTGTTGCTCGCGTTGGGTATCAGCAGGAATCGATCGTCCGCCAGCCGGTACACGATGGCGTCGTCGATTATGCCGCCCGCGAGGTTGCATATGACGCCGTAGCGAGCCCGGCCAACCTTGAGCCCGGATACATCCGAGCTAAGAACACGGCCGAGAAACGCCGCTGCCCCGGAGCCTCTTATTTCCACGCGTCCCATGTGCGAGACATCGAACATGCCCGCCTTCGACCTCACCGACCTGGCTTCATCCAAGATGCCGGAGTACTGCACGGGCATGTCCCAGCCGCTGAACGGCGCCATCCGGGCGCCCAGGTCGGCGTGGGTATCGTGGAGGGGAGTGCGCCTTAGGGTCTCGCGGGTTTTATTCGTGCCGCGCCAACTCACAGATCCACCGTTTCCTTGAACCGGCGGATGGCGTCGATGTGCTCCTGTGGCGACGTGAAGCCCGCCCTCATGGTATTCACCGATATGTGGGTGACTCCGATGTCCACCCAGGCGGCGGCGTCCGTGGCCCACCGCTCCGGCGCGTCTCTATGCACCGTCAGCCAGGTCTCGATGCCGATGGAACCTGGCTCTCTGCTCTCCTGGCGAGCGTAGTCGCGCAGCCGGTCTATCGTGCCTCGAGACCGCTCGTCGGGACCGCCCAGGTTGGAGATCCAGCCGTCGCCCATCCGGGCGGTCCTCCGCAGGACAGAGTCCGCGCTACCGCCGAACCAGATCGGAATAGGCCGCTGAACGGGCAGGGGATTGATTCCCGCGTCGGTGATCTTATGCCACCGCCCATCGTATGTGACGAGCTCGTTGGTCCATAACGCCCGCAGCACCTCTACCTGCTCCTCCGAGCGGCGGCCTCGATTGTGGAAGTCCTGGCCGAGAGCCTCATACTCCACGGAGTTCCAGCCGATGCCTATGCCCAGTCGTAGCCGTCCAGAACTCAGGATATCGACCTCGGCGGCCTGCTTGGCGATCAGGGCGGTCTGGCGCTGGGGGAGGATAATGACGCCGGTCGCCAGTCCGATGCGCTTCGTCACCGCGGCCAGGTAGCCGAAAAGCACGAAGGGCTCGTGGAACGAGTCGGTGTGGCGGTAGGCTCCGCACCATCCGGGGCGGCTCGCGGCGTTGGCGCCCAGCACATGATCGAAGGCCAGCAGGTAGTCGTAACCAAGGGACTCGGCGGCCTGGGAATAGTCCCGAATTGCGACAGGATCAGCGCCTATCTCGGTCTGGGGGAAAATAACTCCCAGCTTGGCCTGGCCGCTCACTCCGCCTCTCGCTGACGACATGCTTGTTGCCCTCACCATTATACGCGAGCTGTCTGCCTTCCGCTAATTTGAGCGCTCTGGCGCCAGGCCATTTCAAGATCCATGGGTTAGCTAGACCGCGCATGTTTCGACGGACTCATATACCGTATATACGTTCACGCTGAACTCGTCGAAGGGCTTTGCCACGCTCGCTTTGAAACCGCCTTGACATAGGCGCGAAAGCGCTTGCCCACGCCCGAAAATACGCGTTCCGCGGGGTCCGGCGTCTGTGGCGGCGGGACTGCGTATCTACTACGAGTCCTGGGGGCGGCGGCTAAACCGCCAGCCTCGCCTTCTTGCACCTCCGCCCTGACGCCTGGAGGGCGGGTGGTCGTCCTCGGGCGGCGAGCGTTTCCTTGTCCACAGAGGGGCGAAATATTCCGGGGTGAATAGCTCGCGGTCGTCGGCGACGTTGGCCAGCTCCCACGACAGATTGGACGGGAAGGCGGCGATCTCCACATGTTTACCCTGGTTCTTGACGGCCTGTACGGCATAAGCGAAATCGCCGTCTCCGCTGACGAGTATGCCAACGTCGTAGAGATCGTCCCATGCCATGCGGAGGAGGTCGGTAGCAACCATGATGTCCACGCCCTTCTCGACCACCACGTCCCCCCTCATCTTCGAGGTGCCCAGGCGGACCTCCAGATACGGAGTCTTGTATAACGTGCTGAGAAATTTCTGCTGGTCCTGGTATGCCTGCGGATTGCGGTCGGTGTCTCTCAAGACATTGTAGTAGTAGATGCGGTAAAGGGGCCTGCCCTTGCAGAGCTTCTCGGCGAACGCGCGAAAGTCTAGGTCGAACCGCCCGCAGTTCTCCTCGAGGCTATGGTAGAGGTTGCTGCCGTCTATGAACACGGCCATTCGAATCGGCCGGACATCATGCGGTCGCTCATTGTCTGAGTGCTTGTTAGTGTTGCTCAGCGCTCTGTTTCTCCTTCCAAGGCGTAGCGGTCCGATTCAGACCGTGCCGACAATGCCTAGCTTGCCCTCAATCTCCCAAAGAGAAAGGTCTATGGCGTGGACGATCTCGTTGACCTCATCCTTCGTGACGCACAGAGGAGGGCCGAACCCCAGTGTACCACTGCCGGCGCGGTAGAGTAGTCCATGCTTCTTGAAGCTCTCATTCAGCATGGCCGTAATCCCGATCTCGGAGTCGAATCGCTCTTTCGTTTTCCGGTCGCTGACGAGCTCGAGGGCCAGCAGCAAACCGAGGCCGCGGACATCGCCGATAACAGGATGGTCTGCCATCAGGCCATGCAGCTGCTCCTTGAAGTACGCCCCCACCTCGGCGGAGTTCTCCACGAGCCCGTCCGTCTCGATGATCTCTATGTTCTTCAGGGCGGCCGCGGAGCAGACCGGGTGGCCGGAGGCGGTAAACACGTGCCGCAGGGCGTTTTCCTTTCCCGCGAACAGGTCTGCTATCTCATCGGTGACGACCGCGGCTCCAAACGGCAGATAGCTGCTGATTATCCCTTTAGCCACTGTCATGATGTCGGGTATGACGCCCCAGTGCTCCAGGGCGAACATCTTGCCGGTGCGGCCGAAGCCGGTGATGACCTCGTCGGCGATCAGAACGACGCCGTACCTGTCGCAGATATCCCGCAGCATTGGCCAGTACTTGTCACCGGGAACGATGCATCCCGCCGCCGCGACCGGCTCAGCTATCACGGCCGACACCGTGGTTGGTTCGTTGGCGACTATGAGTTGCTCGACGGCCTCTGCGCAGAGCGTCGCGCACTCGTCGGGAGTGGCCCCCCCTTGCTCGCATCGGTACGGGGCCGGCTGAGGGGCGCTGATCAGTCCTCTCTGCGTCGGCTCCTCTCCTTCCCGGTGGTCGGAGGCGCTAACGCCCAGCCACTGGACGCCTCCTGTCGCTCCGTGGTACGAGCCCTTCCTGCCGACTATTTTGTACCGTCCGGGCTCGCCCCTGTGCCGGTGGTACGCCCTGGCTATCTTGAGGGCGGTCTCGTTCGCTTCGGACCCGCCACTCACCGGGAATACGCGCGAGAGGCTGCCCGGCGCGATCTCTGCCACCTTCGCCGCGAGCTCGACAGTGGCCCGTGTCGTAGTGCCGGGCGGTGCGAAGCTGAGCTTGAGCATCTGCTCGTATGCGGCGTCGGCGATCTCCAACCGGCCATGGCCGGCGCTCACCGAGATGTACCCGCCGTTCACGTCGATCCAGGACTTGCCCTCCGAGTCCGTTACTCGGATGCCGTCGCCCTCGACTATGATAGGAGGGCCGCCCTCCTCCGCCATCTCGGTCCAGTCGCGATTGGCCATCCAAAGATGCTCGCTGGCCATCCGCCTGAGAAAATCAGCATTCGGATCGATTGCCATCGGTACCCCTCATCGGAAGGTTGCTCGCGCGGTTTCGCTGACCGTCTGGCGCATCCCGCCGCCGTGCCACAAGTGTACTACCGTGGCGCGGGGAAACTCAATCGCGCGTACGAGGTATGTAGTACGGGGGCAGAGGGCATGAGGAGGCGGTGCCGGCGGCGGCCGGATTCGGGCCTGTTTGAATCGTTCGGGATCGGTCTGAATCGATGCCGCGCGAATTGACACTCCGAGACGCCTTAAGATATGATGGCATCCTGTAAATACCAAGATGGCAACGTAGCTCAGAGGTAGAGCGGGCGCTTCATAAGCGCTAGGTCACAGGTT
>CAZJDV010000076.1:5422-12724 GCA_964544865.1 uncultured Dehalococcoidia bacterium | reverse complement strand
CTCTCGGGTTCTCTAACCCTCAGATGTGTCCCATTTTCGCTGACCATCTACAGTCGCGGAGGTCCTCTCCGAGGAGGGTTACGAGGTGACGACCGCCAGCAACGGCAAAGAAGCGATAGAGCTGCTGGAGAAGCAGACGTTCAACCTGGTGATCACGGACATCGTGACGCCGGTCCTGAACGGAATCGAGGTGCTGCTGGCGGCGAAACGTATCGACATTCATTACCCGGTCATAGTCATCACGGGATACCACTCGGTGGACAGCGTGGTGCGGCTGGTGAACCTGGCGGCGGCGGACTACATCGCCAAACCGTTCAATGTCGACGTGATCAGACGGACGGTGGCCAAGGTCCTTGAAATGCGGGAACTGAGGAGGGCCACGGACTCAGACGAGCCGGCTGAGAGCTATCCGGCCGTGGACGCGGAAACCGACACGTTCAATCTCGGCATGTTCAATGTCCTACTCGAGAACGGGGTCGGACGCGCGCTGCGGCATGGCCGCGGATTCAGTCTGTTGATGCTGGAGATCAGCAGGGTCGAGGGTGGCGCCAGGAAACTGAACGGGCGGATCGACGAGGAGCCTGTCCGGTTCTGTTCGTCCATGTTGAAAGACGAGGCGAGCCCTGGGGAGGTCATCGGCCGCACGGACCAGGCCGAGTTCGCGGTAATTCTGCCGGAGACCGGCCTCGCCGACGCGCAGCTCCTTGCCAAGAGGGTGCGCAGAAAGGCTGAGTGGACCTTCGGTGTCAGCTTCAGCGTGGCGGAATTCCCCACCCACGCGGCCGACGCCAAGGCGCTTGATGGCCGCGGCTCACTACCTGCTGGAGATCACCAGGATTAGGACCGGGGGGCTGGGTGTTGGGTTATAGGTGCTGAGTTATTGGTGCTGGGTTGCCGCAGGGTGTGGAGAATGCGTGCGGCGACGAGGCTCGTGGTCATGAGCCGACGCTGAGCAGGCGCACCGGCCATGGACGTTGTTTCTCGTGAATGTGTGATGGGTCACACAACCTCGACCGTGTTCTCCACGAATCCGATGCCATCGAGGCTTATGCGGACGACGTCACCGGCCTCCAAGGGGCCGACGGCGACGCATCCGCCAGTGTAGATCAGCGTCAGGTCCGGCGGGGCGTCGTGGGCGACGGTCCACTTCAGGATCTCTTCCGGCGACCGCCTGAATGTCGTTGTGTTGGTGGACGTTCCCGCCACCTCGCCGTCGCGTGAGATCGTCAACTCCATGCCCCGGCCGGTGGGATCGGGAAGGCTTTCCGGGGTGACGACGCATGGGCCGAGCGACGCGCAGCCCTTGAAGACCTTGCTCGGCACCATCCACCACAGAGTTTCGCCCATGAGGCCCCCCGCGACCTCGTTGCCCGTACTGTACGCGACGAGCCGCCCCTTGTAAACGACAAGGACGAGCTCGCCCTCGGCGGTGGTCTTGGCGGTATCCGACCTGATACCGATAGTGTCGAAGGGCCCGGCCAATCGGCTGGCGCTGCCCTTGTACATGATCGGAGGCCTGTCGCTCTCGTAGGCGGCGCGGGTGAAATCGGTCATTGCCGCGACGCCTTCGGCGGGCACGGCGTAGTTGCCGATGCCGCCCGCCCACATCTCACCCGGGTCCAGGGGACGAATGATCCTGGCTTCGCCGGTACCGGTCCTTGACCACTCGATCAAGGTGTCCAGGTCGAACATCCTGGCGTCGCCTCCGGACAGGACATGCCGGGCGATGTCGTCGACGGCCTGCCCGCCGATGTAGCTGACCTGGAGCAGGTCTTCAAAGCCCTTGACCTCCTCGTTTACGGAAGTGAGAGAAGCCAGGGCGCCATCCGAGGTCTCGGCGGCGAGGTGAACATCCCCTTTGTTGTCCCGAATACGATAGTAGCGCACGTTGTCCTCCTAGATTGTCGTCCCAGGTCCAATGAGATTGCCTGCGCTGTCAGGAGCCCTCAAGATAGGTCAGATCAGGCTATCGAAGCCAGTCGGCTACCGGCGGGGTCTGATGCGCGCACCGGGCGCTCGCGGTCATTCGCTATCCTCGCCTTGACCGCCGGGAGCCAGACAAAAGCCGACCGCGCCGCCCCCGAGCATTTCAGGGAAAGCACGGCCATCGGGAGTGGACCCCAGTTCGGTGAGTCCCCTCGGACACGGACTCAGCGACTACTGGGCCGACTTGTTGAGATCTGCGCCGGCGGTGAAGCCGATGCGTTTATGGGCAGGCACCGTGATGAGCTGGCCTGCTTTCCCACCTCGAATGGGCTTGACTCTCCGCGCCTTCACCCCGCGGATAGAGAAGGACCCGAAACCGGTGAGCACCACCCTGTCACCACTTGCGAGGACCTCCTGGATGCTTGCCAACACCGCACCGAGAGCAGCCTCCCCCTGTGCCTTTGAGCCGCCCAGCTTCGTCGCAACTCTGGCGGTGATATCACTCTTTCTGAGCGTAGCCATAGACGGACTTCCCCCCAACTAAAACATTGCTGATTTGATTAGCGTGTTTGGCGGCCGGCGGACGCATCGTCGAGACGAGACCTGCACCAGCGTCGGCAAGATGTTATGGGTATTCCGCAGCGGTGTCAACCCCTTGAAATAAGAAGACTCGCCCGAGCGCGGCGGGCGCCTCGCGTTGACGCCGGGCGAGGACGGCAGTATACTCGCGTCAGCCTTATCTGGACCTTGCCGATGCCTAGGGGCGAGCCCGCAGCCGCGGCACCGCCTGTGCCAGGAGGATGCCGTGAGCAGCGACCCGTTTATCGTCTCCGCCCTGGTGGACTTCCCCGACGACTGCCGTCAAATCGTGTTTACGCCCGACATGGTGGACAACCTCATCGAGCGCCTTGAGTGGATGGGTGCGCGCCGCGTCTACTGGAACTTCTACCAGGAGGAGCTTGCGGAGTGCTTCATGCTCCAGAGCCCCTCGGCCCGACAGACCAAGGAGAACCTGGGAGACCCGCTGGTGGCGGGCTGCCGGGCGGCGCACAAGAGGGGGATGGAGTTCTATGCGACCATCAAGCCCTACGAGACCGGTCTCAGCACTACACAGCCGGCGTCCGGCCCCGGAGCGCTGGCGAACCCGGGCCTGCCGGGCATCGGCGGAGTACACGTCGTGGACTCTTGGGTGATGGCGCGGCCAGAGTTGCGCATCAAGGGCCGCTCCGCCGAAATTCCGGACGGACTGGAGAGCGTCCCCATCCGGCGCATCCAACTTCGCCAGAAGGACATGGCACAGGTGCGCATAAGGCCAGAGAACATAGAGATATGGACCAGCCGCGACAATGCCGGATACAAAAAGATCGATGTCTCATTCGACGTTCGAGAGTCGGTGGTGGTATGCCCCAGGGACGTGGTGGAAATGGACGGCGGCGCGATGACAAAGAAGGGCGATTCGGTGCGCTCCCTGGACCTGACCGGGCTCGACCTGCTGGACCCCTTCATCGCCATCACCACGAACTTCGACGACGACCAAGGCACGTTCGTCAACACCGCGCTGGAGATGGTGCGGGCGTTCGGTCCCGAAAATGAGCTTTTGCCCAAAGTCGTCGCAAGCCACAGCGCAGTATGGCGGCCTGGACGCGACCTGCGGACGGACGATCTGCAGTACGATAACGGGGTCGGGGACATCGCCATCCGCCTGGATGTCGCAAACTCCCGGCCCGTCTCCGCCGGCTGGGGCGGCGGCGCGCCCACGAGCGACGGTGTCGTAGCCCTGGCCAAGGGGCGCAACGAGTACCTGTCCGGGGCGATGTGCGAGATGTACCCCGAGGTCAGGGAGCACTGGCTGGGCTGGGTCGGGCAGTGCATCGCCGCCGGCGTGGACGGCGTCGACGTGCGCATCTCCAACCACAGTAGCTGGAGCAACACGCCCGAGATGTACGGCTTCAACGAGCCGGTGGCCGAGGAGTATGAGCGACGCTACGGGACCAACCCCGACACGGGGCATTACGATCCTGAGCTACTAGGCGGCCTGCGGGGGGAGTTCTTCGACCGATTCCTACGCGCCGCCAAGACCCGCCTGTCGGCTGCCGGAAAGCGATTGTCGGTACACGCGGAGATGGAATCGTTCCGGCCGGACGCCTGCCAGTCGCGTTGGCGGACGCGGCCCGGCAACATCGACTTCAACTGGCGGGGCTGGCTGCGCTCGGGGCTGGCCGACGAGGCCACCCTGTTTGGAAGGGGCTGGAACGTCGACCGCATCCTCGACGACCCGCTCGTGCAAGACATGCTGCGGGAGGCCGATGCCGCCGGAGTTCCGGTGCATCTCAGCAAACAGGTCGGACATCCGGCCGGCTTCATACGATGGGGAGACGAGGAGATACCCGCGCCTGACAAGCTGGAGTACGCCTACCGCCACGGCGGTCTTGCGGGATACTGCCTCTACGAGACGGCGTCGATGTATGACCGCGACCAGCCGGTGAGCCCCGAGGGCACGCTGAACTTCCAGCCCGGCCTCCTGGGGTCGGTGCGCCGGCGCGTCGAGAATCTCGGTCTCCTCGCCGCCAGAGGCAAGCAGACATAGTCTTGCCATTTCCCATCGAGATGGCGGATCTGTCTCCGCGCCGCATGGCCCCAGCCACCCCGTATCCTTCCCTTCGGTCAGAATGACGTTGGTTGGAATTTTCGTTGATTGAGGACTGGCGCCAAATCAGGAGAGGCACTAGGCGATCACCCCATCTTTCTAGAGGTTGACGGACGTTGGGACCGGGGAGTGGGCGTTCAATTGAACGCCCCTACACAGGGCGACGGGGCAGTCGCCGAATTCGAGAAGGTACTCAGATCGTGCACCCGGGCAGTGTTCTTCGAACCTAGGGATTCGTACACGCGGCGGCTATTCATCGGGAACCGTAGGCCGGGTATGTTCTCAATATTCCATAACAGGGTGAAGCTACGCTTCTTGTTCTCGCCTGGTGTGTGGCTTTCTTGAGGTCGTTGAGGCATTAGCGGTAGAGTATCATACGTGTCTCCGGAATCTGCCCTTTTCTGTTGTCCGGGGCCTCATGTTGTGCTATTCTTTGGCCTTAATCTTGGGTCGCCGGACTCAGTATGGCGTCTCTGGAGTCTTCCTCCGCCTGCCTTACTCGACTTCCACGGAAGACTTTCGCAATCGATTGGGCTGGACGGCCGGGGCGGGGCGCTGTCAGCGCGAGGACGTTTAAGTGGCTGAACCATATGAGTTTCCGGACCTACCGGGGCCTGTCGAGCAGGGGCTGTACGATCCCCGTTTCGAGCACTCCGCGTGCGGCGTGGGACTTGTCGCCAACATCAAGGGAGTCAAGTCCCACAACGTCATCGCGCAAGGGCTCGAAGTATTGATCAACCTCAGGCATCGCGGGGCGGCGGGCGCCGACCCTGAGACGGGCGACGGCGCCGGACTGCTGGTGCAGATGCCCCACCGGTTCTTCGCCAAAGAGGCGCGCGGGCTCGGATTCGGGCTCCCCGAACCGGGCGACTATGCGGTGGGCGTCGTGTTCCTTCCCCAGGACGTGGGGGAGCGCGCGGCCTGCGAACGGGCGGTCGAGCGAGTCGTCGCCGAGGAGGGACAGACCTTTCTGGGGTGGCGTGACGTCCCCGTATCCCGCGATGCCATCGGGGTCCTGGCCGCGCGGGTGATGCCGGTCATCCGGCAGTTCTTCGTGGCCCGAGGCGACGGCCTGCCCGCGGAGTACCCGTTCGAGCTGAAGCTCTACGTGTTGCGCCGGCAGATCGGAAGGGCCATCGCCGCCCCCGGCCTCGACGACCGCGAGCAGTTCTACATATGCAGCCTCTCGTCGAACAAGGTCGTCTACAAGGGCCTGATATTGGCGGACCAGCTCGAGCACTTCTACCACGACCTTAAGGACGAGTACATGGTGAGCTCCTTCGCCATGGTCCACTCCAGGTTCAGCACCAACACCCTCGGGACGTGGAAGCTGGCGCATCCGTACCGTTACATCATCCACAACGGCGAGATCAATACGCTGCGCGGCAACATCAACTGGATGGCTGCCCGCGAGTCGCTGCTGTCGTCGCCCATCCTCGGCGACGACGTGAAGAAGCTGCTCCCGATCATCACGCCCGGCCAGAGCGACACCGCCTCCCTAGACAACGTCCTGGAGCTGCTTTTGGCGTCCGGGCGTTCTCTTCCCCACGCGATGATGATGCTGATCCCCGAGGCCTGGGCGGACCACATCCCCATGGACCAGGCGAAGAAAGACTTCTACGAGTACCACTCGTGCCTGATCGAGCCCTGGGACGGCCCGGCGCTGGTCATCGGCACCGATGGGACCAGGGTGTGCGCCATCCTGGACCGCAACGGCCTGCGGCCCTGCCGCTACCTGGTGACCACGGACGATCTGCTGGTGATGGGCTCGGAGACAGGTGTGCTGAACGTATCGCCGGAAAAGGTCCTGTACAAATGGCGCATACAGCCGGGGCGTATGTTCGAGCTGGACACCAAAGAGGGCCGCATCGTCAACGACGACGAGATCAAGAGGGGTCTGACCTCCTTGCCACCATACGGGCGCTGGCTCGCGGAGCAGAAGGTGTCGATGTCTGAGCTTCCGGAGCCGCCGCACGTCCACGGGCCCGACCTGGCGACATTGGCCGCCAGGCAGGACGCTTTCGGTTACACGCGTGAAGAACTCGACATCATTATCGCGCCAATGGCGGCGAACGCGAGCGAGCCCGTGGGCTCGATGGGAAACGATACGCCGCTGGCCGTGCTATCGGACAAGAGCCCCCTGCTGTTCTGCTATTTCAAGCAGCACTTCGCCCAGGTGAGCAACCCCCCGCTGGACGCCATACGCGAGGAACTGGTGACGTCGGTGGAGACGTTTATCGGCTCAGAGGGAAATCTTTTCGACGAGACGCCGCAGCAGTGCCGCCAGCTAAAGATCGGCGAGCCGGTGCTGACCAACCGCGAGCTGGAGAAGGTGCGGGCCATCGACCGGGGCGGACTCCGGACCAGAACGCTGGCGACGCTCTTCAGGCCCAAGGACGGTCCCGGGGCGCTCGCGTCCGCGATGGAGGCCCTGTGCGAACAGGCGACCGAGGCGGTACGCGAGGGCTGCACGATCATCATCCTCTCCGACAGGGGCGTGGACCGCGAGAACGCTCCCATACCCAGCCTGCTGGCGACGGCAGGTGTCCATCACCACCTCGTGAGAGAAGGCACTCGGACCAAGGTCGGGCTCGTGGTCGAGTCAGGCGAGCCGAGGGAGGTGGCGCACTTCGCGCTGCTGTTCGGCTACGGCGCGGGGGCGGTGAACGCGTACCTCGTCTTCGAGACCCTGGCCGTCTTGTGCGTCCTCGGCAGGCGCCTCGGTGACC
>CAZJDV010000076.1:0-5412 GCA_964544865.1 uncultured Dehalococcoidia bacterium | reverse complement strand
ACGCGGGAATCACCGATTATCCGACCGCCGAGCAAAACTTCGTGAAATCGGTCCACAAGGGCGTGGTCAAGGTCATGTCGAAGATGGGCATCTCAACCCTGCAAAGCTACCGGGGCGCTCAGATTTTCGAGGCAGTGGGCCTGAACAGCAGGTTCATCGACCACTACTTCACCTGGACGCCGACCCGTATCGGGGGTGTGGGCGTCGCGGAGATCGAAGAGGAGTGCCGCCACCGTCATGAATTCGCCTACCGCGAGCCCAGAGTGGCGGGACTCCAAGGACCAAACGGCGGCGGGCAGTACCAGTGGAGGCAGTACGGCGAGTACCACATGTGGAACCCCGACTCGATCGCGAAGGTGAAGTATGCCGCGAACGCCAACGACGCCGGCGCATTCAGGGATTTCACCGACTTCGTGGACTCGGAGAATCGCACGGCATCCACGATACGCGGTCTGTTGGAGTTCCAGGGCTCGGACGAGCAGATCCCGCTGGATGACGTGGAGCCGGCCCGCGAGATCGTGAAGCGCTTCGCGACGGGCGCCATCTCCCTGGGCTCTATCAGCCGAGAGGCCCACGAGACGCTGGCCGTCGCCATGAACCGGATCGGCGCGCGCAGCAACACGGGGGAGGGCGGCGAGGACCCGGACCGGTACTCGCCGGATTCGAACGGCGACTCTCGCAACAGCGCAATGAAGCAGGTGGCCTCGGGCCGATTCGGCGTCACCATCGGCTATCTGGCCAGCGCCACCGACCTGCAGATAAAGATGGCCCAGGGGTCGAAGCCTGGAGAGGGCGGCCAGTTGCCGGGGCACAAAGTGGACGAGTACATCGGCGGGGTGCGGAGTTCAACGCCAGGCGTCGAGCTGATCTCACCGCCGCCCCACCACGACATCTACTCGATCGAGGACCTCGCCCAGCTCATCCACGATCTGAAGAACTCCAATCCGAAGGCCCGGATCCACGTCAAGCTCGTGTCGGAGGCCGGCGTGGGGACCATCGCGGCGGGCGTCGCCAAGGGGCACGCCGACGTCGTGCTCATCAGCGGCGACACGGGCGGCACCGGCGCCTCCCCGGAGTCCTCGATCAAGCACGCGGGGCTGCCCTGGGAGTTGGGCGTCGCCGAGACGCAGCAGGTGCTGGTCATGAACGACCTGCGGGGCCGCATCGTCGTGCAGACCGACGGCCAACTCAAGACCGGCCGCGACGTGGCGATAGCGTGTCTGCTGGGGGCGGAGGAGTTCGGTTTCGCCACGGCGCCCCTCATCGTCCTGGGCTGCATAATGCTGCGGAAGTGCCACTTCAACACCTGCTCCGTGGGCATAGCGACCCAGGATCCCGAGCTGCGAGCGCAGTTCGCGGGGAAGCCAGAGCACGTCATCAACTACCTCTTCTTCGTGGCCGAGCAGCTTCGGGAGATAATGGCGGACCTGGGTTTCTCCACGGTCGACGAGATGGTCGGCCGGGTGGACAGGCTGGACGCGCGGAGGGCGGTCGAACACTGGAAGGCGAAAGGGCTGGACCTCTCCAATCTACTGCACAGGCCAGATGTGCCAAAAGGGGTCGATACATTTCACCGCAGAAAGCAAAAGCACGGCCTCGAAAACGCGCTGGATTACCAGCTGATCGAGAAGAGCCGCGAGGCCCTGGAAAAGAAGACGCCGGTCCGAATCGACCTGCCGATCAGCAACCCCAACCGGGCCGTGGGAACGATGCTGAGCTACGAGGTCGCCAGGCGTTACGGAGACGAGGGACTGCCGTCGGGCACCGTTCAGGTCAACTTCATCGGGTCCGCGGGCCAGAGCTTCGCCGCCTTCCTGAGCAAGGGGATTTCGATGCGCGTCGAGGGCGACGCGAACGACTACTTCTGCAAGGGGCTGTCCGGGGGCGAAGTGGTCATAACGCCGCCAAAGGACTCCACCTTCGCGCCGGAGGAGAACATCATTGTCGGCAACGTGTCGCTGTACGGCGCGACCGGGGGAAGCGTGCACATCGGGGGCATCGCCGGCGAGCGCTTCGCCGTGCGCAACAGTGGCGCGGAGGCCGTGGTTGAGGGCATCGGAGACCACGGCTGCGAGTACATGACCCGCGGCTGCGTGGTCGTCCTCGGGCAGACAGGGCGCAACTTCGCTGCGGGAATGAGCGGCGGTACGGCCTTCGTGCTCGACGAGAAAGGGAGTTTCGAGGCCCTGTGCAACACCGGGATGGTGGACCTGGAATCGGTTAGCACGCCCGAGGACGAAGCGGTGCTTCGCAGGTTGATAGAGGACCATTTTCGATATACCGCAAGCACAAACGCCGACCGGGTCCTGCGGAACTGGGACGAATTCCTGCCCAGGTTCGTGAAGGTGATGCCCCGGGCCTACAAACGAGTGATTGCGGAGCGCGCGGCGGATGCCGTCTCCGACGCGGACCTCGTGGAGATGGCCGGCGATGGGTAAGCCGACCGGCTTCATGGAGAAGGGGCGCAAGCCACCACCCAAACGCCCGACAACTATCCGGCTACGCGACTATCGGGAGCTCTACGATCACTGGAATGAGCAAGATTCGCGCGACCAGGGCGGGCGATGCATGGACTGCGCGGTCCCCTTCTGCCAGCATGGCTGCCCTCTCAACAATCTGATCCCGGACTGGAACGACCTGGTGTACCGGGGCCAGTGGAAGCGGGCGCTGGAGTCGCTCCACTCGACCAACAACTTCCCCGAGTTCACCGGCAGGGTCTGCCCCGCGCCGTGCGAGGCTTCCTGTGTGCTGAGCATCAATCAGGACCCCGTCACGATCGAGTACATCGAGAAGGCCATAAGTGACCGGGGCTGGGAGGAGGGCTGGATAGTCCCCCAGCCCCCGCAGACACGCACGGGCAAGAGTGTCGCGATCGTGGGCTCCGGGCCCGCGGGCATGGCGGCGGCTCAGCAGCTCAATAGTTGCGGCCACCAGGTCACCGTGTTCGAGCGGTCCGGCGCCGTCGGCGGGCTGCTTCGTTTTGGAATCCCGGACTTCAAGCTGGACAAGCAGGTCGTCCAGCGCCGCGTCGATCAGATGGAGCAGGAAGGGATCGTCTTCAAAACCGGCGTGCACGTGGGGAGGGACTATCCGGCGACGGACCTTCTCGACGAGTTCGACGCTTTACTACTGACCGGCGGCTCGACCCAGGCGCGAGACCTGCCCGTGCCGGGCCGGGAACTCGACGGGGTCCACCTGGCGATGGAGTACCTGCCGCAGCAAAATGAACTTGTCGCGGGCGGGCATATAGACCCGTCGGCGCGGATTACGGCCAGAGGCAAGAGCGTCGTCATACTCGGCGGGGGCGACACCGGGGCAGACTGCCTTGGCACCGCCCACCGCCAGGGCGCTGAGGCCGTCCACCAGTACGAGCTGCTGCCGGAACCTCCGACCGACCGCCGGCCCGACAACCCCTGGCCCCAATGGCCCACGGTCCTCAGGCTTTCGCCTGCCCACGAAGAGGGGGGCGTTCGCGACTACAACATCCTGACCAAGAGCTTATCGGGCGCGAACGGCCGGGTGGAAAGGCTCCACGCGGTGCGCATCGAGTGGGGTGAGCCGGACGGTTCGGGCCGACCGGAGATACGGGAGATACCGGGCAGCGAGTTCGTAATCGAGACGGGGCTGGTGTTGCTGGCGTTGGGATTCGTGCAGCCTGAGCGCGAAGGTATGCTCACGGAGCTGGGTGTCGAGCTGGACGGCCGCGGCAATGTTGTGACCGATGAGAACAAGAAGACCAGCGAGGACGAAGTGTTCGCCGCGGGCGATATGGCTCGCGGCCAGTCGCTGGTGGTATGGGCGCTGGCCGAGGGTCGCGAGGCTGCCCGAGGCATCGACGAGCACCTGATGGGCAAGACCAGCCTCCCGCGGGTGCTAATCGGGGGGTAGACTTCTGCCCGCCCCGCCTCTAAGGCTGTTCCCAGTGCGAACCGGCGCAATCCTCCGAATCATAGTGTAAGCTATCTTTGCCGCCGCCCAACCTTCGGTCCCAACAGCCCAACGAGAGGAACGTATGGCCCAGCACAAGATCACTTACATCGCCACATCCGAGCCGGCCACGGCAATCGTGGAGCAGCGGCTCGAGGGTATCGACTACGAGATGAGCGTCCACGTTTGCACTAGCCCAAGGGAGGCCATCGAGGCCGTTAAGGGCGCGGACGTAATCATTGCTGCGGGCGTGCCGATGCCGCGAGAGGTGATCGCCGAGATAGACACGGCCAAGGCCATCGTCAGTATCGGTCATGGCTTCAACCAGATCGACCACAACGCGGCCACCGATCACGGGATCATGGTCGTCAACACGGCGGGCTTCGTCACCGAGCAGGTCGCCAACCACACCATGATGATGCTCCTGGCTTGCGCCAAGAAGCTCACGATTCTGCACGGCCTCGTGAGGGCGGGGAAGTGGAGCACCGGCGCAAGGGCGGAGCTATCTGCGCTTCCAACCATCGACGGCCAGGTGCTGGGCATCGTCGGCTTTGGCAACATCGCCCGAGCCACCGCCCGGCGGGCGGCCGTGTTCGGCCTCGATGTCGTCGCATACGACCCATACGTCGCTCCGTGGACGGCCAAGGAGTACAGGGTAGAGCTGGCCATGAGCCTTGAAGAGCTCGCGGCTCAGTCCGACTTCGTCTCGGTCCTGGTCCCGCTCAACGACTCCACGAGAAGGCTGGTCGGCGCATCCTTCTTCAAGGCGATGAAGCCCACGGCGTATCTCATCAACACGTGTCGAGGACCGACGGTGGACGAAGGCGCGCTGATCGAGGCGCTGCGCAGCGGCGAGATCGCCGGCGCGGGCCTGGACGTATTCGAGGAAGAGCCGACGCCGGCCGACAACCCGCTGTTGAAGATGGACAACGTCATCGTGACGCCTCATTCGGCCGGTACCTCCGCTACGTCCGTGGCGGGCGGGCGGGCGCAGTTGGGCGACGAGACCGCAAGGATACTCAGGGGCTCGTGGCCGATGTCCCTGATGAATCCCGAGGTACGCGCCAAGCTCGCGGTTCGCGAACCGGCGTCCAACGTCATCTAACTCCAGAGCGGCGTGCCAGGGATTTCGGTCAGGCGCCTGCGTTGCCGTTCCAGCGCGGTCCGGCCATTCGACAGACTCAGTGCGAATGGAGAGCGTATTGCGCTTTGGGCGGGCTTAACGAACCAGAGTGGTGGCTTGGATGGCGCCGGAATTCGTGTAGGTCGAGTGGACAGAGAGGCCCCAACTTGGCTATAATCTGGGTGTCACAGACTCGGTCCCGTGTGCTTCGGGCATCGCGGAAGGGGCTTGGTCGGTTGGGTGCGGTCGCGGCTCAACCAAAGAGGATGTGCGAGCCGAGGTGGTGGAATTGGTAGACACGCAGCGTTGAGGGCGCTGTGGCCGTAACGGCTGTAGGAGTTCGAGTCTCCTCCTCGGCACCA
>CAZJDV010000075.1:0-12885 GCA_964544865.1 uncultured Dehalococcoidia bacterium | reverse complement strand
AGCTGGGGGGACTCGAACCCCCTACCTCTTCAATGCCATTGAAGCGCTCTCCCAGCTGAGCTACAGCCCCACGAAACAGGCGGCGAGATGGCCTCGCCGCGTAGGGGTACTATAGCAAAACCCGCTCCCCGCCGCAATGACGCCGCGTCACCCCCGGCCCGCGCTCCCGGGGATGTGATAGGCTCCACTCTGACGCTTCAGATGCGAATCAGGAGGGCGCCCCGATGGCCGTCAACAAGGTCTTGATAACGGGCGCAACAGGCTACATCGCCGCCCAGCTACTGCCCGCGTTCTCGGAGCGGTACGAAACTGTCCTGCTGGACGTCAAAGATAGGGACCGGTCCGGGGACCCCGTGGACGGCGTCAACATCGTCGACCTCACCGACCCCGACCGCGGCAATTATCGGGGCTACTTCGAGGGAGTCGACGCTGTAGTCCACCTGGGTCACAAACAGGGCGCCGGCGAGGCCGTGGACCGTTTCTCCATCGAGATCGACAACGTGAGGATGGTCTACAACGTCATGCGCTGCGCCCAAGATGCGGGCGTGCCCCGTGTCGCGGTGGCGAGCTCCAACCACGCGGCAGACTGGTACGAGCACGCGCTCATACACGAGCGCAAGATAGAGGTGCTCGACCCGTACGAGCTACCGCTGTCCGATAACTTCTACGGCTGGGCCAAGGCCAGCTACGAGCACGTGGGGTTCGTCTTCGCCTGCGGTTTCCCGGGGTTCCAGACCGCCTCGGGTGCGGAGCACCACGTATCAGGGATTGGCGCGCCCCGCGAGATCGACGTGGCCGGCTTCAAGGACGATCCGGCGGGCTACAAGCGGGACCTGGGCGCCTATATCAGCCGGCGCGACCTGACGCAGCTATTCCGTAGGGCCATCAAGGCGCCGGACATCGAAAACGAGCACGGCATCCCCTGGCAGGTCGTCTACGGCATCAGCAACAACACCCGCGCCTTCTGGTCGCTGTCCAATGCTCACGAGGCGATCGGCTATCGGCCCGAGGACGACTCTGAGGTCAAGTACGCCAACGACATCCGAGGGTTCTTGACCGGCGAGGGATCGACCGACGGCATAGGCCGGGTGGGACTTTCGTAGGCCCTACCAGAACCGCGCGACCGCCTCCTCCTCCTTGGTTATCATCTCGATCACGGCGGGCTGCCCCGTCCGCGTCGCCTCGAGGGCACTGCGAATTGCCGGGGCGATCCGGTCGGGGCTATCGACGCGCTGCGCGTGGGCGCCGAGACCGTCGGCCACCTTGGCATAATCCCCCGAGAGCTTGTTGCTCCCGTGGTGCTCGGTGGCGTAGGGCATGTTCGAGGAGTAGTGGGTCATGATGCTGTTGTTCAGGATCACCGTGAGCGTACCGATGCCGCTCCTCGCGGCGGTCTCTATGTCCAATCCCGACATTCCGAACGCCGCGTCGCCCATGACGTTGATGACAGTCTTTTCCGGCGCCGCCAGCTTCGCTCCCAAGGCCAATCCAAGTCCATAACCAAGCTGCGTCGACTTGCCCCAGCCGAGGTACCCTCGCGGGGTCACAGTCTCCCAGAAGGGGACTAGCTGATCCCTCGGGTAGCCGGAGTCATGCGTGATGATGGTCTCGGCTGAGTCCACCGCCTTCGCCAGTTCGCTGAAAACTCTGTAGGGGCTGATGGGCACCTCGTCGGAGCGCAGCCTGGGACCCCATTCAGCCATGAACGCATCCTTAACCCTGCGGATTTCATCCGCTACGCCGGCCTCGTCGCCCCGTCCGTGCTGGCCCACCTGCTTCTTGACCTCGTCTATCATCTGGCGGAGCACCAGCTTTGCGTCGCCGATGGCGCCGAATTGCGTCTGCTGGTCCTTGTTCAGGTCATCGAAGCAGTTCGTCGAGTGGGCCAGCGTCACGCCGGGCGGCATGGGAGCGTTGAAGGTGGATAGCGTAAAGCTGGTGCCGATTCCCAGCACGAAGTCCGTCTTCTTCAAGAAGTGGTCGACCATAAGGGTCGCCGTGTGGGCCCCGGTTCCCAGGGCCAGGCGGTGGTTCTCAGGAAAGGCGCTCTTTCCGGCCAGGGTCGTGAGCACGGGAATGTTCGTCAGCTCGGCGAACTCGACCAGCTCGTCCGTGGCCTCGGCGTACATGATGCCCTGGCCCGCGTTGATCACCGGGGTCGATGCATTGAGCATCGCGGCGACTAGCTCGCGCACCTCGTCGGTGTCCGCGGCCGACCTGCGCTCCTTGACCGGAGTATAGTCTACCGCGCCGCCGGGGTAGTCCCCCTCGGCAACGTCCGCTGGAATCTCCAGAAGCACCGGTCCCGGCCGGCCGTGTTTCATCAGGCTGTACGCGCGTCTCATCATCTCCGGTATTCGCTCAGCAAGATTAATGTGCCCCGACCATTTGGTGATCCCTCGATAGTGGTCTACCGAGTCGAAACCGGGGTGCACGCCGATGCGTGAGCGTTCTGCGCCGCCCGGCAACAGCAGAATCGGCACAGAGTCGGCGAAGGCCTGGGCCACGCCGCTGAAGGCATTCTCGGCGCCGGGTCCTCGCTGCATCGAGAAGACGCCTATCTTCTTGCCGTTGTTGATCCTGCTGTAGCCATCCGCCATGTTCACGCCCGCGCGCTCCTGACGGCAGATGATGGGCCTGATGCCCTCCTTAGCTACGGCATCGATGAGCGACTGGTGTGGAAAACAGGTCATCCACTCGACGCCCTCGGCTTTAAGGATCTTCGCTATGGCTCTGTCTCCGTCCATTCGGCTTCTCCTTGGTGGTCTTTCATGCGTTTTCGGCCTCAATTAGAGGTCAGCGCGGAGGCCCATGCTCCAGGGTCCAGCACCGTGGCGAATGAGCATCCCAAGCGCGGGACACAGAGGGGAGTCCCTGATATGGAGTACCGACCACCCGCTCCCGGCTCTCGTCCCCTGGTGAGAAGGAAGGGCGCCTTGGCGGAACGGCGCGGTCAGGAGTGCAGCCCTTCGCAAGCCTGCCGCCGGCCCGCCGCTAATATACGTGCTGCGCAATAGCAGGTCAAGGCCCGGCCTCATCGCGGGAGTAACTGACTCGACGCTTATCCAAGATCTAGCCCCCCGCGGCTTCCTGTTGCTCCCAAGACGCTGTTTCCCACCAGGAATGTTCCGTGGCACTACGGCTTGACACCGCCTTTGAACCCCCGTTACGCTGTACAGTAATGATGTGGCGAAATCGCCCGGCGGCTACTGCCATGCGCCTGGTGCCCGACGGCAAGCGTGAGTCTGTCACGCCGGGAGGGGTGAGGATGTCTCAGCGCTACCAGAGAGAGATCGAAGACATACTGCGGCAGGCGGGTGAACTGGGCCTGGGCGGCGGGCCGCGCGGTCCCCGGGGCGGATTCCTGTGGCTCGTCTGGCGCTACATACGCGAGTCAATCGGCGGGAAAAACTGGTCCATCACCCCGGGCCGGGTGATGCTGATAGCCGTATCGCTGCTGTTGTCGGCGCTAATCATGCAGGCCGCCATACCGGGCCTCGTTGGACCTCTGGCATGGGGAGGCCTCATCCTGTTCATAGTGGGCTACGCGATGTTCTTTATCCGGCCTCGCCGCATCGAGAAGCGCTGGCGCGGACAGCCGATCGACGACCGCGGCGAGAGCTGGTGGGCCAGATTTCGCCGCATGGCAGGCTAGAGTTCCAGCTCCGCCTCCTTGCCGAGCTAATCCGCAACGAACACCGGGCCCGCGGCGTCGCTAGCTAGACCGCGCACTCCCCCTCACCCCGCTCCAATTTGTAGATCAGGGTCTTGTCCCAATCCATGTAGGCCTCGATGGATTCGCGGTCGAGCTTGCGTGTCTCCTCCAAGCCCTTCAGCAGCGGTTCGAAAGCCTTGGAGGTCTGGCGCACCACGAAGTCTTTGAATAGCTCGCCATCGTCGCGCTCCTCCTGGTAGAACTTCAATATGCGCTTCATCGCCTCGGGGACCTGCTTTGTCGGAATGCGGCCCCGGACCCTCTGGCCGAACCGGGCATCGGCATCGTCGTAGCTGCCGCCCACGAACATCTCGTAGGCGGGCACCTGCCCTCCCGGCGCCCTGGCCGCGGCCCCGTGGAAGCCGATGTCAGCGACGTGGTGGTGGCCGCACCCGTTCGGGCAGCCGCTCATCTTGACGTGCATCTTCCTGACCAGCGGATCGCTCAGGTCGATCTCGTCCAACGTCCTGCTGAGCGCCCGGTTCAACCCCATCGACGACGTGATGCCCAGCTTGCAGCTATCGGTGCCCGGACACGAGACCACGTCCGTGATCTCGTGTACGCCGGAGTCGCCGAGTCCAATCCGGCTCAGCTCTCGCCAGACGTCATGCAGCGCCTTCTCAGGCACCCAGCGCAGGGCCAAGTTTTGCTGGTGGGTAGTTCGTACACGGCCGCCGCCGTACTCGCGCGCCAGGTCCGCGAGCTCGTGGAACTGCTCCGCTTGAATGTCTCCCAGGGGAAGCTTGATGTGCGCCATCTTGAATCCCGCTTGCTTCTGGTCCTCGACGTTGGTCTCCACCCAGCGCTCGAACTCGGGGGAGTGGCCGTTGGTGGAGTACGCGCCCGGTAGAGGCGCCGGCGCGTCCTGTTCTTCGTCCTCGATGAAGAGCAGCGGGGTCGGGTCGAAGGACCTTTGAGCCCAGTCTTCCTTCAACTCCTCGTCTACCAGCTTCCTGAATTCCTCGATGCCGATGCGCGCGATCAAGAACTTGATCCGGGCCTTCATTCGGTTCTTTCGCAGCTCGTCCGAACGATGGAAAATCCTGAGGACAGCCTCTGTTACCTTCAGGTAATCGTCCACGGAGACGAACTCGTAGAGCGTGGGGGCAATCCTGGGCATGATCGAGGTGCCGCCGCCCGTGCGCATCTCGAACCCTCTTTGCCCGTCAACGATCTTCGGCAAGAACCCGACATCGTGGATAGCCGTGATCGCGCAGTCCTGCGCGCAGCCCGAGAACGCTGTCTTGATCTTTCGCGGCAACGCCTGGGTGAAGGGGTGCCTCACGAAGTAGCGAGAGAACGCCGCGGCGTAGGGCGTGACGTCGAACGGCTCCTCGGCGCACACGCCGGCCAGGGCGCAGCCCGTGACGTTCCGGACCGTGTTACCGCATGCCTCCCGGGTGGACAGCCCCTCTTCGCCGATAATCTTCAGGAAGTCGGGGGTGTCCGCCAATGGGACGTGGTGGAATTGGATGTTCTCGCGGGTGGTGACGTGGCCCTTGTTCAAGGGCGTGTACTTCGAAGCCACAACGCCCATCGCATCGAGCTGGTCCGCCGTCAAGCCGCCGAAGGGGGCCTTGACGCGCACCATGTGGACGTCGGGCTGGCGCTGGCCGTAGACGCCTTGCCTCAGCCTGTATGCTTGAAACTCGGTCTCGTCCCACTCGCCCGCCTGGAACTGCTTGACCACGGCCTTGAAGTCGTCGATCTCCTCCGGCAGGACCTCGATGACGCGCTGTGTGCGTGGCTTCCATACGGTCTGAGTCATTTCCTGGATTCCCTCTCTCCTAGAATTATCATCTTCCTTGCTGGACGGTACATTCGGAGCAACAAAAAGCCCCGCCTAAGTTGGTTTCTCCTGGCGGGGCTTTTACATCACGCAGGGCGGCGTACCACAACCCCTACAGGTCGCTCATACACTCGCAGGCCATGTGGAACTCTCGGGTGTCCTCAATGGCGTAAGTGTAGCAAGGCGGCAAATCACTGTCAATAATTCTGCGTCTCGTTCTGGCCTTTCGGTCATCGCCTCCCGACCGCGTGCCGTGGTGCTATCACACCGCCGGGAGCGGAGCGACGTCGCCGGTCCGGTGCTGCCAGAGGCGAATGCGTGCGGCCAGGTCGCGGACCCGGTCCCGCTGCCGCGCGTCGTCAAACAGGTTATTCATCTCGTGGGGGTCCGTGCGAAGGTCGAAAAGCTCGCACTGGTCGCCCGAGCACAGGTTGAGCTTCCAGCGATCGGACACTATGGAGCGCCATGCCAGGGACAGCATGCGGTTGATCGCGGCTCCGCCCAGGTATCGTTCCTCCATGTCGTGACTTATCCCGTTCCACTCGATGAAGACGTCGTTTCCATCCAGGTCCCTCTCGCCCCGCATCACCGGCGCCAGGCTCTGACCTTGAACGCCCGGCGGGCTGGATTCACCGAGCAGATCGAGCAGTGTCGGGACCAGGTCGACTTGCCCGACGCTGCCCCCGATATCCCGTCTCTCGCGGGTGATCCACGGCGCCCGCACCAGCAGCGGGACCCTCGACGCCTCCTCGTAGAACGACCTCTTCTCCAGCATCCCGTGGTCACCCAGCATGTCGCCGTGCTCGCTGGTGAACACCACCGCCGTGTCGTCGGCGATGCCGGCCCGGTCCAGCGCCGCGGTGATCTTGCCGACCATTCGGTCCACCAGGGTGATGTTGCCGTGGTACTGCGCCCTGAGGCGGCGCCAGCCCCGCTCCGTCGTCACGTCGTGGCCAGGGGCGATTGTTCTGGAGATATACTCGTCCTGGGCCGGGTCGCCGCCGGACATGTACTGCATGAAGTAGTCCGCCCTGACCCGGTTCGTCAACGGGCCGCCATCCGGCTTTTTCAGGAAGGCTGGGCCGACGGGCAAGGTGTCAGGATCGTACAAATCGTCGAAGGGCCCGTCGTACGGCGAGTGGGGCTCGAACGTACTAACATAGAGTATGAACGGCTGCTCTTTGTTCTCCTCAATGAACGCGGCCGCGCGATCGGCGAGGAAAGACGCCATCTGGAACTCCTCCGGAAGCCGGGCCCTGGCGTCGACGGAGAATATCTTCGCGCCCGACAGCTCCAGATCCGGCTGGAAGCCGCTGCCGGCCAGGTGATGGTGGTAGTCGGACATCTGGTCCCCGTACTCCTCGCGGGTGTATGCCTCCCGATGGGTGTCCTCGCTGCTCACCCAGATGTCGAAGCCGTGCTGCCGGACCAGGTCGTCGCCGAGATGCCACTTGCCCATGTATGCGCAAAGGTAGTCGTCCGACGCCATCTCGGCGATCGTGGGTACATCTGTCGGGAGCGCCATCTTGTTGACGATGGGGCCGGCGGCATGGGGATACAGTCCCGTCATGATCGACGCCCGCGCCGGCGTGCACACCGGCTGCGCCACGTACGCGGCCTCGAACACGAAGCTTGTAGATACGAGCCGGTCCAGGTTCGGGGTCTGCATCCACTCGTTGCCGTAGCAGCTCAAGGTGTCGTACCGCTGCTGATCGCTCATGATGAACACCAGGTTCCGCTTGGCCATTAGATGCACTCCTTAGAATCCAACGGTATGCCTCGCCCGCCATGAACCCTGGCCGGGTCTGTGCCGTGCCCCGCTGAGCCAGCCGGGCGCGCACGGCGAGAATCATATCTGAAAACGGGGGCCGCGTCGAACAGGGCTCTTTGCCCGCGCCATGTCAAAAAAAAGCCCCGGCGATTGCCGGGGCTCGCTGAGCTCGTACTTGTAGTCGACGGGCCTAAATGGCGTAGGAGTCCACCATCTCCTGCACGATCCGGGTCCTGGCCCTGGACTCCGCCTTCTTCATCCGCTCGTCGAACGGCACGGGGTCTTCGGCCCGGTAGATAATGCCAAGGGGGACGCCGCCTCTGTCGACTATGTCTAGGGCAGATCCTATATCAGATGGGTCATGATCATCTTCGATCTTCCACGCCATCGGCTCGATACCTTTCCTTCGGTTGCCCTTGAGCACCTCATACGTGTCGTTGTAGTAGGTGCAGGGCGACTGAACGTGGACGACGGCGAAGCCGGGGTACTCCATTCCCTCGTAAATCAGATCGGCCAGGTCCTTGATCTTGTTGGAAATACCAGAGGCTACGTAGGACGCGCCGACGGTCAGATAGAGCTGGAGCGCGTTCAGTCCCTCCTCGACCTTGCCGTAAGGCGTCGAGGTCGAGACAGACCCTTCCAGGGCAGTGGGCGAGCCCTGTCCCTTCGTGAGACCGTACACGGCGTTATCCATGACGATGGCGCACACGTTCAGGTTCCGCTGGGCCTGGGGGGCGATGTGCTCCATGCCGATGCTGAGGAAGTCGCCGTCACCGGCGGCTATGACCACGTTCAGCTCGGGCCGGGCCATCTTGATCCCCATGGCCATGGGGAGCGTTCTGCCGTGGAGCCCGTGGACGCCGTACGGCTGAGGCCCTTCCTGCAGGTGAACCATGTTGCCCGAGCAGCCGATGCCGGCCACGATCACGTTGTTCTCGATGGGCTCTTCCCTCTCGATGACGCGCCTCTCGACGGCCCGCTCAAGCGCGCGCCTGACGCCGAAGTCCCCGCAGCCGGGGCACCATTTGAAGTCGTACTCTGGGTTCTTGTCGGTCATGCTACGACACTCGCCTTTCTGTCGGCGGATACCCTGGCGGATATCCTCTCGATTAGATCGCTTACGCGGAAGGGCAGGCCGGTGTACTGGGTTATCGACTCGGCCGTGACGCCGAGAGATCGCAGGTACGATGAGAACTGCCCGAGATAGTTGAGCTCAGGAACGAGCACCAGTTCTTTTTGCTTCAGCTCTTCGAGGAGCGGCGCCGGGAGGGGGTGCAGATACATCGTGTAGTACCAGGCGATATCGAGCTCGCCCGCGATAAGCTGCTGGTACGCCTCGAGCGCCGGGCCCTTGGAGCCCCCCCAAGGCATGAGCACAACCTGCGAGTCGGTATTCTGGGACTCGTAGGCGCCGTCCTCCAACAGCTTAAGCTTGCTGAATCGCCGTTCGGTCATCTGGACGTGGCGGCTGGGAAGGTGTGTGGTGTCGCCCATTCCGTCGTGCTCGCTGGCGTTGGCGACATAGCTGCCGGGGCTCCCTGGTACCGGCATGGGCGAGAGCTCGACGCCCTCGTAGCGGTGGTAGCCATTCATGCCGTCGTAGACTTTTCGGTCTTCCACGACGACCTTGCTGAGGTCGGGCTTGCGTATGTTCTGCTCACGCTCCGAGAGCGTGTGCTCGGACAATAGTATCACCGGCCCCTGGTACCTCTCCGCCCAGTTGAATGCCATAACCGTGGCGTAGAAGCACTCCTCGACCGTCCCGGGGGCGATGACCGGCAGCATCACATCTCCGTGTGCCGGGTGAAGCGCGCCGAGCAGGTCCGACTGCTCGGTCTTGGTGGGAAGTCCGGTCGCCGGACCTCCGCGCTGAACGTCCACGATGACGCAGGGTATCTCCGCCATCCACGCTAGGCCGAGCCCCTCGCTCATCAGGGAGAACCCAGGGCCGGCCGTGGCGGTCATCGCCCGGGAGCCGCTGTAGCTGGCGCCGATTATCGAGTTGCTCGCCTCGATCTCCGAGCCGACCTGGTAGACGAACCTGCCTTCGCCCAGCAGGTTCTCTTCCATCCAAACCAGGATTGACGTGGCCGGGGAGATCGGGTAGCCGGCGTAGAACCTCAGACCTGCGTGGACCGCTCCGAGTGAGATGGCATGGTTGCCGTTCAGGAATATCTGCTCGTAGTCCGGCTTGACAGGCGGCGCGAGCTGCCCCAGGCTGAAGCCGCTCTCAACCGCGACCTGCTTGCCAAGGGTCAGCGCCTCGATATTCTGGGGAACGGCCTTTTCGCCGTAGCGCGCCGTGTTGCCCCAGCGCCTGGCGACGAAATCCTCGAGTATGTCCAGGGGCATCCCGACCAGTTGGGCCAGCGCGCCCATCATGACCATGTTCGCGGCCCTGACATTTCCTGTGGAGCGGCCCAGCTTGTCGAACTCGATGCCGAGGCTCCTTCCGTCGTCCTCGAACTCGAGCTTGTCAGAGTCGTAAAGGATTACACCGCCCTTCTTGACTTCGTCTTTGTGCGTGCGATAGGCGTCGTCGTTGAATACGACGAGCACGTCGAGCGAGTCTCCACGGCTCAAGATGGGCGCAATGGAAATTCGGACCTGCATCCACGTGGGTCCGCCGGTTATCTGAGAGGGGAACGTCGCGAATGTCTGGGCATGGTAACCGGCCTGCGTATTGGCGCTGGCGAATCCGACGGCCGCGCTCAGGAACCCCTGCCCGCCCTCGCCGGCGAATCTAACCACGAAATCAGTCTTCTTCAACAAGCTCCTCCCATAGTATGCTGACGCTCGCGTTAGTTTGCCGTCCGTGTCCTGCTCCAATACCCATCAGCGGACGCGTCCCTCATACCGCGGTGGCAGCGCGTTTCCTGCTCCAGTGGATTATGTGTGCTCGGTGTTGTTCTCCGAGGCGGCGCCATATTCGGACAAGACGCGGTCGGCAGCCGGGGCCGCAGTCTTCAACATAGCAGGCGCAGGCTATCAGTGTCAACGCATCGTTACCTTGTGAACGGCTTCACACAGGCGTAAAGGGGTGATTCGCGGTTCACGCTCACCGCTCGGGGCCGGACCTCTGGCTGACAATTCGGTGGAGCTGCGGGCGGTCGACGATCTCGATTCTCATGCGGCCTATCGCCACCGCGCCGTTGCCCTTGAAGCGGTCCAGGGTGAGGGTGATGCTTTCACGCAGGCAACCGACCATCGAGGCCAGGACCTGGTAGGAGTAGTCCTCGACGATCCCGGTGTCGTCGTCGGCCAGCAGCAGCAGCAGGCTCGCCACCCTTCCAGTGACGTCGTTGAAGGCCATCTCCTGCAGTGACTCCCTTGTTTCTTTGAGCCGGTGGGCCAGCGCCTCCACCATCCGAACGGCCACGCTGGGGTACTCCAGCATAACCGCGCGCACCATGTCGCCGCTCAGCGAAAGGTAGACGCTGTCCTCGGTAACGATGGCGCCTGTCCCGGATCGGTGCTCGCCGATAAGTGACATCTCGCCGAAGAAGGCTCCTTTGCTGACGATACCAAGCGTGAGCTTCTTGCCGACCGGTGACCGCCGGCATAGCTCGACCTTGCCGGCGCCGAGCAAGTAGCGCTCCGCAGGCCCATCCTCTGCGGTATAGGAAACCGTGCCCTTGCAGGCGGCCCGTGCGGGGATGCTGCCGACGATCCCTTCGATCTCGCCCTGGGACAGATCTGCAAACAGCCGAATTGAGGCGAGGGACTCGACATCCTCTGTTTCAGGTTGCGCTTCTGGGTACATCAACGGCTCCAGGACCTTCCAACGTGACCGGGGAGAGCACGACCGTCAAAGGGTGGTTGAGTCCGGATTCCCAAATATCTCCGTGGTCTCCTCGTACTCTGCGGTGGGCGCAGATTCGCAAGATTCGATGCCTGGGGCAACACGATAGATTCTCCGATCTGTTTGCAAGACTACAGAACCTGCATTGCTGAAAGCCTCATCGAAAGTATTGAAACAGCTGGTCACGTGATTGGCCAAACTGGGAGGGACTAAAGCATGGAATTCGACGTAGGCGCAGCGATCATGGCGGGACAGGTCGGCGGGTCAGTCATGGGCGTACTTCTATACGTGGGAATAGGCATGATGCCGGGCCAGATGAAGATGAACCTGTTCCTGATGCCGGGAACCACGATGGTCGAGGACAAGAAGATGGCGTATGCGGCGGGTGCCATGATGCACGGGGCGATGAGCATAGCTTTTGGCTTGGTCCACGCAGCCCTGTACGTTGCGTTCGGCCTTGAGACCGATCTGGTCGCCTGGGGCCTGCTATTCGGCCTCGCTCACTGGGCCGTTACAGGAATGGGCCTCGCCATGTTGCCGGTGATGCCTCCGGTAATCAAGAGGGGTGGGATGGCGGCCCCCGGTGCATTCGTGATGGACTATCCGCCCATGACCGCGATGGGGTTTCTCATGCTCCACGTACTGTTCGGAGTGCTGGTTGGGGCGACTTACGGCGCGCTAGTGTAGTGAACAATCCGGCAGTGTCTGAACTTCAACGGGCGGAGAGGAAACGAGAACGTACGGGTACGGCATAGCTCGCCCTGGGCGAGCGAGATACGTAGGGAGGAGGACGTGGCTATGGTAGTACAAGCGGGAACATTGATCATGCCTTCGCTGACGGCGGACATCCGGGGAAAGTCAAGCTTGCGCTCCTTCGGGTTTGCGGTGGCGGCGATTGGTTTGATGGTCGCGATGATTGCGTTTATCAGCAGCCTAATCCAGGCCGATTTCGTATCTGGTGACGGCGCGGCGGCCGGGATCGAGACGCAGGCCGCATGGACATTCGGTGTGTCTACGACGGCGGTAGTCACGGTGAAGGCCGGCATCGCTTTGATCTTGTTAGGCATACTTCGGGCCCTCTGGGGCCGGGTCGAGAGCGTAAAGCAGGCACTACCGAAACTCGCCCGGCGAGGAGACCAGGAAGCACGAATCGATGAAGGGCCCGTCAAGCCCCCTACGGTGCGGGAAGGGTCACGAGAAAAGCGCTGAGGGCGCCCTTCCGATACATCGGATGGCATATGCCCTGTGGGGCCCGATGCTCATCATGGGCGCGATGGGCGTAATTATCGCGCTGGTGCTGTCTATCGTATGGGCGGCGGCCGCCAACGACGGCAATACGGCAGACAGCTTGCGACTGCTGGGCCTGACGAAAGGCACCATGTTCCTGGGCGAGGGGTTGTTCCTCTCGGGCATCTCTTTCCTTCTGGGCAACATTCTAGGCTCCTTTCGACAGGGTGGCGCCGAGGCCCAGGAGTCCGTGGGCGCCGGAGTGAAGACCCTGGTCATGCCTTCATCGTCCAGGTGATTCGCTTCCAAGCGGCGCGCATCCTCAAGTTACCCGAATAGTGGGACACCGGCTCCCTTGTTGCGAGCCGGAGCCATAGGTCCTCGCCGCGCCCCTCCCGAATGAGGTTACGATTGGAGTGGCGAGGACGACGACAGAGGGCCGGTCCGCCTTGGCGGACCGGCCCTCTGTCTTGCAATGAACTTGCGAGTGTCAACTTCGCGTCTGGTACGGCCGCTTTCCTTTTTCCCGCTCCCACTTCAGGGCAGCTTCGCGGGTGGTACGGCGTCCAATCTGTTCCATA
>CAZJDV010000074.1:0-13248 GCA_964544865.1 uncultured Dehalococcoidia bacterium | reverse complement strand
GTGTTCGACGACGAAAGGCAACAGGTTTTCGCGGCCGTTCAGTCCAGCCTGAAACCCGGCGGATATTATCTTGTGAGCACCGCCATTCTTGACGAAGAGCACAAGGAGATGATCGGGAGTGACACGATTCAAGACCCTGAAACAGGCGTAGTTTATACTCAGTACGGTTCGGGAATTATCGACCTCGACACCGGAATAGTCCTTCGCCCCTTGAATGAGTGCGAAGACGATTATCCAGACGCCATTCGTATTGCCGAACGTTGGTATTTGCCCAATCGGCGACACCTGCGGCCCTGTGCGTTGGTGGCGGAGCTTGCCGCGGCCGGTCTGACGGTGAAGTACCAGGACGAACAGCATGCCGGGAGCTTGGCCTGCGTATCGAAGAACTGAGTCGCCCAGTTGATGGGATGGTTCCATGTGCGCGTACCGGAGCTCTTGGTGCAAAGCCCCACCCGGATGAAGGTTGCGAAGGGGCGTGGCGGCAGCCGTCGATTCACATTTGACAAGGCGCAACTCCAGTCAGGAGGTCCGAGCGATGAGGGCGATTTCCCGGGCCATGACAATTGCCGGCTCGGACTCCGGCGGCGGCGCCGGGATCCAGGCGGACCTGAAGACGTTCGCGGCGATGGGCGTCTACGGCACGTCGGTGCTGACGGCCATCACAGCCCAGAACACCATCGGGGTCGACGACGTGATGGAGCTGCCGGTGTCCCTGGTGCGTTCGCAGATCGACGCGATTCTGTCGGACATCGGAACGGACGCCGTCAAGACGGGGATGCTCTCCAGCGCCGCCATCATCGAGGCGATGGCCGGAAAGATCGAGGAGTACGGGCTCGGCAACCTGGTTGTGGACCCGGTGATGGTGGCCAAGAGCGGCGACCGGCTGCTGCACGAGGATGCCGTCGAAGCGCTGCGATCGCTGCTTTTGCCCCTCGCCACCGTGGTCACGCCGAACATCCCCGAGGCGGAGGTCCTGGCCGGGATGAAGATCGAGAGTCTGGACGGTGCGAGGGATGCGGCCAAGAAGCTGGTCGGCATGGGCGCGAAATCGGCCGTCGTGAAGGGCGGCCACCTGGACGGGCCGGCCTCGGACGTATTTTTCGATGGCGAGGAGCTCAGGGTCTTCACGGCCCCGCGCATCTCAACCACGAGCACCCACGGCACCGGGTGCACATTCGCATCGGCAACGGCGGCGGGCCTCGCCTGGGGACTGCCGGTCCGGGAGGCGGTGTCAGAGGCCAAGAAGTACGTCACGCAGACCATCCTGCGCGCCTTCCCAATGGGCCGAGGCCACGGCCCGTTGAACCACTTCTTCGAGCTCTGGGATTAGACGAGACGGCACTCGTCGCAGACAGACGAGCGGAGGTAGCATTTGGCCCTTTATCTGACCGAACAGGATGTTGTCGGACTGCTGACGATGGACATTGCTCTGGAGGCGGTGGAGGACGGTTTCAAGCATCAGGCGGCGGGGACCGCGTCCAATAACCCGCGGAGAAGGGCGGGTCTTGCGGGCGGCGAGTTCAATACCATGTCGGCGGCGGCCCCCGGGCTCGGCGTGATGGGTATGAAGACCTACGGCTCCTACGGACAGGGGGGCGCGAGGTTCTACGTGCAGTTGTATAGTACCGAGACCGGGGAGCTGATGGCGGTCATCGAGGCCAACGCCATGGGGCAGATACGGACCGGCGCCGCCAGCGGCCTCGCGACCAGGCTCATGGCCCGGGAGGACGCGGCCAGCGTGGCGATCATTGGCTCAGGTTTCCAGGCACGGACGCAGCTCGAGGCTGTCTGCCTGGTGCGGGCGATCGAGACCGCGAGGGTGTTCAGCCGCAGCCCCGAGCGCAGGGAGCGATTCGCGTCCCGGGCCTCTGCGGAACTCGGGATAGATGTCGTGGCGGCGGACAGCGCGGAGGAATGCATCAGGGACGCGGACATCGCAGTGACCATCACCAGCGCCGCCGGCCCGGTGCTCGAGGGCGCCTGGCTGGCTCCCGGTACGCACATCAACGCGGCCGGCTCCAACCACTGGAAGCGACGCGAGATCGACGGCGAGGCCGTGGAGCGCGCCAGGGTGGTGGTGACCGACGATGTCGAGCAGGCCAAGATCGAGTGCGGGGACCTGATCCATCCCATCGACCGCGGAGTGTTGCGGTGGCGGCAGGTCCACGAGCTGTCGGAGCTGGTCTCGAGGTCCGTGCCGGGCCGTATCGAGCGCGACGACATCACGCTGTTCGAGTCGCAGGGGGTCGCGCTGGAGGACATGGCGACCGGCGTGCGCGTATACGATATGGCTAGGGCGGCGGGAATTGGCCAGGAGTTTCCGCGGTAACCGGGAGGGTCAGGAATTGGTTCAAAGTGCACAAGCGGGCATGGTGCAGACGGTCCTGGGGCCCATCCGCCCCGGGAAACTGGGCATCACCCTTGCCCACGAGCACCTGCTGATCGACCTGCGTTTCATGCACCAGGTCCCGGCGGAGGCGCATGCGAGAGGGGTCTACTACGGGCCCGTCTCTTTGGAGACCATCGGGTACATGACCCACTACTCGATGGCCAACCTGGACAGCCTGACGCTGCTGGACGTCGACGTGGCCATCGATGAGGTGAAGCTGTTCAAGCAGCACGGTGGACACTCCGTGGTCGACGCCACGAGCATCGGAATCGGGCGGGACCCGGTCTCGCTGGCCCGCATCGCCAGGGAGACGGGGCTGAACATCGTCATGGGCTCCTCGTACTACGTCGATGGGAGCCACCCTCCGGACATGGACGAGCGCTCCGAGGACGGGATCGCGGAACAGATCGTACGCGACATCACTGAAGGGGCCGATGGGACCGGCATCAGGGCGGGGATCATCGGCGAGGTGGGCTGCTCCTGGCCGCTGACGGCGAACGAGCGAAAGGTGCTGCGGGCCTCGGCGCGGGCGCAGCGGCGTACGGGGGCGCCCATTCTCATCCACCCCGGCCGCGACGAGCGGGCGCCCGTGGAGATAATCGATGTCCTTCGCGGGGCCGGCGCGGACATCGGGCGCACGATCATCGGCCACCTGGAGCGTACGATTTTCGACCGCGGGGCATTGCGAGAGCTAGCCGGCAGCGGATGCGTCCTGGAGTGGGACCACTTCGGCCTTGAGCTGTCATACTACGCGAACAACCCGAGGGTAGATCTGCCGAACGACGCCCAGCGCATGGACCTCATCGCCTGGGCCATGTCGGAGGGATACGGCGACCGAATCGTCGCGAGCCACGACGTCAGCGGCAAAAGGTCCCTTCTGAGATACGGCGGCCGGGGTTACATCTACATCCAGGCCGCGATCGTTCCCCGAATGAGGGCCAGGGGATTCACCGAGCAGGCGATTCACAGTCTGCTGGTGGACAACCCCGCCTCGGTCCTGAGTTTCGCCGGCCCGCAGGGACAGGGAGAGGAGTAGTCAGATGAGCACACATGGTCAAACAGGCAGAGTGCAGACGGTGCTCGGCCCGATCGAACCCGGGGAGCTCGGCACCACGCTGACCCACGAGCACCTGCTGATCGATCTCTCGTTCCTCCGTCCGGAGCCGGCGGAGGCGCACGCCAGGCGGATCTTCCACGCGCCGTTGACGCTGGAGACCCTCGGGTACGTCAAGCACTACTCGATGGCCAGCCTGGACGACTCCAGGTTGCTGGACGTCGATACGGCCATCGAGGAGGCCAGGCTCTACCGTCAATACGGCGGCGACTCACTGGTGGACGCGACGAGCATCGGCATCGCCCGCGACCCCGTTTCGCTGGCGCGGATATCGAGGGAGACGGGTCTGAACATCGTCATGGGCTCCGCCTACTACGTCGACGGGAGCCACCCTCCGGACATGGACGAGCGCACCGAGGACGAGATCACGGACCAGATCGTTCGCGACATCACCGAGGGGGTGGACGGCACAGGGATCCGGTCGGGCGTCATCGGTGAGGTGGGCTGCTCCTGGCCGCTGACCGACAATGAACGAAAGGTGGTCCGGGCCTCGGGCCGCGCCCAGCGCATTACGGGGGCGCCGCTGCTCGTCCACCCTGGGCGCAACGAGCTCTCGCCGAGACAGATCATGGACCTGCTTGAACAGGCGGGGGCGGACCTGGGCCGTACGACCATCGGGCACCTCGACCGCACGGTGTTCCGGCGTGAGACGCTGCGGGAGATCGCTGGGAGGGGATGCTTCCTGGAGTGGGACCTGTTCGGCCTGGAGCAGTCTCTGTATGTCTACAACAGGTCGGTGGACATGCCCAACGATGCCGCTCGGATGGACGCGATCGAGTGGGCGATCTCCGAGGGGTACGGGGATCGTATCGTGATCGCCCAGGACATTTGCCACAAGAACCAGCTTCTGAAGTACGGGGGCCACGGATACGCCTACATCCTGGCGCACATCGTGCCTCGGATGCGGGTGCGGGGGTTTGCGGAGGCGGCGATACACGGCATCCTGGTGGACAACCCCGCGGCGATTCTTACCTTCGCGGAGGCCCGTGCCTAGTACCGGCCGGACCGGCAAAGGGAGGCGCGTATCCGATTGCGACGAAGGCCGAAGGGTTAGCCGCCCTGCTCGAGCTCCTGGAGCTCTCTTCTCCACTTTACGTTCAGCAGAAGCACGTCCCAAATCTCGTTGAAGTCGAGAGATTCCTTCGCAGACCAGTCGGCCGTGTCCGCGACCTCTCGCTTCAGACTTGTCTTGAAGGCGTTTACGAGTCGCAGGGACGAGTGTCCCCCTTCGTCCACGGCAGCACTGATTATCATTATGCGCGCATTTGCATCAACCTGGGCGAGGTCGTCGCGGCCCGCGGTGAAAAGGGCCTCGTAGGAGTCGCGCATCTGGATCCCCAGCGAGGCTTTCTTCTCCGCCACCGTGTCGTACTCGTCGCCGTTGAACTCGACGACGACCCAGATCCCTCCCCGGCGGCGGTCCAGGGCGTCCGGGGGTATCGGAATTCGGGGAAGCAGGTCGCCGTGGGAGGTCATTCCTGGAAACTGCTCCGTCGCGTGGCGATCAGCAGTGCCTTCTGCTCCTCGATCGAGAGCCCCGCACACCGAGCGGCCTCGATGGGTGCGTCGCCGGTGGGTACCGCGGCGGTCGGGGACGCTGCCACTATGCCGGGAGCGCCGGAATAGGAGTGGGATCGGCATCGGCGGCGGCGACGGTGGCGGTGCTCGCCGGGCAGGCCTGCTGGTTGGCGCCCGCCGGCCGGTCCTCCGAGGGGGCACAGGCCGCCGCCAGCATCACGGCCGTGAGCAGCCTGGGCGTCATGCCTGCAACCCCCTTTGGACGATGTCGTTTTGAGCCCCGGGGTTGCACTCAGAAAAGGCTCCGCGAGGAGCCTGGCGATGCAGGGCGCTCGAAAGGCGGGGCGTCGCCGCCACCACTCAGGATGGATATGTGGACGCCGTCAGGGACACACCGTCGGATGGTCCCCAGCGGCGTCGAATCTTCCCCCCACCCCTGTTTCAGGCCCACGCATGACCTCCTGAGGGAGGGTAGGAGGCACCCAGACCCTCCCTTCAGGTCATGCGCGACTCGCTGCTAGAACGTGATGACTTTGTCGTATTCGGTGTGTTGATTGGCTGCGTCGACCGGCGTGCCAAACCTAGTGTTCTTGCCTTCCAGGTCCTTGTCCGTGACCCTACGGCCACGGCCGCAGAGCCCTCAAACGGTAATGGGGACGCCCTTGTCGATGACGAAGTCCATCAGCTCCTTGAGCGGGGCAATGCCCACACCCAAGATCTGCTCCGAAACACCGTCCCTCATGAGATAAGTGGACTCGCCCATGAGCGTGACGCCGGTCTCGTGTCCCGTGTCGATGGCGCCCTTCGCCATCAGAAATGGGAATGTCGCTCGCGTCGGATCGTCGGTCCCATACGTTCCCACATACAAAAGCTTTGCCATGAAACGCCCTACTTTCTTGATTATGGTTAAGAAAAAGGAGTGGCGATCGTGCTGTCAAATTCGGGGGCCGCCATCAGGGACGCCAAGGCGAAACTCTCGCCGGAGCCGCCGGAAGAACGCGGCTACTTCGTGATGTACAATTGGCGGGGCCGCATGTGCAGGGAACTCGCCCGCAGGGAGGAAAGATGTCCGACGCCGAACAATCGGAGGCGCTGCCGATGACGGTCTCCGCGCAGACAGACGAGGCCGCGACGCGGGGCCGTAACACGCTGGCGGCCGTTGTCGTCATCGGCCACGCCATCAAGCACATATTCAACTCCGGCCTGCAGAACCTCCTGCTGCCCGAGGTGAAGATCGGGCTGGGGCTCAACGCGGCGCAGTTCGGGGCGCTGCTGACCGCCCGGCAGTTCACGTCGTGGGGTATGACGATGGGCGCCGGCTACCTCGGCGACCGGTTCAGCAACAGGGCGCCGTTGATCCTCGGTATCTCGCTGAGCCTGCTGGGGGTTTCCTTTTTCGTCGCCGGCCGTGCGCCTAACTACTCGCTGATGTTCGGCGCAATGCTGCTGGCGGGACTGGGCCCGGCGCTGTACCACCCTCCGGCCCTGGGCGAGCTGTCACGGCGGTTTCCGGACAAACGCGGGTTCGCGATCTCGCTGCACGGCGCCGGAGGCAGCGCCGGCGAGGTCATGGGACCGATAATCGTCGCGGGGCTCCTCACGTTCATGAGCTGGCGCGGCGTCTTCCAGGTGAGCCTCTTCCCCGCGGTTCTGTCGGGCGTGCTCGTCTGGGGAGTGATGCGATCACTGTTTGGCAGCGAGCCCGAAACGGCCTCGTCGAGGGACTATTTCTCATCGATCGCCCTCGTGCTCAAGAACCCCCTGATCCTGGTCCTCGTCCTGATCGCGGCGGTAAAGAGCGCGGGCGACAGCGCCGTAGGAGGGTTCCTGCCGGTCTACCTGCGTGAGGACCTGGATTTCTCGGCGACGCGCGTGGCGATCTACCTGTCGCTGGGTCAGGTGGCGGGCATCGCCACGCAGCCCGTCATGGGACACCTGTCGGACAGCTATGGGCGCCGGGCTATCATGATACCCGGCTTGGCCGCGACGGCGCTGCTGTCGCTCGCCTTGAGCGTCGTGGGAACTGGCATGAGCCTTACGCTGATCGTGGTGGCCAAGGGAGCGTTCAGCTTTCCCCTGCACCACATCTTCATAGCGGCGGCCATCGACGTGGCGCGCGGCCGAATGCAATCGACGGTGGTGGCGCTCATATACGGGGCGGGCTTTCTGGGGACGTTCTCACCTATCCTGGCCGGGCTGATCGTTGACCGCTACGGCATTCATAGTGCGTTCCTGTACGGCGGGAGCGTGTCGCTTCTGGCCGTCGTGGCGCTGTTTCCGTTGAGGCTGCCCATCACCGCGCGGCAGCTCAAGAGGGCGGCGGCGGGACGACCGCGAGGTGATGAGGCCTAGCCGATGACCGCACACGACATCCCCCACTGGGTGAGGTACCCGGAGGACGACTGGGTCGAGATTGGCCCCCAAAGGGCGGGACTCGAACCGGAAAAGCTCGACCAATTCATGCGCGGGCTAGAGGTTCGCGGGGCGAGCTTCGGCGGCGAGGACCACTCGGGAAACGCCTGGAGCGCGGTCATCACGTGGGGCGGTCACCTGGTGCACTCCTGGGGGACAGACACTACAGGTTCCAGACCGCATCGACGGGCAAGGCTTTCATCCTGGCAATACTGGGCTTCACGGTGGAGGACGGCCGTGTGGACCCCGACGAGCCAGTCCGCCTAACATGGACCGGGGACCCGTATTACGACATACTCGCACGTCGAGTCCGGCACGGTGGGCCACTATAGCAGCGCGGGTTTCTGGCGTCTCGGGCAGGCGCTTACGGCGCTTTGGGACCGAGACCTCAAGGATGTCCTGGACGAGCGGCTCTTCGGCAAGATCGGGATATTCGCGGACCGCTGGGACTGGCCAGCCGGGAGGGTCATCAAGGATAGCAAGTACCTGTATCCTACTATTCCCGACAGCTACACATATCTCGACCCCCCATACAAGATCGGCGGGAACGTGATGCGGAGCGGCCCCGGATGGGCGATTATCAGCGCGTCCGACCTGCCCGCTTTGGCCAGCTGGTGGCCACAAGCGGCATCTGGAAGGGGCAGCGCCTTCTAGACCCGCAGTGGCTGAGAGGCCATGGCGGCGGCAACAAGAGCGGCGTTAGTGGCGAGAGCGCGTTCTCCACGGCGATGGGCGTGGTGACCACCCGAGGGCTCGACCACGCCCACTCCACTGCCAAGCACAGCTTCCTGCCTCGGGAGCTATTCGTCGGGCCCAGCCGGCCATAGACCAGCCAGCCAATTTACCACGGAGGAGACACGGACCACGGAGGCTGGAGAGGCCCATTGGGTGCTGTCAGACAGGCAACGTGCAAGAGATCATATCAAGAAGACCTCGCGCTGCACCTTCGTGGTGACGCGGGGCCCTTCCTCCGAGAAGAACACGTCGATCTCCGAGCGAACGCCGAACTCGGGGAGGTAGATGCCAGGCTCGATGGTCACGGCGATGCCTGGCATCAGGCGGCGCGTGTCGTGGGTCTCCCAGCCGTCCAGGTTGACGGCGTTGCTATGGACCTCGCGGCCCAGGCTGTGGCCCAGGCGGTGGTTGAAATAGTCGCCGAATCCCGCGTCCGAGATGAATTCCCTCGCCACCTTGTCGACCTGACGTCCCTCGAGCTCACGCCCCCCTGCGAACGCCATCTTCATCTCGGCCAGCGCCGCGTCTCTGGCGCCGATTACCGCGTCGAAGACCTGCCGGTTTCGCGCCGGGACCTCGGACCCGATGTATGCGGTCCACGTGATGTCCGCGTACATCGCGTCCTCGTCAGGCAGCCGCGCCCAGAGGTCCACGAGCACCCAGTCGCCCGCCTCGATGACCCGCGACGAGCCGGTAGCCGGCTCAAAGTGGGGGTCGGAGGAGTGGTCGTTTACCGCGACCACCGGCCCGTCGGCGGCCTCCAGCCCCTCCACGGCGTACCTATGGCGGATGAACTCGGCGGTGACGTGCTCGGTTGGTCCCGAGGCCAGCGTATCGCCGATGCGGCGGAAGGCCTGGCGAACGATTGTGTCCAGCCCGGACGCCGCCTCGAGATGTGACTGGAGCTGTGAATCGCTCCAGCGCTGGGTGGCGTACTGGAGCGTGTCTCCCGATGAGACGACCTCGACGCCGAGTCCTCTCACGAGCTCCAGGGTTCCCGCGTCCACCCTGGACACCCTGGGCAGCTCACCCGACGGCGAATACTCCATCGCGACGCGGCCCGCGCCGCGCAGTATCTCCGCCAGCGTTCGGACCATCTCCACGCGACTGACAAACAGGGTCGTGTTCACGCCGAGGTGGGCGAACCGGCCCTGGTCCACGTAGCTCACAAGAAGCCGGGGCTCTCCATGCGACGGTACCCAGAGCCAGCAGGGTCGAGTGACGTTGGGAATGTGGCCAACGGTGTCCCAGAATATGGGGTTCATGCCGCGGTAGTCGTAGAGGAGCCAGCCCGATATGCTCTCCGCTCGCATGTGCTCCTGAGCGGCGTGGACGACCTGGTCGATAGGCATGGTGAATATCCGTGGGCGTGATTTGGGTTCCCGCAGCCTACCGCCGGGGGTTCGCGGTGTCAAGGACAAGTGTTAGAATGGCGGTGGATTACCACCACGGTGGCACAGCAATGACAGACACCTCCAGTATTCCTCTGATAGCCCGCGCCGAGGGGCATCGAGACCGTACCGCCGTCGTCGCCTCCGAGGGTTTTTTCACCTACGGTGAGTTACTCGACACCTCGGCGGGAGCTGCCTCGTCCCTGCTCGGCGGAGCGGCGGACCTGGACGGTGTGCGAGTCGCCTTCCTCGTACCGCCGGGGACCCAGTACGTGGCGACCCAGTGGGGCATTTGGAGGGCGGGCGGAGTCACGGTGCCCCTCGCGGTATCCCACCCAGGGGCCGAGCTCGAGTACACCGTCGACGATTCTGAGGCTGCCGTGCTGGTGGCTCACCCGATGTATGAAGATAGACTGAGGCCGATCGCCGAAGCGCGTGGACTACGGTTCCTGCTGACCACCGCTCTGCTCGCCGCAAAAGAGCGTTCTTTGCCCGCTGTCGACGCGGACCGGCCGGCGATGATTCTATATACCAGCGGCTCGACTGGCAGGCCGAAGGGGGTTGTCACGACCCACGCGATCCTTCAGGCCCAGGTCACCACCCTCGTGGACGCGTGGGAGTGGACGGCCGAGGACCGCATATTGAACGTGCTGCCGCTGCACCACGTGCATGGCATCGTCAACGTGCTGATGTGCGCCCTGTGGGCCGGGGCCGCATGCGAGCTCCAGGCCGGGTTCGACGCGGCGAGCGTGTGGAGCCGGCTGGAGAACGGGGGGCTGACGCTTTTCATGGGCGTCCCGACCACGTACGGGGCGCTGATCGAAGCGTGGGACGCGGCCTCACCGGAGCGGAGGACCACAATGTCGGGTGGCGCCGCCGAGCTGCGCCTCATGGTGTCGGGCTCGGACGCTCTGCCGGTCGTCACGCTGGAGAAATGGAAAGCGATTACCGGCCACGTACTGCTGGAACGGTATGGTATGACCGAGATAGGCATGGCCCTGTCCAACCCCCTCCACGGGGAGCGCAGGCCCGGACACGTGGGCGGCCCGCTGCCGGGCGTCGAGGTGCGGCTGGTGCGGATGGAGCTGGACGACGAGATCGGCGAGCACACGCACGGAGGTCCCGTCGAGACCGGCGGTCAGGGGGAGATACAGGTCAGGGGCCCAAGCGTGTTCCGTGAGTACTGGCGCAGGTCGGAGGCGACCCGGCAGGCGTTCGACGACGACGGCTGGTTCTGCTCCGGCGATGTGGCTACCCTGGAGGGCGGCTCGTACAAGATCTGGGGCCGCGCGTCACAGGACATCATCATCACCGGCGGCGAAAACGTGTCGGCGAAGGAAGTGGAGCAGGTCATCGCCACCCATCCAGACGTGAAGGCCTGCGCCGTCGTGGGAACTAAGGATCCCTACTGGGGGAAGGCCGTTTCGGCGGCCCTGGTGACTAGGAACGGCGCCGAGATAGGCCGGGAGGCGCTGCGGCGATGGGCCAGGGATAAACTGGCGCTGTACAAGATACCGCAGCGCGTGCTGACCCTGGACGAGCTGCCTGTCAATGCGATGGGCAAGGTGATAAAGCCGCGGCTGGTGGAGAAGTTCGAGCGCCGGGAGTAGGGAGAACCCTGGTCGCTTCGGACCAGTCCGGGGTTGCGGGGGTGTCTGTTTTCGGGCCCGTGAAGACTCCACGCCGCCCCAGGTTCTTCTCTCCGCTCAGAATGACATTGACCGGCCCGGAAGCACGTGTTTGAGGGTGTAAATTGACGTAACTGGGCCTTGAACACGAGGAGCAATAGGAAAGAGTTGCGTGCAACACCGCACGCATAGGGAGCGCCATGAGCGAACAGCACCCAAGCCAGGATGAGGTTGATGCCCGATTTCAGATCGTCAAGGAGCGGTATGGGGGCGTGATGGACCCGAACGACTTCGGGGCGGTCCGGGGGCGGGTCGAGGCTATCGTAAAGGCGTCCGCGGAGCTGAGGGCCGTCAAGCTGGAGAACGGCGACGAGCCCTTCTCGGTCTTCACGCCCTTCGCCGACGGGGAGCTAGGTCTTGACTGATACGCCGGTCTTCGTGCCGATTCGACGTCTGAGTGAGATGGTGCGCGGCAGGGAGGTGTCGCCCGTGGCGCTGGCCGAGACCTTCCTGGGCCGTCTGGAAAACATCGGGCCGATGTACAATGCCGTCGTGACTGTGACTCGGGAGCGGACGATGGAGCAGGCCCGCCGGGCCGAGCGGGAGATTTTGGCGGGACGCTATCTAGGGCCGCTGCACGGCATACCCTACGGCGCGAAGGACCTGCTATCCACCTCCGGCGGCATCCCCACGACCTGGGGCGCGGAGCCCTTCCACCAACAGAGATTCGACTACGACGCCACAGTCGTCCGGAAGCTGGAGGAGGCGGGCGCGGTTCTCGCGGCCAAGCTGGCGATGGTCGAGCTGGCCGGCGGCATGGGTTACCTGAGCCCTGATGCGTCATTCACCGGACCGGGTCTCAACCCGTGGGACACGGTTACGTGGTCCGGCGGCTCGTCCAGCGGCGGCGGGTCGGCCGTCGCCGCCGGACTGGTCCCCTTCGCCATCGGCTCGGAGACCTGGGGCTCCATACTCGGCCCGGCCGCCAACTGCGGGGTCGCGGGGCTGCGCCCGACCTACGGGCGTGTGAGCCGCCACGGGGCGATGGCGCTCTCCTGGACACTGGGCAAGCTGGGACCGTTGTGTCTCACGGCCGACGATTGCGGGCTGGTGCTGGAGGCCATCGCCGGGCCTGATCCCAACGACCCGACGGCCAGCGACAGATCGTACCGCTACGGGAACGCTCCAGGGCCTTCGCGGTCCTTCAGGCTCGGTGTATTGAAGGGTGCCGTCGAGGGCGTGGGGGAAGCCGTGCGAGACAATTTCAACCTGGCCCTGAAGGTCCTCGATGAGATCGCCACCATCGAGGAGGTTGAGCTCCCGGAATATCCGTACGAGGCTGTCACCCGCACCATCGCGAACGCGGAATCGGCCAGTGCGTTCGAGGAGTTTGCGCAGAGCGGAGAGGCGGCCGGGCTTAGGGACTCTTGGGACCGCTACGGCCCGTATGCTAAGGAGGCGGTACTGGCAACGGACTATCTGAAGGCACTGCGATTGCGAGGCGTCATCGCGAAAGAGACCGACAGGGTGCTCGCGTCGTTTGAAGCCGTGGTTGCGCCCACCAGGCCGGACGTGGCGTCTCGAGTGGACCGGGAGCTTCGCAAGGATTCTGGCACGAGTCGCGGTGACATCATCGGCGCCGTCGGCAATGCCGCCGGGCTGCCGGCGGTCTCCGTGCCCAGCGGCTTCTCGGACGAGGGCCTGCCAACCGGCATCCAGTTCCATGGGTAGGGCGTATCGAGAGAATAACGTCCTGGCGATGGCCCGGGCGTACCAGTCGCTGACTGATTGGCACGAGCAGCACCCGGCGGACGTACCCGTGGCGATCGACTGAGGGGAGGAATGCTTCACGATGGACCGTGAGGCTCGCGAAGATTTCATGCAGAAGGAGACCGGTATTGTCGCAATCGATTGCACCTGACCACATCTACGAGCTGACCTCGGTATCGGACCCATCGCTGTCGCCTGATGGCACGCTTCTGGCGTATGCGAGCTCCCGAACGGATAGGGAGGCGATGGAGGTACGTTCCCAGATACTGATCATGTCCCTGCCGGAGGGAG
>CAZJDV010000073.1:1866-13257 GCA_964544865.1 uncultured Dehalococcoidia bacterium | reverse complement strand
CTTCGAGCACCCATCATCGGGAAAGCCCATCTCTCTCACATCTGACCTCCCTCCCGACCTTCACGATTTCCTCGACTCCCTGAACCCAACACCTAGCACCTAGCACCCAGTCCCTTCTTCAGGTACCATCAGGACATGGCAGACAAAGTTCGAGTCAGGTTCGCCCCCAGTCCAACCGGCGGGCCGCACGTCGGCAACATTCGTACGGCCATATTCGACTGGCTGCTCGCGCGCGGCAGCGGCGGCAGCTTCATCCTGCGCGTCGAGGACACCGACCAGGCCCGCGAGGTCGAGGGCTCTGTCGAGGAGCTCATGGACGCACTGAGGTGGCTCGGGATCGATTGGGACGAGGGGCCGGACATCGGCGGCCCCCACGCGCCATACGTTCAGTCGCAAAGACTGGACCGGTACCGGCGCGCCGCGGAGGGGCTGATCGAGCGTGGGGGCGCATACCGGTGCCACTGCTCGTCCGAACGGCTGGCGGAGATGCGCAAGGAGCAGCGGCGCCTCAAGAAGCAGGACGGATACGACCGGCGATGCAGGTTTCTGAGCGAGGAGGAACGGCTCGAGCAAGAGAGCGCGGGGGTCCAGCCGGTTGTGCGATTCGCCATGCCGTTACATGGGGAGACGCGGCTGACCGACCTGGTTCGCGGCATGGTCGTGTTCGACAACAGCCTGGTGGACGACTTCGTCATGCTAAAGAGCGACGGGTTCCCGACCTACCACCTCGCCCACATCGTCGACGACCATGCAATGGAGATCACCCATGTGCTGCGGGCCGAGGAGTGGCTGTCCAGCGCTCCGAGGCACGTCAGACTCTACGAGGCCCTCGGCTGGGAGCCACCTCTGTTTGCCCACCTACCCGTGATTCTTGCGCCTGACAGATCGAAGCTGAGCAAGCGCCACGGCACCACGACGGTCCTCGAGTACAGAGAGATGGGCTATCTGCCTCAGGCCATGGTCAACTTCCTGGTGCTCCTGGGCTGGTCGCTGGACGACAAGACCGAGATTTTCTCGGCACAGGAGCTCGTCGATAGCTTCTCCCTGGAGCGGGTGTCACGGCCCGGCGCCATTTTCAACATCGACAAGCTGAACTGGCTGAACGGTTACTACATACGGCAGATGTCCGACCAGGATCTTACCGATGCGCTTCTGGAGTTCTGGGGACGCCACGCCCCCGAGGGGATACCGGCCCAGCCCGACAGATCGTACCTCGTGAAAATCGTGCCGTTGATCCGCGAGCGGCTCAAGACGCTCCTGGACGCTGCGCCGCTGATTCCGTTTTTCTTTGCCGACAACGTGGAGTACGACACCGGGCAGCTCGTCCAGAAACGCATGGATGCCGAGGGGACCAGGGCCGCCCTCAGCCGGGCCGCCGTCGCGCTGTCCGAACTGGCCTCTTTCGACAGCGACTCGATCGAGGGCGCACTCAGGCCTCTGGCCGACGACATGGGAATCAAGGTCGGCCAGCTTCTGGGCTCCATTCGCGTTGCCACCACCGGCCTGAAGGTGTCCCCTCCCCTCTTTGAGTCCCTCGAGGTGCTGGGCCGGGAGCGGTCTCTCGCAGCCATCGAGGCCGCAGCGGCGAGGCTGTGAGTATCGACTCCGACGGCATATGAACCGCTCGCGCGGAGGCAGACTAATGACAGTTGAGCTCCATCCCAGCCTGGCGGGCGGACCGGCCGGCCGAGACATCTTGTCCGGGCTGCCCCGGGAGCTGGCGTTCACTGTCGAGGAGTACCGGGACCGGCTCAGCCGGGTAAGGCTCGCCATGCGGGAGAGGGGCGTCGACGTACTGTTGCTGCAAGAGCCGTCCAACGTACTCTACCTGTCCGGCTATTAGAGCTTCGCCATGTACGGCGGCGAGTGCTTCGTGCTGCCGCTGGAGGACGAGCCGTCTCTCATCGTCCATCCCCCAGAGCTGGGGACGGCCCTGCTGCACTCCTGGCTGGACCGGGCGATCGGCTATGCCGATGGCCAGGGCCACAAGGAGTCTCTGGCTAGAGTGTTGCGGGACCAGGGATTCGGCACGTCGCGGATCGGCATCGAGAAGGCAAGCATCGGGGTCACGGCGCAGTCTCACGAGGACCTTTCGGCCGCCCTGCCCGAGGCGCGGTTGGTGGATGGATCCGGCATCGTCTCCTCGACGAGGGTAACGAAGTCGCCTCAGGAGATCGAGTATCTTCGCAGGGCCGCCGGCATCACGGACAGGGGGATGCTGGTGGCCATCGAGGCGGCCAGGGAGGGCAGCATGGACAACGACATCGCCGCCGCGGCGTCGCAGGCCATGTTCCATGCCGGCAGCGAGTACATGTCCATATCGCCCATCGTGACCTCCGGCCGGCGCTCGGGCGTGCTCCATTCGACCCACAAGCGCGTGCCGCTCGTCCGAGGAGACAGCATCCTGATGGAGATGGGGGCGAGCTACCAGCGCTACACCGCTCCAACGATGCGGACAGTGTCCATCGGCGACCCCGTCGATGGCGTCCTCAGGCTGGCGGACGCATGCCTGACGGCCCTCGATAGGGTGATCGCAGCCATGCGGCCCGGCGTGACGGCGGACGCGGTGGCCAGGGCAGGCTGGGAAGGAATCGACCTGGCCGGACCTGGCCTCGTGTTCCACGGCGTCTTCGCCTATGCGGTCGGCGCCAGCTTCCCTCCCGGCTGGGCCGATGGCACCGCCAGCATATCGCTCGGCAACCAGACACCATTGAGGCAAGGGATGGTGTTCCACCACCCGGTGGCGCTGCGCAGGCTGGGGGAGTACGGCGTTGCCTTCAGCGAGACGACCGTCATCACCGAGGACGGCTGCGAGCCCCTGACCAGCCTGGACCGCCGGCTTTTCGTGAGATAAGGGAGCCCGACGACAAAAGGAGTACCGGCCCATGGAAACATCGCGCAGTATCGGAATTGTATGGCCGGGACCGGTGACGCCGCAGGACGTCGAGGAGACCCGCCGGTTCGTGCCGGCCGGGGTGTTGCTGCACATGATGGCCACCGCGCACGAAACCGACTCGGCGGAGGACGGCGGAATTACCCTCAAGCGTGTCCTCGGGCTGGCGGAAGACGCGAGTATAGAGGAGGCTGCGAAGGGGCTCGCTCCCCTGGGCGTGTCCGCCATCATCTACGGACGCACGAGCGCGAGCTATGTCCGTGGCATCGACGGCGCAGCGGACATAGTCAAGCGGATCGCGGACGCCACCGGCCTCCCCGCCTCGACCACATCGACGGCCGCGGTCGCCGCCCTGCGCCATCTCAGGATACGGCGCGTGGCTGTGCTGTCGCCCCACAGCGACGCGCTCAACGAGAAACTCCGCTTGTTTCTGGAGAGCAGCGGTTTCGAGGTGGTGGGAATGCGGGGACTGAACATGCCGGGCGACATAGAGCTCTTGCCGCCGGAGAACATTCGCGACCTGGTCGACGACGAGGTGGACCGCTCCGACACCGACGGCGTGTTCGTCAGCTGCACGAGCATGAGGACCGCCGCGGTCATCGACGAGATCGAAAACAAGATCCGTAAGCCCGTGGTCACCGCGCTGCAGGCGACGGTATGGGAGCTGCTGCGCCTGGCGGGCAGACCCGGCGTCTTGCCCGCGATGGGCAGGCTCTACGGCGATTCGGTCCCAGCCCAGTCGGCTCCTTGACACCCCGGCGGGCCGAAATCTATACTCAGATGCGGCACTATCAGATGACACCCAGGCGGCAGCTATGACGCTGGACGAAAGACTACAGGAAGACCTGAAGGACGCCATGCGGAAGCGCAATACGGTCCGGCGCTCGGTCATTCGATTTCTTCGGGCACGGATCCACGACGAGGAGATCGCGCGGCAGACGACACTGGACGACGATGCGGTCATCGACGTGCTCGGCAAGGAAGTGCGGCAGCGCCAGGAGAGCATTGAGGCCTTCACGAAGGGCAACCGCCCGGAGCTCGTGGAGAAGGAGGAGGCCGAGCTCGCGCTGATCCGCGAGTACATGCCCGCGCAGCTATCCGATGAGGAGATCGCCACGCTGGCCCGGGCCGCAATCCAGGAGGCTGGCGCCACGGGCCCGCGGGACATGGGTAAGGTCATGGGCCGCATCATGCCCCAAGTCCGTGGCAAGTCGGACGGCCGAGCGGTCAGCCGGATCGTCCAGGAGCTGTTGAAATCCGCCGAATGAAATTCACTCCCCGCCACCCGCCAGTTTTGGGGTTTGAGGGTGTCCCCCAAGCCCCCACGAGAGGAGGCAAAACCCCCTCTCGACTCCCCCGTACGCACCGGACATGCTGCACTGTCCGGGACAGCGCCGCCTCCCGACTCCCGCGTACGCACTGGAATGAGTGTCGCACTATGTGTGGCCTCGCAGGGCACGTCGCCTCCCGTGCGGCATGAGATTCGGGGTCATCGTATTTCCGGGCACCTGGAGCGACACCGACTTTTTCCACGTCCTCAAAGAGGTGTTTCACCAGCCGGTGGAGTACGTCTGGCACCAAGAGACCGACCTGTCGGCTTACGACTGCGTGATACTCCCCGGCGGCTTCTCGTATGGAGACTATCTCAGGGCCGGCGCCATCGCCCGGTTCTCGCCGGTGATGCGGGCGGTCGAGCGGTTCGCCCAACAAGACAAACTGGTGCTGGGCATCTGCAACGGCTTCCAGGTACTCTGCGAGGCCCGCCTCCTGCCGGGTGCGCTGATGCGAAACGTGCACCTGGAGTTTCGCTGCCAGTGGGTTAACCTGCGCGTCGAAACCACCGCCTCGCAGTTCACGAGCGCCGCTGAGGCCGGCCAGGTGCTTCGCGTCCCCATCTCCCACGGCGAGGGGAGCTACTTCGCGGCCCCCTATACCCTCCGGCGGCTTGAATCGGAGGACCGCATCCTTTTTCGGTACTGCAACGAGAGCGGAGAGGTCACCCAAGCGGCCAACCCCAATGGCTCAATCGGCAATATAGCCGGAATCGTCAACGAGCAGGGCAACGTAATGGGCATGATGCCCCACCCGGAGCGCTGCTGCGAAACCCTGATAGGCGGCGAGGACGGTCGGCGCATAGTTGAGTCGATCTTGATGAGCGGAGCTGTTGTTTAAGCGGGGGCGTCCGCCATCCGGCGCAGCCCCGGCTCTCTCTCGGCCACCCTCATGCTCGGCATAGTCCTCTCTTTGCTCGCGGCCACGGGCTTCGGCGCCACCGCCATATTCGCGCGACTGGGTCTGCCACATATCCGCACGACCTCCGGCACTCTCATTTCGCTGATGGTCAGCACCGCGCTGACCACGTCGATCGCGCTGGCCCTGCATCCCCGCGAGATCGTCGGCCTCAGTGGCGTCGTGTTCCTCTGGCTTGCCCTGGCCGGGGCGCTCAACTTCCCTCTGGGACGCCTGCTCAACTACACCGGCACGCTGTTGGCCGGCGTTTCCCGAGCCTCCGCCATAGTCGGTATCTCGCCGCTGTTCGCCGCCGCATTTGCGGTCCTGGCCGCCGGGGAGTCGGTGAACGCCCCCATTATCCTGGGCACGGTCTCCATCGCGGGCGGCCTAGCGATGATACTGGGTAAGGAATGAGCACTCTCTCAGTTGAAAGCCGCCGGGTACGCCTGGGCAGTCTCGCGGCGCTCGCATCTGCCGCGAGCTACGGCGCGGGCTCGGTAGTCAGTAGCAAAATCGTGGCGGAGTTCGCCTCGCCAATGGTGGTATCCTCCTTCTCCCTGACCTTCGGCACCCTCATCATGGCGGCCCTGTTCAATCGCCAGGCCTACAGTGACATGGTCCGTGCGCCAAGGGCAGCCTGGCTGCACATGGCCCTCGCCGGAGTGACCGGGGCGTGGGGTGTGGCATTTTTCAATCTCGCGCTGACCGACGCGCCGGTAGTCCTTGTCGCCCCAGTGGCCGGCGCATACCCGCTCGTATCGATCTTGCTAGCATATGTCTTCCTTAAGAAGTTCGAAAGGGTTTCGAAGCGAACGGTCCTCGGGGCGGTGCTGGTCGTCACGGGAGTCGCGCTGGTCACCCTGGGCCGCTAGCGAGCCCGAAGGGAAGAAGGGTAGAATACTAGTTGACCGGGGTCCAGCCAGCACCCGCAGACCAGCCGCACGGAGCAACCAGTGCCAGTACCTAAGCAAGCCCTCGACGCCCTCGCCCTCTCGGAGCGGGAGTACGAGGCCATCGTCGAGAGGCTCGGCCGGGAGCCCAACGAGCTGGAGCTGGGGTTGTTCGGCTCCCTCTGGAGCGAGCACTGCGGCTACAAACACTCCCGGCAGTTGCTGCGGCTGCTGCCCGGCGCCAGCCCGAGGCTGCTGGTCGGTCCGGGCGAGGAGAACGCCGGCGTCATCGACATAGGCGACGGCCTAGCCGTCGTCTTCAAGATCGAGTCCCACAACCACCCGTCGGCCATCGAGCCCTACGAGGGTGCGGCGACGGGCGTCGGCGGCATCGTCCGCGACATCCTGGCAATGGGCGCCAGGCCCATCGCCTTGCTCAACTCGCTACGCTTTGGGCCGCTCTCGGAGCCGCACAACCGCTACCTGTTCAACGGGGTCGTCGCCGGCATCTCGGGATACGGCAACTGCATCGGCGTGCCCGACGTGGGCGGCGAGGTGTGCTTCTCGCCCAGCTATTCCGAGAACCCCCTGATCAACGCGATGTGCGTGGGCATCCTTGAGATAGACCAGCTTGTCCGGGCGACGACGGGCAGGCCCGGGAACATCCTGATGCTGGTTGGCAGCGAGACTGGCCGGGACGGCATCCACGGCGCTTCGGGCCTCGCGTCGAGGACGTTCGAGGAGGAGCGCGAGCTGCGTCCAACGGTCCAGGTATCGAACCCGTTCATGGAGAAGGTCCTCATCGAGGCCTGTCTGGAGGTCGCGCGCACGGACCACATCGCAGGTCTTCAGGACCTGGGCGCCGCGGGGCTGACCTCGGCCACCGTGGAGGCCGCCGCCAGTGGGGGCACCGGTATCGAGATCGACGTCGCCCGCGTGCTTCGCCGCGACGCGGGCCTGACTCCGTACGAGGTCATGCTCTCCGAGTCCCAGGAGCGCATGCTGGTCATAGTCAAAGAGGGTCACGAAACGCCTGTCAAGGAGCACTTCGACAGGTGGGGGCTGGCATCCTCCGTGATCGGGAAGGCCACCGGCGACGGCAGAATATTGGTCTTCGATGGCGAGGATCTCTACGGAGAGTTGCCCGTGAAGCTGCTCGTGGACGCTCCCCAGTATCGCGTCGACGGGGTCAAACCAGGTTGGCTGAACGAGCTCCAAGGCTACGACCTCGACGCCGTTCCGCTACCGGACGAATCGGCGGATGCCGTGCTGCTCAGACTCCTTGCATCCCCCAACATCGCCAGCAAGGAGTCGGTGTGGCGACAGTACGACCACCAGGTGCAGACCAACACCGTCGCGGGACCGGGCGGGGATGCGGCGGTGCTGCGCATCAAGGGCACGTCCAAGGGTCTGGCGCTCGCCACGGACGGCAACGGCCGGTACTGCCACCTGGACCCGTACACGGGCGGGATGATCGCCGTCGCGGAGGCGTGCCGGAACGTGTCCTGCGTGGGCGCGGAACCGGTGGCCCTGACCGATTGCCTCAACTTCGGAAACCCGGAGCGGCCCGAGATCTACTACCAACTCGAGGAGTGCATCAAGGGGATGGCCTCAGCGAGCAGAGCGCTCGGCGCGCCGGTGGTAAGCGGCAACGTCAGCCTGTATAACGAGACCCGCGGCGAGGGCATTTACCCGACCCCGGTCATCGGCGCCCTCGGCATCTTGGACGACGTGGAGAAGCATGCGAATCAAGCTTTTCGAGGGTCCGGCGACACCGTCGTGCTGATCGGGGCCTCGACGCTGGCCGGCGACGCGGGGTCACTGGCGGGCAGCGAGTACCTGGAGCTCGTGCACGGGACCGTCGCGGGCCGCCCGCGAATAGCCATGGACCTTGAGAAGGCCGTCCAGAGCACGTGCCGGCGGGCGATCAGGGAGTCTGTCCTGAGCTCCGCCCACGACTGCTCCGATGGGGGTCTCGCGGTGGCGCTGGCCGAGTGCTGCATCGCCGGGGCAATCGGGTTCCGCGGCGCCTTCGCCGTGGCGGGCCGGTGGGATTCCTTGCTGTTCGGCGAGGAGCAGTCTCGCATCGTCATCTCGGTGCACCCGGACCGGCTGGGCGCTCTGGAGCGCATCTGCCTCGGCGAAGGCGCGCCGTGGACGTTGCTGGGCAGCGTTGGCGGCGACTCGCTCAGCGTGCCTGGATTCCTCGACCTGCCGGTCGACGAGATGGCGAAGACGTGGAAGGGAGGGCTGGCGCTCGCCGCAGACGGCCGGCCGGATTGAAGTCTCCCTGCAGATACTTTGCATGGTTGGCGCTGATGAATCTTGCGACAGGCTCGGGACGAACGATGCGTTCAACATTCGTGGTGAGCCCTGCGAACCAACCGTCGCATGGCTAGCTATCCAACTCTGAAAAGGCCATCTCTCCCCCGTCGCAAGCTTGACACCACCTCGTGTCGATGCTACTTTACATAGAGCGTTAGCAGTCGCTTTAGGCGACTGCTAACTACTGTTTTGGCGGGGGGGAGGATTTCTTGCCAAGGTACGATTACGAGTGTCAGGCGTGCCTCCATGTTTTCGAAGTCAAGCAAAGCTTTTCATCGGAGCCGGTTGCCGAATGCCCCAAGTGCGGCAGCGGGGCCCGGCGCCTGATTCACGCGGTGCCCATCGTTTTCAAGGGGAGCGGTTTCTACGTCAACGATTATGGCAAGGGCAAGAGCCCGACGTCATCGAGCGCGGAATCGAAGGAGTCCAGCGCCGACTCAGACAGCGGGTCCGATTCCAAATCCGACAGCAAGACCGATGGCAAGGTCGGCACCAAATCCGGCGCCAAGGCCGATTCTAAGAAGCAGTCCGCGTCAACCGAATAGACACGGTCTGTAACTGATGCGTGCGCTCGTCCAGCGGGTCTCGGCGGCATCGGTGAAGGTCGGTGATGAGGTCGTCGGCCGCATTGACCGCGGACTTGTGGTCCTGCTGGGCATCTCGCGAGACGACACCGAGGCCGACGCAGAGTACACGGTCGGCAAGGTCGCCAATCTACGCATCTTCTCAGACGACGAAGGCAGATTCCAGAGCTCGGCCCTGGACGTGGGAGCCGGGCTTTTGGTCATCTCCCAATTCACCCTCCACGCCGACACCCGCAAAGGCCGCCGTCCCAGCTTCACAAAGGCAGCCCCTCCCGACACCGCCGAGCGGCTGTTCAACCGCGCGCTCGAGCTCTTCCGGCAGACAGGGCTTAAAGTTGAGACCGGACGCTTTCAGGCCCACATGATGGTCTCGATCCAGAACGACGGCCCTGTAACCATCATGCTGGATTCCACCGATCGGGAGCTGCCACGGAGAGGTTAGCCGAGCGGTCGCGGGCTCCTAATCCGAGAGTCGCCGGCGCTCATCAAATGATACGTGAACGCCTCATTGGGATCATATCGTTTGGCCTCGGTGACCCTCCGGGTCGTGTCCCGGCGTTTGATCGCGAGCGCGTTGCTGATGCTGTCCGTGGGGGCCGCATGTACCACCGCCGCGGCTGCTATCCACACCGGTCCCCGTCGGGCCAGAGCCGTCACTCACATCAGCGCCCGCGACGCCAGCCGCCGGGCTCGCCGACACGGCCAGAGAGGATCCTAGCTTGGAATCTGGCTCGTGCGACCGGCGATGTCCACCGGGAGTCTGGTCAGGCCAGGTCGAGGCTGATGTCGAGCGCCCCCGCTGAATGGGTCAAGGCGCCGACGGATATCAAGTCTACTCCAGTAGCGGCGACCGCCCCGACGTTTCGCAGATTGATGCCGCCGGACGCCTCGGTCAGCGCCCTGCCTCTGGCCAGCCGCACCGCGTCGGCCATCTGCTCGACGGACATGTTGTCCAGAAGCAGGATATCGGCGCCCCCGTCCAGGGCCTGTCTCACCTGCTCCAGGTCCTCCACCTCGACCTCGATTTTCAGCGAGTGGCTGGCCGCGGCGCGGGCCTTCTCGATGATCTCGCCGATAGTGAGCCCGGCCCCCCGCATCGCCGCTAAGTGGTTGTCTTTTATAAGGACGCCGTCACCCAGGTTGCGACGGTGGTTCTTGCCTCCGCCGGCGTGAACGGCGTATTTGTCGAGGGCGCGCAGGCCGGGGGCCGTCTTTCTGGTGTCAAGAATTGTGGCGTCGAATCCCGCGACCGCGGTGACGTACCGGGCGGTCAAGGTCGCGACACCACTCATGTGTTGGAGAAAGTTCAACGCGGTGCGCTCGCCGAGCAGTATCGAGGACATGTCGCCCTGCAGCTCGGCGATGACACCCCTCTCCGAGACGGCCGTGGCGCCATCACCATACAGGAGGGAGCCATCGGTCAGCATCGGCCTGAAACGCAACGACGAATCGATGTGCCGCCACACGGCTCTCGCGACCTCGATGCCGGCCAGCACGCCCTCCGCTCCCGCCACCACTACAGCCTTGCCTTGGAGGCTCTGCGGTATCAGCGCGTCCGTGGTCGAATCTCCAGTGCCCAGGTCCTCCGCCAGCGCCCTGCCCACGATCTCGTCTATCTCGAAGCCGGCAAGCCTCAATGGTACATCCTCATGCGATGGATATTTGAGATCTTGCCCAGCTCCAGTAGGCCCGATCTATGCCTGGGGCATCGTGCGGAAATCGGTCGCGTAGCGGAGCACGGCGCAGACCCGGACCATCCGTTTGCTCGGTAGCCCGTGGAACTCGCTCACGCCGGGGTTGTCGACCGGCCCCCCAGCTGCGGGCAACGGCAGTCTCCGGCTACGCCAGGGACAGCATCCGTTCGAGGGCGACCCTCGCCTCCGCCGCGGTGTCCTCCTCCACCTCAATCTGGTTGACCACGACACCGGCGTTGAGGCCGTCGAGCACCCAGGACAGATAGGCCGGATGGATACGGTACATGGTCGAGCACGGGCAGACGACGGAGTCGAGGCAGAACACGGTCTTATCTGGGTTCTGCTGGGCGATGCGGTGGACCATGCTGATCTCGGTGCCGATCGCCCACACGCTTCCCGCGGGGGCCTCCTCAATGGTCTTGAGAATGAACTCGGTGGAGCCGTCCATATCCGCGGCGTCCACGACCTCCATCATACACTCGGGATGGACAATCACCTTCACGTCCAGATGCCTGCCGCGGGCGTTCTCAATCTGCTCGACGCTGAAGCGGGTGTGCACGGAGCAGTGGCCTTTCCAGAGGATGACCTTCGCTCGTCGCAGGCTGTCATGCGTGTGGCCGCCGAGGGGCTTGAACGGGTCCCAGACGATCATGTCCTGAAGGTCGATGCCCAGCTTGACGGCGGTGTTGCGGCCCAGGTGCTGGTCGGGCAGGAACAGGACTCGCCGTCCGCGCTCCAGCGCCCACTCGAACGTGGCCGTGGCGTTCGACGAT